>NZ_JBALQL010000037.1:17155-72784 GCF_036964885.1 Bacillus sp. JJ1122 | reverse complement strand
GGATTGGGACGAGCTGGTGCTGGACGGCGTGAATGATGACTTGGGACCGGCTTTTGACGTTTAGTTTTTTGAAGATTTTGCTGACGTGTATTTTGACGGTTTTGTCGCTGATGAACAGGCGGTCGGCGATTTCTTTGTTGCTGAGACCTTCTACCAGGCAGAGAAGGACTTCCTTTTCGCGCTCGGTCAGGGTGGTGTCCTCTTGCTCGGTTTGTTTTTGCTGGTGGAAGGCGAGGAGTTTCTTTGTCATCGATGGATGGATGACGGATTCACCGCCGGCTACTGTCCGGATGGCCTCGATGACCTGGTCAGAGGGGGCATCCTTCAATAAATAGCCATCTGCTCCCTCCCGGATGGCAGACATGAAATATTCCTCGTGGCTATGCATAGTTAGGATCAGAATCTTGATATGCGGGTACTTCCTTTTCAATATCCCCGTTACTTCTACACCGTTTTTCACAGGCATGTTGATATCCATTAAAATCATATCAGGCTGGCACTTTTCCACCTGGTCTAGGGCATCATCACCGGAAACTGCCTCTCCGACAACCTCAATATCTTCCACGACTGATATTATATTGCGCAAGCCGTCGCGAAGGACGGCATGGTCATCCACTAGCATGAGCCTGATCATTGATGCTTCCTCCCTCAATTCCCATTCTTGGGACCGTAATCGATACTTCCGTTCCTGTGCCTTCCTTGCTGTCGATCTGCAAGGTAGCGTTGATTTTCTCAGCAGCGTCATTCATTTGCAGAATCCCAAAATGCGGCTCATTCCTGGCTTTAATCATTGCATGGAACAGCGAAAACCCACGGCCGTCATCCTTGATCTTCAATAGTATATGTTCAGATTGGTAGCTTAGGAGAAGTTCAATTTTGGATGCCTGTGAGTGTTTGATCGCATTTTGCATGCTTTCCTGGAAGGTATCAAACAGGACTTTTTCCACCATTGGACTGAGTTCATGCTCCTGGCCTCTAATCTCAAATTCGATTACTTGCTGATACTCCTTTTGGACTGCTTCTATTTTTCTTAATATCGCTTCTGTCAGGCTGGCTCTCTCGGTTGGATAAGGTCTGAGGGCATAAATCGATTCGCGGACTTCCCTCAAGCTGTCCCTGAGACCAAGGACACTTTCGTCGACTAACTTCCTCGTCTCTTCTGGATTCCTATTGAATTTCTTGCCAGCCGTCTCCAGCTTCATTACCGCTCCAGCGAGTGTCTGGGCTACCCCATCATGGATGTCCCGGGCAATTCGATTCCGTTCCTCAAGCACAATTCGCTTTTCTTTTTCTGTAAAAAGCATACGCGTCTTGATAATGACCGCAAGCTGGTTCGCCAATGTCGCAATGGATTGGACATCGTCACCCTCAAAGCTCTTCGTCCTGCTTCTGGCAATAATGAACATCCCGATCGTTTCATTCTCGATGACAAGCGGTGTATAAACGAAGGCTTTTACATCCTCTTCAAAACAATCAGCCGCCGCCCCTCCATTTGTTTTTCGGTCATTATAAATGATCGGGTGTTTCATATGTTCAAATTCCTCCAAAGCACCACGCTGCATAACACAGCCAGGAACAACCCTTCCATCTGTAAAACAAAGCTCCCACTCGCCTTCTTTTTTAATCCACAAAAGACTGGCCTCTGCCCCGATGAGTTCATTGAAGCTTCCACTCAAAGCGGAAAGCCAGTCCTGGGCCGGCAGCATTTGGTTCAATTCTGTCGTGATGGAAAAAAGCATTTTGAGGCGATTCTTTTCTTTTTTCAGCCTGGCGATCGTTGCACTTAAAAGGGAAATTCCCACAAGTGGTGAAAAGAAGAAAAAGTAGGCAAAGACATCGATTTCGCCGCGGTTTTGGCTGCCTACCACATAAAGTGTGATACCGTATACCAAAGAAATAGCGGCGCTGTTCAACTCAGTCAGGGTTTTATGCTTCCACAATTTAAATGAATAGCGCTGTGGCCGGATTACGAGAACAAGGTCAACAATCACGTTATTGATCACTAGATAGACTGCTAACAGAATGGAGTATTCGAAGATTCCTTCCATGATGGGTGGAAGAGGCATCTTTTCAAGGAATGGCTCAATAAGCGGAAGCAGCAAAACTGCTCCGTAAAAACTAAGCGCAAGCTGGGCTGGATTAAAGAATACGGTTCTGAGCGGCCTGCGATGGACGATGTTTACTGCCAGCACCGCACATGCGTAAATTAAAGCGGTATAAGAAAAGCCATAAAGTAAAAAGAGTACATAGATGATTGGAAAGGTTATGGCTGTATGCCCCCTCCATACTGGCATCGGATAGTACTCGCTAATCAGCAGAAAAATAAATAAAAGTGCTAACACAATCGGGTCGCTCACTGAATCCAATTTTACAAAGGAATAAAGAATCAGAGTCCAGCCAATCAGGGAAATCGTTGTCATAAAAAGCTTGGAGTAATTTTCCCTTTGTTGCGGTAGTACCTGCTTCAAACTTTGACCCTCCTAAAGTTTAGAATTTTCAATTAATTAATTTTAGCGTGGGATTTCCTAAAACACAAATAAAACCCACTCACTGGCCGAATGGGGGTGCCACTAGCCAATGGTGGGCCAAACTCTATAAGAGAGTTTTGTTAAAGCTTATTATGCCAGTTGCCTACCCACAATACTATTCAACAAACGGGTTATTTTAGTAGTACGAAAGTGTTATATAAACTTTATATCCCTCTGTTCTTCCTCACCATTTCCTTCTGGCTGAACCAATCACTCAAGGCTTTATTGATCATCGCCACGCTAAGCGCAGTGAGTGTAAAAAACAGGATTGGGACGTAGATGATCCATTCGTTGGTCATCAGGAATCGAGTGTTTAACCCGATCAGGCCGGACCATTCATGTGTGACGGATGATGGGGGATCGCCTCCGCCAAAACCGAATCCGAGAACGGTCCCGCCAAACAATACCTTCAGAACACCAAGATGGACGAGCAGGGTCAGCACCTGCAGGAACTGCTGTCCGAAAATCAAAATCCACTCCTCATAGAGATGTGGCAGGATATGCTTAAAATAGATATGCCGCTTGCTGCCACCAAGAGTGACGGCCGCTTCGACGAACTCTTCGTTCCATACTCTGCGCTTTTGATCGGCCAGCTGGACCGTCAGCGCTGGCAAGGCGACCATGATTAAAATAAGAAATTCATACACTGCCCTTACCCAAAACGGATGATGGAATCCTTCCGCCGTATAAAGGACAACCGTCCTCAGCAAAAAATAAGCAATCAGCGTCTGCGGAAAAAACGATAACGGCTCTGACAGGCTTTTTAACCATTTGAAACCTCGGGCAGGTATCCGAAACAGTATATAACTGAAGAAAACTGAAAACAGCAGCCGGAAAAGCGCGACGATCAAGGTAATGCCAATCGAAAACTTCGCTCCTTCAATAACTGTATGGAGGATATCATACCCATACATATCCGAGCCAAGCGGAAAGACATCGAACGGCTCAAAGGGAGGAGCTTTTTCCAGATTGCCGTTTTCATCATAAAAAAATTGCTTTTGCCTGATTTTCCCGTCATTTAAAACGGTATTCAAAATACTTAGCGTCATCAAGATCACCAGGAATGACGCCCCAAAAATAAACTTCTTTGTTTTTAATAATGTGGCCATCGTATGTACCTTCCCGATCTACCGGCGTAAATCTATGAATCTATAAAGGATGAAAAACGGTGTAAAAAATAAGATACAAGTGAACACAAATAACTCAATCGAAACGTGTTTGATATTGAACATCATCAAGCCGTCTATATTGTAAATATACTCCACAATGACAAGCGTGGAGAGCATCATCCAGATAATGGTCTTAAGGTGGCCGAGCAAATCATGCTGAATGTTCCGGATGACATGAATGTTGAGCAAGTAAAGAAACGATAGTCCCTTTGCTTTTGCAAAGGCGATATACTGCTTGTCCAATTCCTCAAAAATCTTCAGCACAATGACCTGTGTGAGGAACAAGAAAATCGGCATACTCAAGGACAAGAGCGGCAGCAGGAATGCCTGGTTTTCGGACCCGAGCGAAACGGTTTGCACGAATTTCACTCCATAGGCCTTATTCATCCAGATGAATACCGACTGCAGCAGGAAAATTCCTACGATATCCGGTACTGTCCGGACAATTTCTATAAAACTTAAAACATAGTCTTTTTTATTTTTCAGGAAGAGAACGATGATGTAGGAAAGGATGAATGCAAGGATTACAGCAAAAATGAAGGATAGACTTAATGTTTTTAAAGAGTAGAAATATCGGTCTATAATCGCCGGCAGCATCTCATGCTCTCCATCATAAGTCAGGCTGCTTAATGTGAAGATTTTAACCACGAGCTCCTTGATGCTAGTGATATAACCATTCATATCAAATTCCAGGTCTCTTAATAGAACGGGCAAACTGCCAATGAGTATAAAAATAAAAACCCCAATTATGTATTGTCCAACCACCTGCGCTAAGCGCAACGTACCCTGTTTAACCATATTCCGAACCTCTCAGCATGTACTTAGTCATTAAATTATATTTGAACTTTCATATATTTTCCATAATTTTAAGCCTCAGTGTTTTTATTTCTGACAACGAGATGATAAAAAATAACCATCAAGGTCTGGGAGAACAGATAAATCGGAAATGACCAGTACATTCTGTAACCCTTATCATAGTGGAAAAGGCCAACTTTGACTCCAATCCACTCCATAAGTACGGAAAATGAAGACCAAACGAGAATATAAGGAATCGTTCGGAGGGCCCTAACATTCCATTTTTTATAAAAATAAAGAAAGAAATAGCCATAAGGACCGTACATAATATAGCTCAGGAAATCGATGAACTGATAGGAAGAAGAATCATTTACATCGTAAAAGTCCCATGGCTTAATACTGATTGTATGGTCGTAAAACAAGCCGATGTATATGCCAAAGATATAATAACCAAGTGCTTCTAATTTTGAAAAGATCCTGGGAGCAAGCCAAATTGCCAGATTCATCACAAGAATGCTGGCAATCACAAACCATTCGTTTTCATTAAATCCATGGTCATAAACTTTCATTTTGGCGTTTCTCCCATATTTGAATGAATGAAATCAATTTCACGAGACCAAGAGCCACCAGCAAAAAAAGAGTGTTCAGCAATGCCGTAAATTCAAAGTTCCAGCGTATGTAAGTGATGATCCCAAAACGGACTGCCATATAGTTCAATCCCAGCAAGGCGGCCAGACATATAACAAATGCAGCCAATTTAGAGAACCAGAAATCACGGCGCAAATAATAATTGCAAAATATCACGGTAACCATCGGCGTCAAAATATCGCGGCACAATACCAGACAAACAAACAGCCAGTCATCTTCCGTCAGTTTATATAACTTCCATTCAAACCCCATCACCGTCAGACATTGGCGCGTGATAATCGCAATCACCATGAAGATAAGGGAGTTCTGCAGAAAGTTCAGCGGTTTCCTGATGTAATAGGCGAAATGCAACAGCAGGATTGTTAATGATATATAAATCGCAAGAGCCATAATGACATCCTTTTAAGTTGGATTTAATGCCTTACCACTTATAAGTGTCCAACTTGGCGGCAAACTATGCTTTGTCAGGAATAGAAAAAAGCATACAGATTTTTACTGTATGCTCTACATAACCTTTACTTATCCGAACAGCAAATGAATTCCGAGGGCAATGCCGAAGACAATGGCAAAAGCCTGGTGGATTTTTTTAAAGCGTAAATACTCTTTCCCCTTGCCCCATTTATTTAAAACAAAGCCAAAAGAAACAAGAATGGCAAATCCAATTAGTGTGGCAAGTCCGCTGTAAATGCTCTCCGCTTCTTCTGATGTCTGCAGGAAAAAGTAGGAACCGTGAGCAAGTGCGGCGGAAAAGGCAACCCAGCCGATGATGATGTGATGCTCTCTCAACATTTTGAATCCAAGCTGAACCCATTTTATATACGTGAATTTTCGTTTCTTGAGCTCGATAAATGCTAGCCTGATCACCCATAAAGCAATAGCTGCAATCGCGGCGATTTCTGCCATTGTGCCCATTTTCTTATAAAGTTCACTCATCAAGTCCGTTTCTCCAATTATGAACCCGAGAACAAACATGATGGCAAAGATCGAAATCAAGGCTGTTCCGCCGATTTTTATCATTTTTGAAAAAAATTTCTGAGTCATCGTTACACCATCCTGATTAAATGTATGCACTTATAATTCCCTACTTAACAAAAAAGCATAAGATTAAACCTTGAAAGGTTGTCCTACGCTCATTATACTCCCTTGTGTATTTAACATCTAATTTGAACGGATGATCATAAACTAAAATTCTCTGTTAGCAGTAATAATCCTCATTACGCTGAAAAATCTTCCCTTATAAATCCAACTATGTTTTAACTTCGATTTTTTAATAAGTTAGGTTAAAATGATATCGAATTCGTTATTGATTTTTGAATATAAACAAAGAAGAAATTCCATAGAGGATGTTAGATAAACCGGCTTTGACCAAAAATACTTTTCCAAGAGGAGATTAATAGTGAAACTTGCTCAAACGTCAGAAAAAAGGAGTAAATCATCACTCCTGGAAATCCTGCTCGTCTCAACAAGATTAGGACTCACCTCATTTGGCGGTCCAGTTGCCCATTTAGGATATTTTCATGAAGAATATGTTCGCCGCAGGAAATGGATGGACGAAAAAAGCTATGCGGATTTAGTTGCATTATGCCAGTTCCTCCCCGGTCCAGCGAGCAGCCAGGTAGGCATCGGTGTGGGGTTAATGCGGGGCGGACTTTTAGGCGGATTGCTATCGTTCACCGGCTTTACCCTCCCTTCCGTATTGGCTCTCATTGTATTTGCGCTGATCCTCCAGGGGTTTGATATTGCTGATGCGGGCTGGATTCATGGCCTGAAAATCGTTGCAGTCGCTGTTGTCGCGCATGCCGTATTAGGGATGGCACAAAAACTGACCCCCGATTTGCCGAGAAAAACCATTGCATTATTTGCATTAGCAGCTACTTTATTATGGCAAACAGCTTTTACCCAAGTTATCGTGATTATCATTTCTGGTATTCTAGGATTTTTTATTTTGAAATCCCCCACTGCCAAGGATGATTCAAGGATGAATTTCCCGATTTCCAAAGGTGTTGGCTTTGTATCACTAGGACTGTTTTTCGCATTGCTCATCCTCCTCCCTGTTCTTAGGGAATCTACTTCACTGAACTGGATTGCGATGTTCGATAGCTTTTACCGATCTGGTTCGCTTGTTTTTGGCGGAGGGCATGTCGTTCTTCCACTGCTTGAACGTGAATTCGTTCCAACAGGCTGGCTAAGTGAGGAAGCGTTTTTAGCCGGATACGGAGCTGCACAGGCTGTTCCGGGACCATTGTTCACATTTGCCGCATATATCGGGGCTGTGATCAACGGCTGGAAAGGCGGGCTGCTGGCGACAGCTGCTATCTTCCTTCCTGCTTTCTTATTGATCCTTGGTACATTGCCATTCTGGGATACGTTACGCCGCAACAGCAAAATCAGCACAGCACTGATGGGTGTGAACGCAGCTGTGGTTGGCATTTTGATCGCTGCGTTTTATCAGCCAATCTGGACGAGCTCCATTCTCGCACCGATTGACTTTGTATTCGCAGCCATCCTCTTCAGCATGCTGGTTTATTGGAAATTGCCGCCGTGGGTCATTGTCGTGACCGGGGCTGTTGGCGGACTGTTGTTGTCGCTTATATTTTAGGGTGGGGAAATGTCTAGTAAATTTGTGAAGAAACGTGAGCTCCGAAGGTCTCCTTGCTACAGACATAATGTTAAGCACAGCCATAAGGCAGCAGGAGTGGGTACTTTCTTTATTTCTCTATAAAATATAAAAACCTCGGCATCATTTCTATAACAAACATATTTTTTTATCTCTCTCAAAGCAACTTGACACAAACTCATTATCATACTATAATTTCGAGAAATATATTTTAATAAGTTGAAGCGTTGAAGAGAGTATAGTAAACCGGTCTCCCTGTTATTAAGAGAATCAGTGGTTGGTGGAAACTGATACAAAGGCCAGGTGAATTTCGTTCTTGGAGCTTTTCCTTTTGATGAAGCTGATCTCGGAATGCATTTTCCTGAGACATAGACTCTGAATTAAAAGGACGGTTCAGGCCGTTATCTTAAACTTGAGCGGGAAGCAGGATTGCTTCCAAATAGGGTGGTACCGCGTGTTCAGCCACGTCCCTATCCAGATTGATGGATAGGGATGTGGCTTTTTATTTTGCCCTCTTCCATTCCAATCATTCCGGCTGAAAATACAGAGAGAAAAGGGAGATTCAAATGGAGAAGGATCAATGGTCATCGAAGATTGGTTTCATTTTGGCAGCGGCCGGTTCAGCAATCGGAATCGGGGCAATCTGGAAGCTGCCGTACGTAACAGGCGTGAGTGGCGGCGGAGCTTTTTTCCTGATGTTTATTTTATTTTCACTTTTCATCGGTCTGCCCCTGCTGCTTGCTGAGTTCGTCATCGGGCGCAGCACGGGCAAGGAAGCCATCCGCGCTTATTTAGCCATTGCTCCTAAAGGCAAATGGCACTGGATTGGGATACTCGGTGTTGTTACCTGCTTTGTTTTACTCAGTTTTTACAGTGTTGTCGGCGGGTGGATCACCCTTTACTTCGTTAAGGGTCTAGCGGGCGGAGTTGTCCAGCAGGGTGCTGACTATGGTGAACTTTTCGGCAAGACGATCAGCAGTTCATGGACTGTGCTTGCGGCCCAGGCTGCGTTTTTACTCATCACGATTGTTGTCGTTGCCAAGGGTGTACAATCAGGAATTGAAAAAGCAAGCAAAGTCCTGATGCCCGCATTGTTTGTCTTGTTTTTAATCTTAATTGTCCGTGCATTGACTCTGGAGAATGCGATGGATGGCGTTAAATTTTTCCTGGCACCTGATTTTTCGAACATCACTTCAGAAAGTGTCCTGTTTGCGATGGGCCAGGCGTTCTTCTCGTTAAGCGTCGGTGTTTCGGTCATGGTCACATATAGTTCTTATCTGCCAAAAAATGAAGGCATCGTCCAGCCAGCCCTTTCCGTTGTAGGGATGAATTTGTTCATCGCACTTCTTGCAGGTCTTGCGATCTTCCCTGCCGTGTTCTCGTTAGGATTTGAACCGGCTGAGGGTCCAGGTTTATTGTTCATCGTCCTGCCAGCTGTTTTTGAAAAACTGGTTTTCGGCGAGCTATTCCTGCTGCTCTTCCTGGCCCTGTTTTTATTCGCGACATTGACTTCGGCATTTTCAATGCTCGAAATCGTTGTTGCGACCCTTGCAAAGGGAAATCCGGAGAAACGGACTGCTTTTTCATGGATCGCAGGAGGATTGATCTTCCTATTGGGCATTCCCTCTGCTCTATCATTCGGGACATTGGCAGAAATGACGATTTTCGGAAAAAATATTTTCGATGCCGCGGACTTCCTTGTCAGCAATATTCTCATGCCGCTCGGAGTTCTGTTGATTTCAATCTTCGTGCCTCTGAAAATCAAGAAAGAAGTTTTGCGCCAGGAGCTGTTGCACAATTCCAGGACTGGAAGCTGGCTATTCACCCTCTGGTACAATGTCATGAGATTTGTCGTGCCAGTCGTGATTGTGATTGTTTTTCTGGATTCATTAGGGATTATATAAAGGCGGAGCACAGGGACGTACCCTGTGCTCCTTTTTTTGCTTCCACGCTAACTCCAGCCATTCTCCTCCTGGACCTTTATTCCATTAATATTTGCATAATTCCGCTGGAAAAAGCTAACGCTTATATCAGAAAGAATGCGAGGGGATATTATGTTTTTCAAGAAAAAACATGCAGAAAAATCTTCTTCTATTAAGTCAAAGGGAGCAAAAAAAGAAGCAGAACTAGTTCCTTCATCGAAAGAACTGTTTGCAGATGAATTTAAAAGAAGGTTTCACTATAGTGCGGATTTTAAGCTGATTGAAATTTCTCCATCAGTCACAATCGTTTATTTTGATACCATGATCGACGCTTCTATTCTTAATGAGGAAATTGTACCTTTGCTCAAGCAAGAAACTGCAGCTACGCCAGCTGAAATCTTTAAAAAAATCAATATAGCCAACAAACAAACAACCGATTTCCTTTATGAGGCAATTGATAACTTGTTGAAGGGCTCCATTCTCATGCATGTGCATGGTCATCCGTGTACCATTTCAGCGAACATCAAATCAGATGTCAGCCGGTCTTTGGCAAAGCCTGAGAATGAATCACAGGTTTTGGGTGCACAGCTCGGGTTCAATGAAAACCTTGATACCAATATTTCACTTGTGAGAAGGTACTTGACCAATCCGAACTTGTGCAATGAATCATTTGATGTCGGACTGCAAACAAAAACAAGCATATCCCTGCTCTATATCAAGAGTATTGCTGACGATGATATGGTAGAAACAATGCGGCAGCGGATTATCGACCTTAAAATCGACAGTCTCCTTGACAGCTCGGTATTAACTCAGCTGCTGGATGACAATTCTCTTTCCATCTTTCCGCAGATGATCCTGACCGAACGGCCCGACAGATCCTGCTCATGGCTTCTTGATGGCAAGCTCGTAGTCATGGTTGATGGAAGTACTCAGGCAATTGGCTGCCCTCTAAGTTTTATTGAGTTCTTCCAGAGTATGGAGGACCAGAATGTCCGCTGGCATATTTCAACCTTTTTAAGGATATTGAGGATCATCGCCATGTTTCTGTCCATTTTTTTTACAGCTATATATGTGGCTGCCCTTACGTTTCACTACGAAATCATCCCTCAGACACTTCTTATACCGCTGAGTGAATCAAGGTCAAGGGTCCCGTTCCCGCCAATCATCGAGGCCCTGGTTTTGGAATTCACGATTGAACTGTTAAGAGAAGCTGGCGCACGGCTGCCAACCAAGGTAGGCCAAACGATGGGTATCGTAGGAGGTATCGTTGTCGGGACTGCCGCAGTTGATGCAGGGTTTACAAGCAATATCCTTATTATCATCATTGCCCTTAGCGCTCTTGCTTCATTTACGACACCAAGCTATATGATGGGGAATGTCATCAGGGTGCTGAGATTCCCATTGATCCTCCTCGCTGGATTTTGGGGATTCTATGGTCTCTCGCTGGGAATGGCTTTCTTGCTCATCCATCTTTTAAAACAATCGAGCCTTGGAACCCCGTTCCTGTCGCCATTCTATCCTCCCCGGTTTGGAGACTGGTGGGATAGCATATTTCGCTTTCCGTTTCCTTTTACCTTCAGAAGGCCGACCCAAGCCCGGCCTAAAGACAGGATAAAATACAATCCACAAAACAATGGAGGAAATGACTAATGGTGGTGTGTTGATATGAAAGTGTCGTTCCAGCCGAAACCCCAGTCCCTTGTAAATGCATTCCTGATTTTTTTCATCGTTCATTCCATGCAGGTCGGCGTAGGGGTCCAAGGGTTCCAAAGAATTATCTACATGGAAGCAAAACACGATGCCTGGATATCCGTCATCATCGGAGGAATCGCCACCCAGATTGTCGCCTGGGTGATGGTGAAAACTCTGAGGATTTACGATTCTTCTGATTTATACGGCATACAGTACGATATTTTTGGCAAATGGCTTGGTAATTTGCTGAACTTATTTTTTGTCCTTTACTGCCTGAGCGCCTTTTATGTGATCATCCGCAATTATATTGAAGTCATCCAGGCCTGGGTGTTTCCCGATCTCCCCACCTGGTTTCTCTCCCTTACCTTGATTCTGCTCGTGGGCTATGGATTATCAGGAGGATTCCGGACTATCGTAGGGGTCAGCTTTTTTAGTGTGGTTGGCTCCCTTTGGGTGATCCTATTGCTTGGCTTTCCGATTCAATTTTCTCATGTGGAATACTTATTTCCACTATTCGAGGCAAGCATCCCAGACTTGCTTCGAGGAGCAAAGCAAATGACTTTTACTGTACTTGGATTTGAGATCATCTACTTTGCCTATCCCTTTTTAAAAGAAAAGGACAAAGTCAATAAATATATGCAGCTTGGCATGCTTTTTACAAACATCCTGTTCCTTGTCCTGATGGTCGTTTCCCTTACATTCTTTAGCGGCGGCCAGCTGGAAAGGACCGTATGGGGGACCTTGTCGATGTTTAAAATCGTTCGCCTTCCTTTCATCGAACGCTTTGAATATGTAGCAATCACCTATTGGATCATCCTGATTATCCCGAATCTGCTGCTGTATATGTGGGCAGCCTGCAGGGGGTTCAAGAGGATGTTTAATTTGAATGAGAGGAAAGTGGCCCGTTATTTCCTTGTTTTGCTCTTTGCCACTATTCAATTTCCTTTAACGAGAATCGGAATCAATATGGCAAATGATTATTTTGCCAAAGCAGCCTTTTATCTCATTCTATGCTATCCGCCGCTCTTGTTTTTTATTGCGTGGATTAAAATGAAACTTTCTAAAAGCAAGGAGGAGTCGGTTAATGAGAAAAGCTAGGATCATCACTAGTTTTCTTATCATACTGCTGTTGACTGCTTGCACAGAAATGAAAACACTGGAAAAAATGGGAATGATTACGACACTGGGCTATGATTTGACAGAGGATAAAAAAATTCTTACCACGATGGTATTGCTGCAGATCGATCCCGAAGCTCCAAGAAACACCGGTGTCCTATCAGCAAGAGCGGTAACCAGCAAAGGCGCCAGAATCGCAGCGGACCTAAAAAGCCCCAAAAAAATGCAATCTGGTCAGCTGCGGGTCGCACTCTATAGTGAGGATATCGCCAAACAAGGAATCATCAATCTCGCGGACACACTGGCCCGGGATCCCTCAATCAGTGATTTAACGTATCTCGCCATTGTGGAAGGAAATGTCGAGAATTTTTTAAAGCGTCAAAATGACCAATTCACCGATATCGGCCAATATGTATACAAAGAGCTCGATCAAAATATCAAGGGTGAGCTGATTCCTTCGTCCACCCTTCAGGAAGTCATGCATGATTATTATGCAGTGGGTGTGGACCCTCTGCTCCCAACCATGAAAGCGGAAGACGGACAGGTGAAAATTACCGGAATGGCCCTGATGGAAATGGATAAGATGGTGGGGAAAATCTCGGCTACCCAGGCTTTTTATATCAAACTGATCAATGACCGTTTCGAAGCCGGCTCAGTCGAACTGACATTGAACAAGGATGATATAAAGTTCACCGAGCAAGATGGACAGACCTCTGAGCTGGCCGTTGTGCTGGATACGATCACAAGCCGGAGTGACATCAAGCTCATCAATAAGGATATACCTGAATTCAACATGACGATCAAACTTGATTCAAGGCTATTAGAAGTCAACCAGTCCTTGGATCTTAAGAACCCTGCTAACGTCAAAAAACTAGAAAAAATCATTTCTAAAAAAATGAAATCCGAAGTAGAAAATCTGCTGGAGTACACGAAATCAAAAAAATCCGATCCATTCGGCTTTGGAGAGGTTTACCGAGGCTCGGTAAAACACACAAATCTTACCCATTCCAAATGGCATGATTTATATGATAAAAGCAAAATAAACGTCATCATTGACTTTACAATCATTCGGACAGGTGTCGTTGAATAAATCCAAGCCATGTTGCGGTAATGCGGTGAAGCGCCGGGGGTCAGACCCCCAGCGCTTTAACGTGTGAATGCGAAAAACAGCGGGTGGCCCTTAGGGTCACCCGCTGTGCTTGTTATTAAACTATTTTAGTATGGTGCTGATTTGATCTACACCACCGCGCTGTCCCACTTCTTCTCATCCTGTACGAAAAGGATTCCAAGCTCGTGGTGATCGCCTTCGTACAATGCCCTCTGGACGAAACGGATCTGCCCGTTTGTGTCTAATACTTCTAATTTACAATGTGCCCTATTCCGCGAAAGTGCTTCATAAAAGGTCTTTTCATCATGGACTGTACTGCCATTGACCTTTGTGACTAATTCACCTACTCCTAGGGCCATTTTATCTGCAGGGGATTGTGGAATGATGCCGAGGATCATGACACCGTGATTCTTTTTTGAAAAATAGGACGGCCTGTTGTCTTCTTGTATCCTCTGGCTTAACGTTAAGGTTTCGCGTCCAATGATCGCAAGCGCGGCAGCAGCGATTGACGCGATCGGGTACCAGTAGCCTGCTGCAGCAACGAGAGCAATTAAGATTCCAAGGCCCATCACACGGCTGCCCAATTGATGAACGGCCTCTGTCGGCAGCATTCCCTGGATTTGCTGTTGCATCCCGATTGCAAATGGCACAAGCAGCAATGAATATGTATGATCACCTATCGTAAACACCGGCCACCATTCGAACGGCATGGATAGAACATTGCCCGGAAATAAGAGAAATACCGGAACCATCCAGAGACGTTTTACTTCATGGACACCAACTGTTTGACCTCGTTTACTCTTTACTAATTTAGGTGACGTTCCCATTTTGCCGTTTCGTAAAATCAGCACACCTTCACCGATGGTCAATAACGCTAAAACAATCGCGATGGATGGATAGATTTTCTCATCAAGACTCGCAAATGATTCGCCTATAAATGGAATGTTAATCTTTTTACCTGATAAAAAGATCAGGGTAAAAAAAGCTGCGCCAATCGTATAAGCAGGCGCCAGCAGCCTGATTTGCGTTGTCAGGCTAAACAGCAGCGTGAAAGCAGCTACTAAAAGAATGGCGGCAAACGGAATCGGTATGCCAGCCGCTATAGTAAGGACAGAAATGATCAGTCCAATCAGCAGTCCTAACGGAATCAGCTGCCTAAGTTCAAAATAAGCATCCATCGCCCTTACAGTGAAATTTTTCCGCTCCCGCTTCACTCTTGATATTCCAAGGTACAAAGCTAAAAATATGGATAAATAAAACACAGGGTGAAGCAGAAGCTTACCCGTCCCTTTTAGAAGTTCAATGAACCAATCTTGTGCCACCCCTATGTCACCAGCCTTTAATTTTAGTATGATATTAAGCTAATTCTATCAAATCTGGAACCTAAAACCTATTAATAGTTTTGAATTCTTGATGGGATTTTTTTCTTTTCTTTTCTTTTACGATCAGCGGCAAAAAAATTCTCTACCAATAACAAAAAGCGCTGCCCCCGGCCCGGAATAATCCGTGGGACAACGCTTTTATCCTATCTCGCCAACAACCGCAAAGCGGTCTGCAGCTGGACGTCATTTTCTTCCTTCTTCATCTCTTCTCTTGCTGCATCTTCAAGTGCTTTTGCCGTCTTAGCATCAATCACACCGGTTACCTTCATGCCGCTTTTTCGCTGGAAGGCCTTAACCGCAGTTTCAGTTTCCTCACTGAAATATCCATCTTGGCGGCCAGGCGCAAAGCCTATGCCAGAGAGAATTTCCTGGGCATTTTTTACCTGTTCATTGTTCGTATCGAGCTTCAGTGGCTTTTCGACCTGGATAGGGTGAGTGTCAAAAATAGCTGGCTGGCTGACTTCCACCGTTGGCTCTACCCCTTTTTTATGAATCCAGTTCCCGTCCGGTGTCAGCCATTTAAACAGCGTCAGCTTGATGTTGCTGCCATCGCCCATTGGTACAGCCTGCTGGACCGTCCCCTTGCCAAATGTTTTCTCGCCAATAGTTGGATAGCCTCCTGCTTCCTTAAGCGCCCCTGCTAAAATTTCAGATGCTGAAGCACTGCCTTTATTCGTGAGCACACCTATAGGGTAATCCTTCTCTTTTTCCAAAGTAGAGAAATAGCGCGTCTTTTCCCCGCTTCGCTCCTCGATTTGATAGAGTGGTTTATCCTTTGGAATCAATTCTCTTAATATCTCTTCCACACTCGATAACAGACCTCCTGGATTTCCGCGAACGTCAATCAACAAGGAATCCATTCCTTCTTTTTCAAGCGCTTTTAACTCCTTCGAAAATTCTTTAGATGTATCCTCGGAAAAAGAGGTGATCTCCAGATAACCTACCTTTTCACCGTTTACCTTTTTCAAATCTGAATGGACAGTGATTTGCGGAATTTCATCTCGAACTACTTTCACCTTTAAAGGTTCCCTCAAGCCCTTGCGCTCGATTTCCAGCTCTACTGCTGTTCCCTTCTTGCCGCGGATTTTCAAAGTTGCTTCGTAAAGATCCAAACCTTTAATGCTTTGCCCATCTACCTTTAGAATTTGGTCATTCGGTTTTAGGCCCGCTTTTTCCGCTGGAGAATTCTTGAATGGAGAGACAATCATGATCTTACCGTCCACCGTACTGACCTCAGCTCCAATGCCTTCAAATGAGGACTGCAGGGTGTCATTGAATTGCTTGGCGGTTTCCTTGTCCATATAGACAGAATAAGGGTCCTCCAATGTAGACAGCATCCCTTTAATCGCACCTTCAACCAGCTTCTTTTCCTCGACCTTTTCTACATAGCTGTTAAAAATCAAGCTGTATGCCTGTTCGACTTTTTCAAGACTTTCCGGACTGTTGGACTGAATATCAGCATTTGGCGGCGGTACAATTTGACGTTCTAAGATACCCGTATTGCTTTCATACCATTGCATTCCGGCATATGTACCACCTGCTCCGGTGAGCAGTGAACCCGCCATTAAAAAGGCAATCCACTTTCGTTCCATTGCCATGCTCCTCCCTGTTTACCGCAAAACATTCTACTCTGCCGTAAAATTTTCTATTAATCTGATTTCCATTATATGACGAAGATGGACAGGGTATGAAGGATTAATTTTTGAGTACAAGTGTGGAATGGGATTAATTTACAAGTTTTCAGAGCTATAATCCGGGAAAATAAAAAAGGAAGAGACAAAGTCTCTTCCTAAGTTTTAATTTAAGTATGGGATAGGGTCAATCGCATTCGATTTTGCTGCGTTCCATTCGCCCTTGTGTAATTCGAAGTGCAAGTGCTGTCCAAATGATTGTCCAGTATTGCCCATTACACCAATTTGCTGGCCTTTATTTACTACTTGACCGCTGCTGGCAATACGGCTGCTCATATGTGCGTAAACAGTCGTATAAACTTGTCCGTTGATTGAGTGAGCTACAAAGATACAGTTACCATAGCTCGAAGAATAATAAGAACGGATTACTACGCCATCCGCAGCAGCTACAACTGGTACGCCGCTTGCTTTATTGGCAATATCAATACCCGCATGGAATTCTCCCCAACGGGTACCCAATCCGGAAGAAAGTCTTCCATTTGCAGGCCACATGAACATTCCATTTGATACAGGTGGAGCCGACTGTTGTACTGCAGGTGTGGAGCTTCCGCCACCGCCGCTGTTTTTGCTTTTGCTTTGCTGTGCAGCCCTTTGACGTGCAAGTTCAGCTTGTCTCGCGCGTTCAGCCGCTGCTGCAGCCTGGCGCTCTTGTTCCAGCTGAATCGCTTTCTGAATTGCTGATGATTGCGCAGCTAAAATTTCATTTTGTTCTTGTAAATTAAGGTTTTCTGTGTGCAATTGTTTTTCTTCACGCTTAAGCTTTGCCATTAATTTATTCTTTTCGCGGATTTTAGCATTAAGGCCATCTTTTAGACCGACTAGATCCTGCTTCATTCGCTGAAGCAATGCAAGCTTTGATTCCACTTGCTGCTGCTTCGTTTCAAGCTCTTTCTTGTCTTTTTCATGCTGTTCAAGGATATCCTTGTCAGCTTGGACAATTGTTGTCACCGCGCTGACACGGTCAATGAAATCGCTGAAGCTTTGAGCTCCCAGCAGGACGTCCATATAGCTTACAGTTCCCCCGCTAAGCTGCAGAGAACGAGCACGGTCCTTAAGCAGTTCATTCCGCTTTGCGATTCGCTCCTCTAAAACAACGATCTCGCCTTTTAAAACTTCGATTTCTTTATTTGTTGCCTCAATTTCAGCATTCTTGGCTGTGATTTTGTTGGTAGCATCTTCAACAGCTAAATCTAATCTTTCTACTTGTGCTTCAATAGAGTTTTGCTCAGTTTGAAGCTCACCAATCTTATTTGTCTTTTGCTTGATTTGTTGGTTCACACCAGAGCGCTGGTTTTCAAGCTTATCTTTTTGTGCTTTTAAATCTGAAATATTAGCAGCCGATACATGATCGAATGTTATTGGGCTTACTAGGGAACCCAGGCTTAAAGTACTGACTACTGCTAGTGAGAGTATCTGTTTTTTCACTAGAACTATACCCCTCTCATACTTTTGATAGTTTCGTAACTTTGTCTTTCTATCTATCGTCTATTGGTTATTAAGTGTTTACTAGTTATCTAATTACACTTTCAAAAACTTGCGGACGGACATGAGACTTCCCCAGATTCCAATCGCTGCGCCCATGATGATCAGGATCGCTGATAATTGGTAAACAAACGGGTTGAATTCAAGCAATTTAATGAAATGATCTTTCAGTTTTTCATTGAGGAAATCGTATGCATAATAGTACGCACTTGAAACGACTCCAATCGGGATGATTGCCCCGAGTATCCCCAGCCACAATCCCTCAAGAAAGAATGGCCATCTGATAAAGTTGTTCGTTGCCCCTACAAGCCTCATGATTTCAATTTCACGCCTGCGGGCCATAATCGTGATTTTAATCGTATTCGAAATCAGGAACATCGCTGTAAAAAGAAGTCCTACGATCAGTACAAGGCCGACATTCCGGCTTATTTTTATAAAACTGAAAAGCTGCTCTACCTTGCCCTGCCCATATTTGACAGAGGCGACGTATTCAAATTTTTCAATCTGCTTGGCAACTTTCATTGTATCGGTTGGATTTTTCGTCTTTATGACGAACACATCATTTAAAGGGTTATCTTGTTCAAAAAGTTTATAAGCTTCTCCTTCGTCACCCATGCTCTCAATTAAATTTTCAAGCTCTTTTTCCTTAGGAGAAAACTTAATATCTTTGATCCCTGGTACTTGTTTGATTCTCTGTTCCAGCACCGCTTTATCTTTGTCGTTCGCTGCCACATCCAAATGGACGCGTATTTCTACATCCTCTTCTATGGTGGATGCTACTTTATTGAGATTCATCATAATGACGAAAAAGACACCGACCAAAAGCAAGGTAACCGTTACGGCACTGACCGACGCAAACGTCATCCAGCCATTTCTGCCGAGGCTCTTAAAGCTCTCACGGACATGGCGGCGGAAGGTTCTAGCTTTCATATCCGTATTCACCTTTCATTTCGTCACGGGCAATCCTGCCATTTTCAATCGCAATGACGCGATGCTTGATTGTGTTGACGATTTCTTTGTTGTGGGTAGCCATGACTATGGTGGTTCCCCTTAAATTAATTTCTTCAAAAATGTTCATAATTTCCCATGAAGTTTCCGGATCAAGGTTTCCTGTCGGCTCATCGGCAATCACTACTTTCGGTGCGTTCACTATTGAACGTGCGATGGCAACACGCTGCTGCTCCCCGCCCGATAGTTCCGTAGGAAGCGCTCTCGCTTTATGTTTCAGCCCAACAAGCTCCAATGTCTCCATGACACGCTTCTTGATATATTGAGGCTGCTCTTCTATTACTTCCATTGCAAATGCGACATTTTCATAGACTGAAAGAGTCTGCAGCAATTTAAAGTCCTGGAAGACAACACCGATATTGCGCCGGAGCAAAGGAACCTTGCTTGCCTTAAGCTTTGAAAGATTCACACCATTGATTGTGATTGTGCCCTGGGTTGGCTTAATTTCTCGGTACATCATCTTTATAAAGGTAGATTTTCCAGCTCCACTCGGCCCTACTACGTATAAAAATTCACCTGGATCTATATGAACATTTATCCCATTAGCGGCAGTTACGCCGTTTGAGTATGTTTTGTATACATCTTGCATATCAATCATTTCTGTATCACCTTAGATAGTTAGTCTTATCAATCGGCTAATCTCGACAATTTGTAACAAACCTATTATAGCATCTATTTATAGCAAAAAAACCCTTTTATTTATTACAGTTTCTTTTCAAAACAGGATTTTATAACCATTTACTTCCTTAAATGCTAGATTAATCTAACATTTTTACAACCATTTCATAGAGCAATATAGCTAGTTAGCGATGTTCTTAGCGACTTAAGGGGAATTTCTAAAAAGTTAAATCTTCAGTTTTATTACAATCCCGTGACCACAGTTTGACAAATTATGTATAGACAAAAAAAGTGGAATTTAAGAAAAACAGACTTCAACACATTAACGCATTGGGGGTCTGACCCCCAGGACTTTAAAGTATTAACGCGCCGGGGGTCTGACCCCCGGCGCGTTAATGTGATAAAGCAGGGATGCAAAATAAAAACGTCCTGGCACCCAGGACGTTTTCGTCTTTTGCGGTTATTACTTTTTGCTTGCTAGCCATTCTGCTACTGCTTTGGCGTCGTCGCCTTCTAATAGCTTCGGAGGCATTGCGCCTTTTCCGTTTGCAATCGTGCTTTCAATTTCATCTTGAGATAAGCGTGATCCAACGTCGCTAAGCTTTGGTCCTACTCCGCCTTCAAGATTACCGCCATGGCAGCTGGAGCATTTCTGGTTAAACAGCTTTTCTGGATCGGCACCTGCTTTATCTCCGCCAGCTTCGTCGTTACCGCCGCCACCGCAGGCTGCAAGTGCTAAGGAGGTTCCCATTAATAGAGCTAATAATTTCTTCTTCACCATAACTCCCCCTAAGAAAATTTTACATACACAGCTATTTTATACCAATACTAAGCTCTTTTAAAACCCTCACCCAATACCTCAGAAGCATCCATAACGATGACAAATGCAGCAGGGTCAATGGATTGGACCAATTGTTTCAATTTCGTGAACTCTGTTTGGTCAACGACACACATGATAATTGGCCGTTCCTGATCGGTATAGCCGCCGTATGCTGATAGTTTTGTCACACCACGGTCAATTTTATGCAAGATGGCTTCACGAACTTCTTCCTGACGGTTTGTAATGACCATCGCCATCTTGGATCGCCCGATTCCAACCTGTACAAGGTCGATCGTTTTACTCGTCACATACAGCCCTATTAGCGCATAAAGCCCTCGTTCAATATCAAATACGATCGCTGCTGATATGACAATCAAACCATCAATCAGCGCCACGCAGGTCCCAAGTGAAAAACCCGTGAATTTGTGAATAATCTGTGCTGCTAAGTCTGTACCGCCCGTTGACGCGTTGCCGCGAAAGACAATACCAAGTCCTAAGCCAACACCAATTCCTCCGAACAACGCACCAAGCAAGGGATCCAATGTCCACGGGTCCCACTCTTTCGTTAAAAATACAACGAATGGAAGGAAAATGGTCCCTGCAAGAGTTTTATACCCATATTGACGCCCTAGTAAAACAACCCCTGCGATAAACAAAGGGATATTAAAAGCCCACTGCACATAAGCAGGCTCCCAGCCAATGGTTGCATCCAAAATGGTACTGATCCCGCTCACCCCTCCGGAAGCTACCCGGTTTGGAAGCAGGAAAACATTGAAGGCAATTGCGACAATTCCTGAACCAATTAACACATATACATACTCGATCAGCTTTTCTAAAGTTGGATTTGATGTATGATTCCGCCTCTTTTTCAACTTACTATCCCCTTTTTTTATTAATCGCCGCTTTACTACAGTTAAATCTACCAAGTATTTTGAATGAACTCCAGTAAAGCTCCGATTCCTTCATCAGTAAGAGTGAAAATAATTACTCCTGATGGAAAATTCACCTTTTGCCGTGAGTGAGTATAGCATGTGCCGGATATGCTGTAAACGCTAGTAGTGCACCGTGTTAAAGGAGTAAAAGAAGTTCTTGCTATTAGTGAGACACCTTGTTGCGGAGGCCAAACCATTTATATAGAAACAACCCGGTTTCGTAAGAATTGCAACTTAAATTGTGTTTTTTCTTCTTTGAGTTTGTGAAATTATGAACAATTTTTGACGTTTCATAAAATACCCTTACCCGTAATAAAAGTTTGTGATATATTTCACGTATAAGGAGGCGATCACATGATTAGTCTTACCAGCAAAGTGGATTTTTACGAGAATTCATTCGATTTGCTAAAATCAATCGCCAATTTAATTGCAAATTAATCGCATGCTATATAATGCCAACTTCCCTATTAGGAAATGGAGCTTCCGAATCAACCCCATCTCAGCATCTGGCCAGACTGAAAATGGCGGGAATGATTACAGGAAGCTCATCGGCACAATATTGATTTACTAATCGGTGTACAAAAATTAAATCACGAAATTCGAATCTATAAATTCTCCGAAAGAGGGTAATCAGAATGGCAAAAAAAGTTGTAATCGTAGGTGGAGTTGCTGGTGGTGCTACAACAGCAGCACGTTTAAGAAGATTAGATGAGAAAACAGAAATCATGATGATCGAACGCGGTGAATATATTTCTTTCGCAAACTGCGGTCTTCCATATTATATCGGTGGTGCGATCCAGGAACGTGACGCTTTGCTTGTGCAAACGGTCGAAGGCATGTCTAAAAAATTCAACATGGATATCCGCAACCTGAGCGAGGTGACACGCATTGACCGCGAACGCAAGGTGGTTGAAATCAAGAACCTTAAAACAGGCGAAACTTATGAAGAAAACTATGATGTCTTAGTTTTATCACCGGGAGCAAGCCCAATCAAGCCTCCTATTCCAGGTATCGCTGAAGCCGAAGCACTATTCACATTGCGAAACATCCCCGACACAGACAAAATTAAAGCGTATGTTGATGAGCAAAAGCCTCGTAAAGCAACCGTCATCGGCGGCGGTTTCATCGGGGTTGAAATGGCTGAGAACCTTTGGGAGCGCGGAGTTGAAGTAACACTAGTAGAAATGGCTGACCAAATCATGGCACCAATCGACTTCGAAATGGCTTCTATTTTACATCAGCACCTTCGTGAAAAAGGCGTTAACCTTGTTCTTGAAGACGGTGTTAACTCTTTTGAACAAAACGGCAAGCTGATTAACTTGAACAGCGGAAAACAGATTGAGACGGACTTGGTGATTCTTGCAATCGGTGTGGCACCTGAAAACAAGCTAGCTAAGGAAGCTGATCTTGAGCTTGGCCTGCGCGGTGCAATCAGAGTGAACGAACGCCTGCAGACTGCTGACGATAGTATCTATGCAATCGGCGACGCTATTGAAGTGAAAGACTATATCAACGGCCAGGCGACTCACATTCCGCTTGCATGGCCTGCCAACCGCCAGGGACGCATCGTCGCTGACCATATCAACGGCATTGACTCTAAATACCAGGGTACTCTTGGCACTTCAATCGCAAAAGTATTTGATATGACTGTGGCTGCTACAGGCAATAACGAAAAGACTTTGAAGCGTCTTGGCATCTCTTACGATGTCGTGCACGTACACCCAAGCTCTCACGCCGGCTACTATCCTGGCGCCTTCCCAATCGCGTTAACATTAAATTTTTGACCGCGAATCCGGTAAAATCTTCGGTGCGCAGGCTGTATCTTACGATGGCGCAGATAAGCGTATCGACGTGCTGGCGACTGCCATCAAAGGCGGTATGACAATCTTTGACCTGCCAGACCTTGAACTGGCATATGCACCGCCATACTCTTCTGCAAAAGATCCAGTCAATATGGCTAGCTATGCAGCTAAAAATATTGCTGAAGGACTTGTGGAAACAATTCAGTGGCATGAAATCAATGACATCCTTGCAAACGGAGGATACCTGATCGACGTCCGCGAACCAATCGAGCGTGACATGGGCATGATCGAAGGCTCTGTGAACATTCCGCTTGGTGAACTGCGTGAGCGTCTGGATGAAATTCCTCGCGGCCAGGACATCTTTGTATACTGCCAGGTCGGCCTTCGCGGTTACCTTGCTACACGTATTCTGATGCAGGCTGGCTTCAAGGTGCGCAATCTGGATGGAGGGTATAAAACTTACTCTTGTGTATATGAGCCAGATGCTAGCGAAAACTGTGGCACTCCGATTAGTGATAATGGTATTGCGCAACGTAGAGCGATGGAGGAAATTGTTGCTGGTGCTGGAGAAGTTGGTGTGGGATTGGCTGTTGGGGCTGCTCCAGTTGCGGCTGGTGGAAATGTTGGATCGGCTGCCACTGCTGAGACTGCTGTAGTGGCTGCGACTACTCAAAGTGCTGTGGAAACTGCTATACCGACTGTAAAAACAACTCTCGATGCTTGCGGTCTATCCTGTCCTGGTCCGATTATGAAGGTGTATAAGACAATTGGCGATATGAAAGACGGCGAGGTGCTTGAGATCCACGCTACAGACCCTGGTTTTGCAAAAGACATTAAAGCATGGTGCGACAAGACTGGCAACAGACTTGTCAGCAATAAGTTTGAAGACAAGAAGTTCAAGGCGCAGATTATGAAGGGCAATGTCGTGGTACCTGTGAACGCAGTTGCGGCTCCTGCAGAGCTTCCAACTGGAATTCCAGCTGTAGCTCCTGTTAAAAATGGAGCAACCATGGTCGTGTTCAGTGGCGATTTGGATAAAGCTATCGCAACCTTCATCATCGCATCCGGCGCTGCCGCAATGGGCAAAGAAGTAACCTTGTTCTTCACCTTCTGGGGACTGAACATCCTGAAGCGCAGCGACGCACATTCAACTGAAAAAGACATGATGGCCAAAATGTTCAGCATGATGATGCCAAAAGGCGCGAGCGACCTGCCGCTATCTAAAATGAACATGGGCGGCATGGGTGCCAAGATGATTAAAACGGTCATGGCAAACAAAAACGTCGACAGCCTGGAGACTTTGATGAAAAATGCCACGGAAGCCGGCGTCAAACTAGTAGCCTGCGGCATGAGCATGGACATCATGGGTATTAAAAAAGAAGAGCTCATTGACGGAGTTGAAATCGGCGGTGTCGCTGCATACCTTGGCGATGCTGAGGATTCCGGGTTGAATTTGTTTATCTAAAGTGAATGATGATTGCGGTCGGCCCCTTTTGTGGGCCGTCTTTTTTTGAATCTATTCTCAGATCTCGATAATGGTTAGTTATCATTCTTGATTGGCCGCTGTAGTTCCATTTTTTATTTTTCGCTGGTAAATTAATTAATCTTTTTTGAGGATGATTTCATATTTTTCCATCAGATGGTAAAAGTAGCGATTATGGTTAAAAATGTAGCGATTATTGCCTTTTTCGTAGTGATTCCTGTCATTTTCGTAGCGATTAACTCTTTTTTCGTAGCGAATATGCTTCAAACTGTAGCGATTCTTTTCCCAGCCCAAAATAAGTTATCAAAAACCCTCCACATAGCAGGATTTTAACAAGCTTAATCCGAATTTTTAGGGTGTAACTTATTTTACGGAAAAGAGATGACCTTCATTGATAGTTAAAAAAAGAATATTTCCGCTAAGAATACAGATTAACGACGCAGTTTTAAGGAGATTGCCCCCGATTCATTCAAAACGTAATGAAGTTCTTCAAGATCAAATGAAAGCGTGGGCCGGCCATAAAGGTGAAGAGGCTCTCGATTACTACACTAGCTTGATTCACGAAGAACAATTCCACATTTTCCAAGGTATTCGCTTAAGCTCAGGAAGCAACCACTTTCAAATCGACTCTCTGCTACTTTCCCCAGCATTCGCTCTCATTATCGAATCCAAAAACATGGCGGGTACTCTGACTTTTAATTCTCCTTTTAATCAATTGGACCGAAGCCTTAATGATAAAACGGATACATTTGAGGACCCCCTCCTACAGGCAAAGAGACACAGACTGCTTCTTCAAAAATGGCTGCAAACTAATCACTTTCCGCGCATTCCGATCGAATATCTTGTTTTTAGCAGCAATCCTTCAACTGCGTTACGAAACCCTCACAATGATCCTGAAGTATACAACCGCGTTTGTCCCCCGGGTAAAATCATCTTTAAAATTGAAGATTTCCTTTCCAAATATAAAAGAGAAGTCTTATCTGTAAAAGAACATAAAAAACTCAGCAAGGTTTTGCTCAGAAGTGACGAGCCTTCACCTTCACACCTTCATCAATTTAAAATCACATCCGAAGATTTCCTTACAGGTGTCCAATGTCCGTCCTGTTCAATGTATGCAATGGAACGATATGCAGGTACTTGGAACTGCATTCATTGCGGCGCTGTAGCTAAGGATGCACATAAACAGGCAATTGAAGACTATTTCCTTATCATCAGCCCCACCATAACAAACAAGCAATTTCGCCATTTTATCCATCTTGATTCTCCTAAACTATCGACAAAGCTATTATCAAAGATGGACTTAAAACCCCATGGTACAACAAAAGGAATTTACTACACTACAATTTAAAAAATCCCCCGCCAACCCAGGCGGAGGATCCCATAAAATTATAAAGTCAACTTCGACCTCAAATAAGCATCAATAAACTGGTCAATATCCCCGTCCATTACTGCCTGGACATTACCAGATTCCGCACCTGTCCGGTGGTCTTTAACCATTGAATACGGGTGGAAGACATAGGATCGGATTTGGCTGCCCCAGCCGATTTCCTTTTGCTCACCGCGGATTTCATCAAGTTCAGCCTGCTGCTGCTCGATTTCTCGCTGGTAGAGTTTTGCCTTAAGCATTTTCATCGATGTTTCACGGTTTTTGATCTGTGAGCGTTCTGCCTGCGAGGAAACAACGACACCCGTTGGTAAGTGGGTGATACGGACAGCAGAGTCAGTCGTATTGATGTGCTGACCGCCGGCGCCGCTTGCACGGTACGTATCGATTTTCAAATCCTCAGTACGAATCTCGATTTCGATCTCGTTGTTGAACTCGGGCATAACCTCACATGATACAAATGAGGTATGGCGGCGGCCTGAAGAGTCAAATGGTGAGATACGTACTAAACGATGCACACCTTTTTCCGCTTTTAAATAACCGTAAGCATTGTGACCCTTGATTGCCAGCGTCACACTCTTAATTCCCGCTTCGTCACCAGGAAGGTAATCCAGAGTTTCAACCTTGAATCCGCGCTTTTCCGCCCAGCGAGTATACATCCTTAGGAGCATGGAACCCCAATCCTGCGACTCAGTACCACCAGCACCAGGATGCAATTCAAGAATGGCGTTATTTTTATCGTGTTCTTCACTTAAAAGAAGCTGAAGCTCAAACTCACTCATGCGCTCAGTGAATTCTTTAAGCTCCTTCTCAAGCTCTTCCTGAAGCTCAGCATCGCTTTCCTCTTTCACAAGCTCATATGTTAGATCAAGATTCTCATATGTCTCGTAAAGCTCATGAAAGACATTGACCTGTTCCTTCAGCCCGTTCGCCTCATTGATGACTACCTGTGCTTTCTGCTGATCATCCCAGAAATCCGGTGCCAGCATGCTGTCATCCAGTTCAGCTATACGCGCTTCCTTGTTTTCGAGGTCAAAGAGACCCCCTAAAGTCCGCTAATTTCTTAGCTGATTTCTCAAGCTCATTCCTGATATCTGCTAATTCCATATCGTTCACCTCATAGAAAAGTTATTTACTATTATAGCTTCTTAGAAGAATTATTCCACACATCTCAAGACCTACAGTCTCCACATTCAAAAAAGAAAACCAGCGGTCCCCCGCCGGCTTTACCCCTTTAAAGCACTGGGGGTCTGACCCCCACCGCTTTAACGCTTTAAACTGCCGGGGGTCTGACCCCCGGTGCGTTAATTTGTTAAAGCGCTTGTGCTTTACTTTTCTCTACAATCTTTATTCTGCTTTGCCGCAACAGTTTTTGTATTTTTTGCCGCTGCCGCAGATGCATGCATCGTTGCGGCCTACGTCCATTGCTTTGACTACTGGCTTTTTCTTGACTTTGCCGCCTTCGTCTTCTTTAGGATTTACGGCGTGGCCTTTTGCAACTTCCTGGCGCTCGAGGTTGCTGCGGATTTCGGCCTTCATGATATATTTAGCAACGTCTTCTTCGATGGAAAGAATCATGTTTTCGAACATCGCGAAACCTTCATGCTGGTATTCGCGGAGTGGATCGATCTGTCCGTATGCACGGAGATGGATACCCTGACGCAGCTGGTCCATTTGGTCGATGTGGTCCATCCACTTCGAGTCAACGGAACGAAGCACGATTACTTTTTCAAACTCGCGCATTTGCTCGTCCGTCAGCATTTCTTCTTTTTCATCGTAACGTTCTTTTACTTTTGCAAGGATGACTTCAACGATTTCATCCTGCTCTTTGCCGCGGAGGTCTTCAACGGTGATATCACCTTCGTGAAGCAGGTTGCCGTTCACATAATCGATGATGCTGTTAAGCTCCCACTTTTCCATATCCTCGCCTGCAGGTGTATGAGGAGCAACGTTTCGTTCTAATGAAGACTTAATCATGCCTTCAACGATACTACGAAGATTCTCAGATTCAAGAACCTCATCACGCTGCTTGTAGATGATTTCACGCTGTTGGCGTAATACATCATCATACTGAAGCAATTGTTTACGGGCATCAAAGTTGTTGCCCTCAACACGTTTCTGAGCGGATTCAACGGCCTTCGAAACCATTTTACTTTGGATTGGCTGTGTGTCATCCATGCCAAGGCGCTCCATCATCGCTTTCATATTGTCAGAACCGAAGCGGCGCATCAGTTCATCCTCCATTGAAAGGTAGAATTGAGTCACACCCGGGTCTCCCTGACGTCCAGAACGTCCGCGGAGCTGGTTATCAATACGTCTGCTTTCGTGACGCTCTGTACCGACAACAGCAAGTCCGCCAACTTCTTTAACACCTTCGCCAAGCTTGATGTCCGTACCACGGCCCGCCATGTTTGTCGCAATCGTTACAGCGCCTTTTTGTCCGGCTTCTGCAATGATTTCAGCTTCACGCTCATGGTTTTTCGCGTTCAAGACATTGTGCTTAATTCCTTTTTTCGTTAAATAGCCGGAAATCAATTCAGAAGTTTCAATCGCAACAGTACCGACTAGGACTGGCTGGCCTTTTTGGTGGCGCTCAGCAATATCCTCAGCAACTGCGCGGAACTTCCCTTGCATAGACGCATAAATCAAATCCGGACGGTCGTCACGAGCAATCGGACGGTTCGTCGGAATGACAACAACGTTCATGTTGTATATGTTGCGGAATTCCTCTTCCTCAGTCTTAGCTGTACCCGTCATACCGGAAAGCTTCTCGTACATACGGAAGTAGTTCTGGAATGTAATCGTAGCCAGTGTCATGCTTTCATTCTGGATATCAAGGCCTTCTTTTGCCTCGATTGCCTGGTGAAGACCTTCACTGTAGCGACGGCCCTTCATCAAACGTCCTGTGAATTGGTCAACGATGACGATCTCGCCGTCCTGGACAACATAATCCACATCCAGGTGCATGCTCGCATTGGCTTTTAACGCCTGGTTGATATGGTGAAGCAATGTTACATGCTTAATGTCAAAAAGGTTCTCGATCCCGAAGGCGCGTTCTGACTTCGTAATCCCTTCTTCAGTCAGTTGGACACCCTTTGTTTTTTCATCGTATGTGTAATCCTCTTCACGCTTCAATGTGCGGACGAAGGCATTTGCCTGGATATAAAGTGCCGCTGATTTCTGAGCGGAACCGGAAATGATCAATGGCGTACGGGCTTCATCGATCAAGATGGAGTCAACTTCATCGATTACACAGAAGTGCAGCGGACGCTGAACTTTTTGATGCGAATAAAGCACCATGTTGTCGCGCAAATAGTCGAAACCGAATTCATTGTTCGTACCGTAAGTAATATCCGCTCGGTATGCTTCCTGCTTCTCTTCCTTTGTCATGCTGTTCAGGTTCAACCCAACAGTCAAGCCAAGGAATTCATACAATTTGCCCATCTCAGTGGCGTCACGGCTTGCCAGGTATTCGTTGACAGTAATAACGTGAACACCCTTGCCTGTAATCGCGTTCAGGTAAACCGGCATTGTCGCCGTCAACGTTTTACCTTCACCAGTCTTCATCTCGGAGATATTGCCTTCGTGAAGGGCAACGCCACCCATAAGCTGTACTTTATATGGATAAAGGCCAAGGACACGCTTCGCTGCTTCGCGGACTACCGCAAATGCTTCAACAAGCAGTTCATCTGATGACTCGCCTTTTTGGTAACGGTTCTTGAATTCCTCCGTCTTTTCCTTTAACTGCTCGTCCGAAAGTTTTTCCATATCGGCCGCCAGCGCATCAATTTGATCCGCCAGTTTCGTCAGCTTTTTGATATCGCGTTTATTCTGGTCGAAAATTTTCGTTAAAATCCCCATACAGACGCTCCTTTTATCTATTGAATCTGGTTGTATTTTTATCAAAAAATCGTTTTTATTTTTACTTTAAAATGAATCCCAAAGAAAAAAGATTCGCTGTGAATGCACCGAATCCCTTTTAGAAAAATTCGATATATTTCTCCTCCTATCTTACCACTTACACAATGGGGTGACAACTTATGCAGAAAGGCGGCTCGTAATGGTGGAATTCTAAGCGGATACAAAAAAATCCCCCTGATGTCAGAGGGACCAAAATTTATTGATTTTTCATGAAACTTAATACTTCCAGATCAATCTTGCCTTTCTCTTGCTCTCTTTCCTCGAAGTTTTCTGTGTGGATGTATGCTGTCAGGGCTTTGTGCAGCTCCTCATCATCAGCGGGATTGGCTTTTAAATATTCCAGTCGTTTAAGGTGGCTAACTACTTCTGCCTTCACATCGCCTTCAATGGCAACGACATTCTCCGGCTTCGCTTTTGCAAAATATAGCTGTTGCAGCCCATAAATCCTGATCAGTTCTTTGATAGGTTCCGGGTGGTCATCGACACGCAAGTCAATATAGCGATCGTTGTAGCCGCCATAGCCACCATTTTCTTTTACAACAAGCAGTGCGGCTGACTGCTGGCCCCTGCTGTCTCCTCCAGCCTGCTGCCCGGCATCCAGGGCCATTAGCAATCTGTGTGCCAAAGAACCTTTCGTTGTTTCAAAGGTTTTGGCCATGGCCTGAACCGTCTTCTCATCTACTAAAATATTCCCCTGAGCAGCAAAATGCTTTCCGGCCATCCCGCCTGCCCAGTCATAGCAATATGTACCTGTAAAAGTTGCAGCATTTCCCTCGGCATCAATCAAGCCAACCTGGCGCATTTCTTTATCCTGATCGTCCTTCGTGATGAGCTCGATTACTTCCTCTGCCGATTTGCCTTGAGCCATTAATTCTAGCGCCTGAGGGCCATAAGCAGTGTTTGCGTAAGACTGAGTAGCAACTGCCCCAACTCCAGCCTTCGCGAACGGCACAACGGCACCGACACCGAGGAATTTGGACTGTACTGCAATACCCCATTCTTTTTCCTTGGGATCATAGCCTCCGATTGAAAATGTCATTTGTATCGCCTCCTATAAAAATATTTCGGCAACCGGTATATAAATTCCTTTTGAAGGCAAAATTAAACCCACAGCCAAAATCTGACTGTGGGTCGATGTTATGATGGATAGCTAGTTTTCTTGTTTAAGAAAATAGCCTTATTGAGCTTCAATCAGACCATAACGGCCGTCATTACGCTTGTAAACGACGTTTGTCTGGTTTGTTTCAGCATTTGTGAACACGTAGAAGCTGTGGCCAAGCATATTCATTTGCAGGATCGCTTCTTCGCTGTCCATCGGCTTCAGGTCGAAGCTCTTTGTACGGACAACTTCTAGATCGTCTTCATCTTCAAATTGCTCAGTTTCTGAGAAAATTGGAACGAAGTCTTTCAGGCTGTCCTTATCACGGAACTTGCGGTTTACCTTTGTTTTGTGCTTGCGGATTTGGCGCTCCAATTTGTCAGTAATCAGATCGATCGCTGCATACATATCTTCATGAAGTTCCTCTGCGCGAAGCACTAGGTCCTTCATCGGAATTGTAATTTCAACTTTTGATTTTTTATCTTGGAAAACTTTCAGGTTCACACTTACGTTGGCATTGGGTGACTCCGTAAAATAACGCTCAAGCTTAGCAACCTTTTTCTCAATATACTCTCTGATTGCTGGAGTTACCTCAATGTTTTCTCCACGAATGTTGTAGTTCATAGTGGACTCCTCCTTTGGGATATGACTATGTATTACTAATTCTATTTTACCCCAAAGAACTCCTGCAAAAACAGTCAGAAGATTTGACGAATTTATGTCTATTTTTAATGTCGACATAGTAGTTATTTTGTAAAAACCTGTCCAGACATGGAAAAACCGCCCGAAATGGGGCGGTTAGACGATATAATAAGGTTTTAATTCTTGATCGATTTGCTTTTTCCAAACCAAAAAAATCGAAAAAATTTTATCCTGAATAATTTGTCCAATATGGAGGGGATCGTCCTCGAATGCAAGCACTTCCGTAGCATCAAGGACATCTTCAAATTGGTCAAATCGCTCCAGAAGGGAAGGCTGATCCGCAAATTGTTCAGGAATAATGGAATTCGAGCTATCAATCTGTGAAAAAGCAAGGAGGATATCATCCCATAACTCCTTCGCTTCTTCAAATCGTAATTCCTCGAAACACAAAAACATATGAACAAACGCTGCCTCGATCGTCTCAAGCAGCCCAGCATATTGGACGACCAGGTGGAAATTCTCTTCATTTAAGGTTGTCATCCATCCACCTAATTTCTTTTGTCGTAGAACATGCCGTCTGTGGAAAGGTTTTGATACGGATTGACATACTTCGTATTCGACTCTTTTTTAGTCTGCAAATCTTTAATATCCTTTTGAATTAGAGTTTTTTCCGTTTGTAAAAGCTGCATTAACCTAGCGTTCAGCTGGATTAATTTTTGACCGGTTTCCACCTCATCTGGAGTATAGGGGGCAGCCATTTCCTTCATCAAGCTTTCCCGTTGATCCAAAAGCGACTGCACCTGTGCGATTTTTCCGTCACGTTCTTCAGCCGACGATAATATTCGGATCAATTCCTCTGTCAACTCGTAATATTGGCTGACAGCACCCACTACGCCTTGCCACCCTCAGCAAATTGCTTCTGGCGGTTCAACTGGATGACCTGCTTCCACGTATCACGGAATTCTGTAACCAGGCCTTCCACTTCCTCTAAAATCGCCTGGTCATTCTTGATATTCGCCTCAATCAAACGGCGATGCATATAATCGTATAACGACATCATGTTCTGTGAAACTTCCAAGTCCATATTCAAAGTGACCATCAGCTCTTGTACAATCTTTTGTACTTTAAGGATATTGGTATTTCTAGCCGGGATATCTTGTTGCTCCATCGCATGCTTTGCAAGATTAATAAACTTCAAGCATCCGTTATATAACATCAGCGTCAGCTCCCCCGGGGAAGCCGTGTTAACTGAAGATTGCTGGTATGACTGATATGGGTTATTTAGTGCCATGATTTACTCTCCTTTTTGTGAAAGGGCATTTTATTAAGCGCCGCTAAATTGCTGCATCAAATAGGCAGACTGGCTGTTCGCTTTCTGGATGGCTTTTTCCATTGCCGTGAACTGGCGCCAGTAGCGGTCTTCTACTTGGGTAAGACGGGATTCAAACCTTTTTATTTGGCTATCTACACTTAACAAATCTTTACCAAGACTGAATTGCTGGTTCGTTGAAAAAGCATTTCCAGCTTTGGCTTTGAGTTTATCCATGATCGAATTAGAAGTATCATAGAGCCTTTGTGCAATCCCTTTTTGACCATCAGTGGTTCCTGAGGCATTAAAGAGTCTTTCAACTGACAAAGGATCTTCTTCGATTGCTTTCTTTAAATCAGCTTCGTTTATCGTTAATTTTCCACCTTCTAGATAATTCGCAGTGGTTGTAATTCCAATGCTAGCAAGCTGCTTATACAACGGACTGACTTCGGCATTATCAACAGGTGTATAGAAGTTAGAGCGCATTTGGGAAAGAGCTCCGGTTAAAATGGAATCCCTTCGCAACAAACCCATCTTGGACTTTTCCTCCCATTGCTCCTGCTGCTTATCGCTTAATGTCTCCCGCTGTTCGTCAGTTAAGGGCTGGTAGTCCTTATAATAGGTTTCAGATGTTTTCTTTTGGACTTTATCAATTAATTCGTTATATTTGTCAACAAATTTCACTATATTTTCGAACACTTTAGTAGAGTCATTGTTAATGTTAACGCTGATAGCAGGATCAGTGTTATTAGCAGCAATAGGATCATTATTGAACGTTTGCTTTAAGGTGAAAGTCACACCATTCATTTCGAATGTGTTTGAGGTTCGCTCAGTATCTAAGCCGTTTATGGTGAACTTTGCATTAGCACCTACAGTCGTGACATTGCTAGATGTGCTTGCACCAAACTTTAACGTGTTTTCGATAAAAGCACCTTTATAATCGATCTCATTGCCTGCAGTATTGAAATCACCAGTTTCTTTTCTCGTCATCGTCATGCTTTTAGTAAAATCATCATAAAACATGGTTACACCGGCAGTCGATGAGTTGACCTCATTGATCACCTGATTCAATGATTCTGATCCTTTTACAAGGAAGTTTTCCGTTACCTTAACTCCTCCTGTTTTATAGGAGGAAACGGAAAAGTCCGTATATTTTTGGTCATAATTGACTTCAAACGAAACAGAGTCCATTGTGGAGCCAGCAATCGAACGCATGTCATTTGTAAGATCGATTTTACCAGTTTGAGTATCTAAGGTACCCACCACTACTGACCCTCTTAAAATCTGCCTTGATGTGTCTCCTGCATTCCCACCAACCGTTAACGGTTCTGATGGTGCTGTACCGATTTTCAAATTAATTGAGTTTATATTATTTATAGCACCATTCGTAAGCTGCAACGATTGAGTGTCTTTCGTTATCGCCGATGTAGTCTCGGTTTTGTTTTTAGATACATACTCAACAGCAACCGTGCTATCTTTAGAGATCGTATTACCGAAGATCAGCTCTCCTGTGCCTGCATTAAATTGCACCTGGTCTTTTCCTGCAACTGGAGTTCCGGTGACCACTTCAAAGCTCTTGCCATTTACTTTAACGCTCCACGATGCCAGCTTAGTAGCATCAAGGTTGGTTATTTCACTCGCACTTAATCCCAGATTAACAGTAGTACCATCTGCAGTAGTTTTAACTGTTTTACTTTCTACAACACCAGTGCTCCAAGTTACACCGGCAGAGAAGGTTTGAGATACCAAAGATTTATTGCTATCAAAAGTCGATCCGGCGATGGATCCTGTATTTTTAATCGTTTCCGCACTGGCTAATTGCTTTACACTGGAAATCGAAAATGAAGATTCGCTGGCAGAACTGTTAGCCGTTGCTGAAACACGCGCATCGTTCGTTGAAGATGTGGTACGGGCACGAAAGGTCGATGACAGTTTCATCGTTGTCAATTCTTTTCGGAAATCCAAAAAAAGATTGTTCATTGCGCGATAATCATCCCTGCGCCACTCAATGACTTGCTTCCTTTGCTTTAGCTTATTTACAGGCATTCGCTCTGCCTTCATCAAATCACCGACAATTGAGTCGATGTCCATGCCGCTTGCAAGGCCGCCGATTCTTACCATAGTTGTGCACCTGCCTTCTAAATCTTTTTATCCACGATCAATCCAAGGAATTCATTCATTGCCGCGTAGAAATCCAGCATTTTTTTTGGAGGGATTTCTCTGACGACTTCATTCGTTTTTTCATCAACAAGAGTTACATAGTATTCCTTCAGTTTTTCATGATATTGGAATTTCAAAGCGGTATTGCTATGCTCGAGGAACTTATTAAGGCCCTCTACTACCCCTTCCATTTTTTCTTTTGGAAAGGTCTGAGCTTCTTCTTTTACAGGAATTTGTCCGGGATTCTGTTCTGGTGCGGTCTGTGAACCGCTGTCAATACTGTCAATTTTCGTCTTGATCGTTTCGTAGATGTAGGAACTCGCTGTATTCGAAGAGAGACTGTTAAGCATGAAATTGCCCCCTCAAAAGCGCATATTATATAGTTTATATCGGCCTGTCAGCCACAACTCTTTAACATTTTGTGAAAAATAAAAAGCCTCCTCACATGAGAAAGCTTTTACGTATAGATATTGATCAACATGCCCTGGATTTCGCCGACAAGACCTAAAAGGTCGATTCCGGTTTTTTCTTTATCGAGTACCGTGTTTGTGAGATCGATCAGCTTGCTGTCGACTTCTTTTACAAGCTTATAAATCTTGGAGGAACCACGTTGATTAAAGCCGCGGTGTTCCTTCAGCTCAAGCCCATTCTTCACGGCATCTTCCATGAAATCTTTTACGAGTTTCTTATATTTTTTTAGATTCTCGACCGACCGGGTATCAACAAGCTTCTTGCCCTGATCCTCGATCTCCTTCATTTTCCTGCTCAAACGTTCTAACGTAACATCCGTGCGGCGCTGGCTGACGACTTCGCTGAATGAAATTGAATCTTTTGCAACAGCTTCCTTCATTCCTGTCTTCGTTAAAGAAGCTTTGGAGACTCGCTGAATATCCATCGGTTCACACCTTTTCTTAAAAAGTAGCTATCTATTATTATAGCGGAAAAACTTCACAAAAAGGGAGAGGCAATTGCTGCCTCCCGCCTATAAAAATTATTTCAACAACTGAAGAACTCCCTGAGGCATCTGGTTTGCCTGTGAAAGCATCGCCTGCGCCGCCTGGTTAAGGATATTATTCTTTGTGAAATTGGACATTTCCTTCGCCATATCAAGATCGCGGATACGAGATTCAGAGGATGTCACGTTTTCAGTCATGATTTTCAAGTTATCCACTGTATGTTCGAGACGGTTTTGGATGGCCCCGAGACGTGCACGTTCAGAAGATACCTTCTGGATTGCTTCAGAAAACACCGAAATGGCTGCCTGTGCTTTTTCATGAGTCGAGACATCAACCGCAAATTCCGTGTTCTCTCCAGAAACTCCATTGCTTACTGTTGGATCAGATGTATACCAAACCTTTTGTTCTTTGCCGTTTGCCAAAGTGATGACATTTTCTCCCGCTTTAACAGCGCTGACTTCCAAAGCCGCAGCACGCATGTCATTCACTTCTAAGGTAACAGTCTGTCCTGAGTTTGCCCCAATCTGGAAGTTGAGTGAACCATCTGTTCCAGACCCAGTTTCCACAATTTCAAAACTGAATGATCCTTCTTTTAAATCGAAAGCATTCAGCTGCAGTCCAGGAATTTCGTCAAACGCAAGCACCTGTGCTGGCTGATTTTCCGGCTGGTTTACAGCCACCTCCACAGGATCATTGCCATCTAGGCTGACGCTATAGGAATAGCCGTCTACCGGATCAACCGTACTGAAGGAAATCACCTGGCCATTGCTCAAACCGGTTGTGTTCGCTACAACAAACTGCAAACCATATTCGTCAAAAAGCTTGCCCACTTCAACGTCTGCTGATTTTCCTGAGCTGCTGGCAAGGCTGAATTTATCTGCTACAGCTGGATCGATTGTGAAGTTGAACGTGCCCTCCGTCAAATTCGCAATATCAAGGGATAAGCCTTCGAATTGTGCAAGACCTGCAGCTGCATATGAACTGCTGATTGATCCCGCATTACCTGCTCCCATAACTTCAGGAATAATATGCTTCGTTCCATCCACATCGATTGTGAAGTCATACATTTTATTCGCTGCTGTTGTATCGAAAGTAATTTTATCGCCGTCGTTCATGTCAGATGATGCGAGTTGGAATTTCAAACCATGCTCGTTATAAATCGCATTTTCGGCAACGATTTCAGTAAACCTTGCCGGGTTTCCGTTTTTATCACTTCCGTCAAAAGAAACCTGATAGCCTGCAGCCACCTTTTCAATTGTCCAGCTCCCTGTTCCCACTTCCGTATTGACCGTGAATGGCTGTGTTGGATCTAATGTAAAGCTTCCGCTGAAGCCTGGCTTCGGTTCAGTCGCGATTGTGCCCTTGTCACCAGGAATAACGAAGCTGATTTCTTCGTCAACCGCAAAGTCCTTTGCATCCATTGTAAACTTCAGGCCATGGTGATTGAACTCAGTGCCTGGCGTATAGAGTTCACTGGTAATCGGTCCGCCTGATACAACAAACGCTGTTCCATCATATTTCAGGGTAATTGTGTCGCCTAAGTTCACTGCAGGCAATCCGATTAGGTTGGATGTGGTATCGTAATTAATAATGTCACCGCTAAAAGTGAAGCTGCCATTCGCGGTATTAGTAGAAACCTGCGCATCTTCCGCTTTCGGAACTGTATAACTAGGAGCACCTCCTGGGAAGGCAGCCCCAACTTCCACTGCACTCACTTCCACTTTATGAGTACCGGCAGTCAAGTTCGTCCCGCCATTTGCGACACGAACCGCTACACCTGTTGAGTTCGCTTCCACAGACGTGATAGCAGCATCCTTTCCCTCCTGGAAGGTTAACGTCCAATCGTCTGCTTCAACTGCTGTTGTCGGTTCGACTCTTCCACCAGCAAAAATCGAACTATTCTCAGCAGGCACGATTGGGTCTGGTTCCGCTGTTCCAGCATAAGCACGGGTGACCGTCACATTGTGCTTGCCGACCGTTAGTTCATCACCATCAGCAATCGCCAGCATCATTCCAGTCGCTGAATCACTGTATGGTGAATCACCCTTCGCAAATCCTTTGCCGTTTGCCACAAAAGTATTTTTCCTGCTTCCATCCAACAACGAAGCACTGTTGAATTCCGTTGAATTCCCGATCCGATTCAATTCAGAAGTAAGCTGGTTAATCTCCTTCTGGATTTCAGCACGGTCTGTGTCAGTATACGAATCATTCGCTGCCTGTACAGCAAGCTCGCGCATACGCTGTAAAATTTCATGTGAAGAAGAAAGTGCTCCTTCAGCTGTCTGGATCAGTGAAATTCCATCTAGTGCGTTCCTCTCTGCCATTTCCAACCCGCGGATTTGTGAGCGCATTTTTTCTGAAATGGCAAGACCAGCGGCGTCATCAGAAGCTTTATTTATTCTTAAGCCGGAGGATAGTTTCTCAAGGCTTTTTGCTGTATTGGTATTATTGATCGCAAGGTTGCGATAAGCGTTCAAAGCAGAAATATTATGGTTGATTCTCATTCTATTCTCCCTCTATTTCTCTTAGTTTTGGACTCTCATGATGCTATTTTCATAGGCTGACACCTTGCGGACAGTATTGGATTGAGAGACATTCACTTTTTTCTTAAGAACATCGTTCCATGCCTGTGCGATTGGCTCAATCAGAGTGATCATGTCTCTTAAAATGGAAGCATCTTTCTTGATGTTTGCCATGATGACCTGATCAGCCATGTAATTATAAAGAAGGTCCAGCTGCTGGCCAATCGGTCCCGCTTCATATTTCAGCCCTACACCAAGTCTATGTAAAATATCATTCGTACGCTGCAGTTTCACGTTTGCATTCATGTAGTCCATATCCTGGATGAGCTCAATCGCCTGCTCCAGGTTATCAATGATCCCTTCGTATAGGAGAGCCGTCAGTTCCTGTGGACTTTTCTTGAAGATGACGTCCTTCGATAACGCTTCCATCATATACCTCCATCTTGGTAACTATAGATTCTATCGGTAAAACAGCCCGATATTTAATAGTTTTTTTCCAATTCCTCGAGCAGGATGAAAATCTCGGCAATGACTCCATACAGCTGTGGCGGCACTGAATCACCCAAATCGATGTCCAGCAAGTTTTGCAGCAAGGAGGAGTCTTCTTGCAGATGGACATTATTTTTCTTCGCTAGGTCAATGATCTTCTGGGCAACCGCACCTGAGCCCTGCGCCACGATTGTCGGAGACTTGCTTAGGTCGTCATCATACTTGATCACGGCAGCAGAGGGACCATTGAGTTGCCTTCTGCTTTTCTGGTTAAAATATAAATTATTCATATCGTAAAATTGTACCCTTTCTCTGTGAAAGCAGGGGTTAATTTTGCAGTTTGATGATCAGTTGCTACTTTTTCTGCTTCTTGCGAGGGCTTCTTAGCCTTAAGTGCTTCCAGCTTGTACCCGATTTCCTGAAGGCGCTCTTTGGAAATCTCGGTCATTGGCTCAAGCATCTGATCCAGCCCGTCTTTTTTGCTATTAAACGTAATCGAGATGTTCCGGTTCTGCGCAGTGACATGTATACCCACCTCGCCCAGCTTCTTCGAGTCTAAAACGAAATACAGGCTGCAGTTCTCCCAGTCGATTTTGTCTCCGGATTTCTGCGAATTAATGAAAACCTTGATATTTTCCATATTCTGATTCAGAAGGAAAGGCATTTGCATAAACAAATTCTGCATACCGGATGCATCCTGTTTATTTAACAGTTGCTGGCCAGTGATGTTCGCCAGTGCCTGCTCCACTTTTGGATGGCCTTCTGAATCCCTAGCCATCTGGATCAGCTTTGCTTTCAGGTTCTGATTCAAATCATCTTGTTCACCCTTCGACCCGAATACAAGGCTGTTCGCTGCGTCATTTTCATGCGTCAGACCGAGTCGCTTCAATGATTCGAACACCTGGCGCGCAGAATAATCCTGATCAGGCATCGGCCTTACTGCTTGTCTAACACCATAAGCCAGCTGTTCCTCCAATGTTTTAGGGGAATTCAGCAGGCTCTGTTCAGAAACGAAGTGCTGCACTCTTGTATTGGATGGTTTATAGATGATTTGATCAAGGGTTGTTTTTACCTCTTTTACAATCAGGCTCGCCTGGGAAAAATCACCCTTTGCAAGCAGATTGCGCGCTTCCGCTAGACGCGAGCTGGCATTCAGCATTTTCTTCTCGGTCAGCATGTCGGTATAGAGCATGAAATTGCCTTTCAGGATAGCGTTATCCAGCTTATTGATCGCAGCATCAAGCGTCTGATTAGCATTGACCTTGCTCCCGCCTTTATCGAGCATCAATGAAACGTGATCAAGACCTTTCGTGATTTCCTGCTTTACCTTTTTAAAATCAATCGCCAGCTGCGACAGCTTCTTGGTGATTTCCGTTACCAATATCGACTTCGATTGCAAAGACAAAGATTGCAACGATTCATTGATCGCGTATTGTTCAGCCTCCGTTAAGCTCAGCTGCTCCCCGCTTTTTTGCAGCGAAGGATGCTCTTTTTCCAACTGGTTCACTGCTTCTGCCAGCACCTTGCGAGCAGCGAGCTCACGGCCCTGGTCGGCCAGTTGGGACGCCTTCTCGAAAGAAGCTTTTAATAGTGTCAAATCTATATTCGTATTAGGTGTGAACTCATTGATTGCCTTCCCGATCAAATCAAGTACTTTGGTTAAAGATGCTTCTTTTTGAACGTTCTTTAAAAGGGAATGAAGCCTCAATAGATTTTCATCAGGTGAATTGTTTTCCGGTCTATTTTTCAGCTGCGCTGATAAAAGTTCAAGTGATTCTCTTAATTTGGCAGCCGCTATTTTCTTTAGTTTTTGCCCGTCAGCGATTGCCTGCGCATTTGCTCCTTGCTTGATTCGTTCCGTTCCTGCGACATGAATCTGCAGAGCTTTTGCAATTTCCTGCTTTACTTGTTCCATTTCTGGACTATTGCTCGAATCGAGACGGCGGAGAAGAGCTTCAATGTCCTTTGGAGAATAATCTCCGTTTTTTACTTGCTGTAAAATTTGCTCGATATTTTTTGATGCTGAATTTGCTTGAAGATCCGTGGATGAATTGAGTTGTGAACCCCGAGCATCGAACTTAATCTCTCCAGCCAATTCACCTAAAGCATCCTTCAAATCGGACCCATGCAACGCCGTATGGATCGCATTCAAGTGAGTCGAAGTAACCGGCAAATTCTTTTGCGCTAAAACATTAACCGTTTCTAATTTTTCCGAGATCGTTCCCGGTGTTTCCGTCATGAACTTTTGCAAAGTGACCAGGTCCTCGTTTTTTAACAAAATCCCCTTCGCATCGAAGATTTTTAAAGCACTCTTTAAATCTGGATTGTTCGGGTCGATTCCTGCTTTTGCGAGACGGGCATCGTATGACTGAGTATCTGTAGACTTAGCGACCGCAACAGAAGAGGCTTCCTTCAAAATAAGCTTCCCTTTTTCAGGCGTACCGACAACCTCTGCAAGCATCCGGTCCGCAGATGGAACTGTCCCCTCAAACTCCGCGCTGAATTCATGACCCTTAAATAGCACATTCGCCGTATTCCCACTAAGCCGATCCTTAATAACAACCGGACCAACATCTCCCGTAGAGATACGAGCTTGTCTATCATTCATCTGTTTTGAGACCATCTGATTCGTAATTTGCATATTTACACACTCCGTACATTTCATGTCTAGTATTTTTATCGGCAATTAATTATTTTTTTAAATGAGAACATATGCCAATTTTTGAGGAGTATCAATGTAAGAAAGCGAAGTAGGTGATTTATTAGTAAAAAAAGAAAATAAGGCTAATAAATTGGGAACAAGTAGTTGAGCTGCTACAAAAAAAAGCACTCGTTGCCATTGGGCATCGAATGCATTATTGATACTAAGTTGATATTGTTACGGGAAATCTTTAAATAAGATACTCCTATTTTCTTTTTATTTTATTTAACGGTTCCTGTTGAGTAGGGAGTTATTACTCATTGACATAGTATGTGATCCAGTACGATGAGTATATCAACTTAAAATTACCATATAGACCATCAGGGAAATATATTGACTTCGTTTATAGATAGTTCGCTTTATATTCATGCAAACTTTTATGTACCCAGCCATTTATATAAGCTCCCCCTTCTGTGCAATTCCACAGTATAGTCTGGGAATTAGTTCTTAGTATATAATTTTCAAACCATTTTAAGTAGATTAAGAGATTCCTAGGTGTTTTTACCCTACCATTTAAATAGTAATTATCCACTGATAAAAAAGCGCCATTTAGTCTCCCTTTATATCCATGGGTATTTTCTGCATGGCTCTTATTGTGAGTATAGGCGAGGTCGGCCCCAACTAATGCCAAAGATTTAGGTTTCATTTGCACCATTAAATCTAATAGGCAAGTAGCTACTGAGCCACCTGTGGCTATTAAAGGCTCGGATCTTTTTTTTGCTTCAATTTCGGCCAAGTCAAATCCTTTTTGCCATACAATAAACCTTGGGCCTTTATATGATTTCACAGCAAAAGGATTAGAAGTTGATAAATATAATAAAGGAATATCTTCAGTTTTTATGTGTCTGAATTGCTCAGCAATGTTATCTTTTGGATCTGAAATCATTATAAAATCCGGCTTGATATTGGCTAATAGCAATGGACTTAATGCTGTTCCAACACAACCAATAACCACGTTAGTTCCATTTCTGATTTCATATAATAGAGGGAGCTGTTTAGTTAACGATGGACCTGCTGAAATCAATATCATCGTTCGATTTTCGTATTGGGTTTTCCATTCATTTATCCCGGAGTCAAGTAATGCCGCATTCTCATGAAAATTATTTATTAGTTCTGGCTTTCGATTTTTAATAACACGCTTATTAACTTCGTAGTTTAGCAAAATGTCCTTTAACTCACGTAAACTTTCAGGGACCAGTTCAAGAAGCTGCTTAATAACTATTATTTCATTATTATTTTCTGTAATATCCTTTAGAATTTTATAATAAGAAGTATCATAATCACTAAAACAATTAATCTCCAAATTATCATTTTTTAGCAATAAGCTTTTAATTTCATTAAATGACATTACCCACTTATAATAATCTTTATTTAATTCCCATACTATAATATTTTTATTGGGGTATTTTTTTATGATGGCATCAATGTGATACCCTAAACCTAAACCTATAATTACAATCTTACTATTTTCTTCATTTTCCAGATTCAAATTTGAAACCCATCGGTCAATTTCTTTCTTTGGATCAAACTTACTGTAAAGAAAATATTCGCCTTGTAGTTTATTTACTAAAAGGGTTGGTTTAGTGTTTGTTTCTTTAATCTTCCAAGAAATCATTCTATAATTTCACTTACCTTATTAAACCAATTAAGAAGTATAGGGTTAATTTCATATTCAAACAAGTCTGCAATCAATACAAAATCTCTTATTTCCAGAGCTTTGTTTACTTCTTGCAAAATATTATTGATACCACTCGTATCAAACCCCTCAATTTGTTGGAGCTTTTGCATACTGTTTAATGCCTCTGCAACCCATTCTAGTCCTTCTATTACAGGCAAAAACAAGTTAAAGGCTTCAATTTCATTATCTGTCTGTAGTAATTCAGTTATCTGTTCATTTGCATTCAACAACTTGGGTATATAGTCTTTCAAGGACTGAAGTGTTTCATTTATTATTTTTTTCATATATTTCCCTTCCATTTAATTATTTATTTTACCTGATCAAATAACTCATTCAACCATGGTTTAGATTTAATAAGAACCTTTAATATATTTTCATATAAGTATGTTGATTTATCAAATATCAATTTATTTTCTTTGCTATTCCGATCGGTATTATTGTAATTTTTATTAAATTTAATTAACACAAATTCAAACATATATACCATAAAATTATCCTGCAGTAGCTTTTGTAACTTCAAATCAATTTCATTTAAAAAATTTATATCATTACTTGAAAATTCATAATCACTCTTTTTTACTTTTCTCAATCTTTTCAAGCCTGATATACATATATCTTCAATTTTTGATAACTTAGTTATTTCTGCTTGTATCCCTTTTTTAAAATCTTTTAGAGATATCGTTTCTTTGATTAATGAAGCATTTTCAAATAAACTATTTAATTCCTGATGGTAGCTCTTATTTGCAAAAGATTGACGAAATTCTTTAAAAGTAATATTTTCAAATTCCTCAATATAAGCACCACCTTCGGTTGCGTTAAAAAACTTTCTATTATCAAAATCCTCAACAACATACCGTATATATTGCTCAAAATTGTATTTCATTGTCAATAGACTGTAATCTGTAAAAACTTCTTCACCGTAATAACCTTTAATAGGTATCATTTCTCTGGATTTAAGTGTTTCTTGTAATTCATTTGAGGTTAAATTTTTATTTCCTGCTGCATGAGTTTCATTATTCGTATAAGCTAAATCTTGGCCTATAACGCAGATAGACCCACTAGTTAATTTCCTAGCAATATCCAAGCTAAAGTTAGACACAGTAGCCCCGCCCTTTACAACACCGATGTCCATTAAATTATTACTTACCCAAGAATCCAGCCCATCTCCTTCAGTTTTAAAAACAATTTTTAGCCCTTTATGGTTTCTTGGTATTAGAGGATGAACATTTAGAGAATAAAATAACGGTATATCAGAAATATCCATATCCTTAAAGTGAAAAGCATTTCCCTCTCCACCATCTATAGAAACAATAATATGTGGTTTAATATCGTATTTTAATAAAGAATTAATTGTTGATCCAGCACAAATCACTAACGCTAAATCTTTTTCAATAATTTCTTTTAAAACTGGTAATTGCTTGGTTAAAGAAGGACCTCCTGAAACGATTATTGCTGGGCATGTTAGCTTATTATGTAAAGATCTAATAGGGATTGAATTTAAGGCTTGTTTTATATTTATTAAAAAATTCTCCTGCCATATTTCTGCAAATTGAATGGTTGTATTCAAGTTAATTATTTCTGTATTTGACATATCTTTAATTTTACCTACCACATAATTAAATGTATCGGGATAAACTTTATTAAAATTAGGAGATTCAATTATGATCATTCTCCCTACATATTCTCTAATTAAATTAGATGTTATTACATCAATATTTGAAATGTTTTCCCCAATTAAAAGTGAAACTTGCTTATTGTTAAATGCTTTTTTATAACAACCTTTGTTTATCATAGCATTAACTATTTCTATATTTGGTTCAATAATTAGTAAATGATCTGATTCAAAAAATTTACTTAATAATTCATCAGCTATATACCCTGCGCCTATTCCGATTAAGATATGGAGATGGTTCCTCTTGTAGTTTCTATCAACATTTTTTTTAGCTTCTTTAATAGGGTCATATTGACTATGAAGAAAAAACCCATTAACTCTTAAAGTTTGTTGATTAGGTATTTTACAATTCACAATATCAAATGATTGATTAAATTCTTGTTGAAAATCCATCTTAGAATAGACCTCACTTATAATAATATTATCAAAAAAGGCAACCAGTAAATGGTTGCCTTTAATGGTCAAAAAATTATCTTAATAACTGAAGTACACCTTGCGGCTGTTGGTTAGCTTGAGCTAACATTGCTTGTGATGCTTGTGCTAGAATAGAATTCTTAGTTTGAGCCATCATTTCTTTAGCCATATCAACATCTCTAACACGAGACTCAGCAGCTGTTAAGTTTTCAGAGCTAGTATCTAGATTATTGATTGTATGTTCTAAACGGTTTTGGTATGCACCAAGCTTTGAGCGCTCAGAAGACACTGTTCTTAAAGCAGCCTCAATTTTAGTAATGGATGCAGAAGCACCTGTTGTACTGCTAACTGATAAAGCATTAACTGAAAGAGAAGTAGAATTCATAGTTTTAATTGTCAAAGTAATTTTCTGACCAGAGTTTGCGCCTACTTGGAAGTTGTATGTTCCAGTTGCTTTGATTAACTTCTGAGTGTTGAATTCAGTTTGATCCGCAATACGTGTGATTTCAGATGCTAATTGATTAATTTCATTTTTAATTGCAGTACGGTCAGCACTTACGTTAGTGTCGTTAGCTGCTTGCACTGATAATTCACGCATACGTTGTAGGATTGAATGAGTTTCGTTTAGTGCGCCTTCTGCTGTCTGGATCAATGAGATTCCATCTTGTGAGTTACGAGAAGCCTGCTCTAAACCACGGATTTGCCCACGCATTTTTTCAGAAATTGAAAGACCTGCTGCATCATCACCAGCACGGTTAATGCGAAGCCCTGAAGATAACTTCTCCATTGACTTACCTTGAGCACCTGTTGCACTGTTCAATTGACGATAAGTATTAAGAGCAGCAATATTGTGATTAATTCTCATTATAATTTTCCTCCTTGAATGTATGGTCCACATCCTTGTGAACCGTTAAATTGGTTCGAGTAGATAAGGTCGGCCGCCCTTATTTTCCCTTACAATTAATTTATCGTCTGTAGGCTTTGTTTGTTTAATAGTTTTAATAAAAAATTTTTATTTTAGAGCCTTTAAACTTCCAAGCAAGCTTGAGATATCTTTTGATGCCTGCTGGTTTTCCTCTTGAATTTGTTCATAAATTTCTTTCCGCAGGATTTCAATATTTTTAGGTGCTTTAATCCCGATTTTAACCTGATCATTTTTAGATGACACGACGGTAATTTCGATGTCATCGCCAATTTTAATAGTTTCACCGTTTTTGCGTGTTAAAACTAACATCTAAATCTCACCCCTTTACCTTTTGCAGGTGAGTTTTTCCGAACAGATTGTGCTTTGTCTTGTATTTTTCATCCACTAGGATGACTTGTTTGGCTTTGTTATTTGACTTGTTAATAATCACTGGTGCCTGCAAATTTGCAGTTGTTTTTTCAAAGGGATCTTCTACCGTAAGAATTGAGTAAACCAAAACATCCTTGTCAGATGTAAGCACGAGCTCCTCGACAACTGAATCTTCTAACTGGAAATCATAGTCTTTGAAAAAATCAAACGGGTTAACTATGACTAATGCCAGTCCTTCCATTCCAACTGATTGCATAACAGAAAAAGATCCGTCCTCATTCAAGGGCAGTATGACAAATTTCTTTTCATCCGGAAATCCAGGAATTCCTTTTTCAAAATGCAAAACTTCCGATTCTTGTATTTCAACTTCATTATGATATTTCGTATTAAGCTTCATCTAAAAGTCTCCTTTAGAATTCAAAATCGATGTTCAGTGAGTTTTTCTGTTGCAGATAGATATTGGTTTTGCCTGGATTGTAATTAATCATCGGCTTATTTGGTCTTACGTCTATATTGACCGGGCGTGTGTTCCAGCGAATATTTGTTTCGCCGGGGTCATAATTAATTTTGACACTGTTATGGGATGGAATCCAGCCGATGTTGATATCAGCCTGTGGGGTTTCGCTATTCCTCTGGGCTTGTGCTGGGAGGGCTGAAAAGCCATATTCAATCATCATCAGCTCATCGCCTTCTTGAGATATGTTTGATATCGTTTCCATCGCTTGCTGATAACCGGCTTGCGCAGCATCCTCTGTCATCCGAAACACACTTTTCAGCTGGACATCTTCAAATGCCTTTGTTTGATCGATCGTTAATCGGGGCGGTCTCCGGTCAATGAACATTTCCGCCTTTGGCTGCTCAATACTCATCTCAGCAGGCCGCTGCTCGATTTCCATATTTCCAGGGCTTGTTTCAATTCCTATTTTAGCAAAAGTAGATTCCATACGTATTTGCGGTATATTCATAGGTATCCTCCAAACTAAGAGAAAAGCCTTATCAAATAGCTTGATAAGGCTTTAGTTAAATTATCTTAAGAAATCCATCAATGTCGGCTGGATGATTCGCGCACCGACACTCAACGCTGCGCGGTGAACGCTTTCCTGCGATTTCAGATCCATAATGACACGTTCGATGTCGGCATCTTCATTATCGGAGAGTACTCGAGACGCCAAGACTTCCTGCTGGCCAAGGCGGTTTTCGACGGTTTCTAGCCGATTGTAGCGTGCACCGAGATCAGAGCGTTCACCAGATAATGTTTTCATGACATTATCAAGATCGTCCAGCAATTTGTCTAGCTGTTTAGGATCTGCACTCTCGAGTTGATCCTGGATATTCTGGACGGTATCAAACATTTCCTGATTGAATACATTAGCGGGATTAGCATTTGCCTTCATAAAAACGCCGCGCGATACTTCAACCTGGTAGGTATTGATTTCTGCATCATACAGATTCGCTGCTACCTTAATTGGATTATCCTGAGGAACAGTCGGTTTCATGACGTCTGTACCATGGAATATATATCTGCCGCTGACCTGCGTGTTTGCTGTGGCGACAAGACTTTGCTTGAGCTGGTCAATCTCACGGGCAATCGCCTTACGGTCATCCGGGCTGTTCGTATCATTCTGCCCTTGGATTGTCAGCTCACGAATCCGCTGCAAGGCGCTGTTAGCCTGGTCAATCCCAGCCTCGGAATTATCCATCCACAGATACAGCTCTGAAAGATTACGCTTATATTGTTCTACTTCAGTTAAATTTGAACGGTAATACATACCCTTCATCGCTACAACCGGGTCATCTGAAGGCTTATTGATTTTTTTACCAGTTGCGAGCTGGTCCTCATATTTCCCCATTCTCCGGTAGCTTTCGCTTAAGTTTCTAAGCGAGTCGGAGGAAAGCATCGATTGTGTGATCCGCATTTATTTCACCCCTACCTTCCGCCTGTTCCCATGCCATTGATGATTTTATCAAGGAGTTCATCCTGTAGCGAAATCATCCTTGCTGACGCATTGTAAGCATGCTGGAACTGGATCATATTCGTCATTTCTTCATCCAGTGAAACCGAACTTACAGACTGGCGCTTGTTATCGACAGCTTGCTGCAGCGTCTGGCTATTGGTTGTCATTCGGGTTGCTTCCTGTGACTGGACAGCCATCCTGCCAATCACACCTTCATAGTAATTACGGAAATCTGAAGCTTCTGAGCTATTGTTATAATCCATTTTTTTCGTAAAAACATTTGCCATGTTATTCACATTGGTACTGTCGCCCAGGGTAGCTGCTGCAGGATCTCCGCCTGCAGCAGTGGCAATATTATCAAGACTTTCAAGGATCTTTCCATCAACAGCGATTCTGCCAGCAAATCCTGTTCGATTTGTGATATCCCCTGATTCAGAATCTGTAAAAAAGGAAATCTCTTCGGTCTTTTGATTACTAATCTCATTCGGGCTCAAGCCTGATTGGTGTACAGCATTGAATTCCTTTGCAAAAGTGTATGCAAGGTTATCCAGCTCTTTTAGCATATCAGCATAAACTCCGGTTGCGTTGCCTTCCCCATTTTCATAAGTAAAGGATTCGATTAGACCTTTAAGCTTTCCGCTTGATTGCAGGTCATTAAAGTTTATATCTGTATCGCCTGCGGAAATGGTTTTCACTGAACCATCGACGCCATCCTTATGGACTTCTACTTCATTGTAGCCGGCATTCCCCACTAGCAGCGCATGCTGTTTTCCACTGTCGCTGACTAGCTTGATCACCGCTTTCCCTTCGGCTGCTGAATGGGGATTTCCACCCGATCCAACATAATCCACCTTGATATTCACGAGTGAGGATAACTCATCAATTAAACGGTCTCGCTCATCATACAGGTCATTCGGCAAATAGCCGTGCGGCTCTACGTCTCCGATTTGGCCATTGATTGCGTGAATTTGCTTCACTAAAGAGTTCACCTTATCTACGGTTATATTAATTTCGTTGCCAATATCCTTCTGCACGGCGACTAATGAATTATGAAGAAAATTAAAGGTATCTGACATCGCAATCCCACGCTGCCGTACTACTGACCTTGCTCCTGGATTATTCGGATTGACTGCCAAATCCTGAAGCGATTGCCAGAACTGGTCCATCGTATTGGCAAGTCCAGAATCAGACGGCTCATTCATGATTTGCTCCAGCTGGTCAAAAGCGGCTGCCCTGGATGAGGAGTAACCCAATTTATTGGTTTCACCGCGATATTGGATATCAAGAAAACTTTCGCGAATCCGCTGAACCGATTCAGCTTTTACTCCTGTACCAACCTGGCCAGGAATATTAGGCCGGTTGATGGAAGCAGATGGATATGGCTCTGTTTGTGCAAAGTTAATTCTTTGCCTTGTGTAGCCAGGCGTATTGGCATTTGAAATATTGTGGCCTGTCGTATGTAGCGCAGTCTGTTGCGTGAACATCCCGCGGCGTGCTGTTTCTAATCCCATAAAGGTCGAACGCATGTAAGACTTCCTCCAGTGTGAAATTTACGCTTTTGAATTGAACAGACCCTTTTCCGTCCTGCCTGTCTCATTTGGACCGTAATTGTAGTCGTCCTGTGGCGGTGTTACAAGGCTCATGGAAAAAGAAATGAATTTCAGCGACTGCGTGATCAGGTGCTGATTCAATGCATTCTGCTCCTTGATCTTTGCCATTACATCCTTCAGTTCGGAACTGATTCCTGCTAAAGTCTCCCGTTCCTCATCAGGAAAAATTGCCAAAAGCTCACTTAATGCCGTATTCCCTGCAATCCTGCTCCGCTCCGCTTCCACTTTTTCAATCGCAAGGATGTGCGCCTGCTCTTCCTTTAAAAGTTCAGTAAGTGAAGGTACATCCTCCGCTTCCAGAATCCCTGTCTTCCTAATCGCCAGTTCAAATAGGCTTTTATGCAGCTTCAAAAGCTTGGCCAGACTTTCAATCAGTTGCTGAATGTTCATTTGCTTTTCCCAGCCTTACTTTTTGGAGTAGAAATTAGCAATGCTTTTTGCTATTTCCTGAGGATTTGGTTTGTAAGTGCCATTCTCCACCTGGATCTTCAGCTCTTCAACCTTCTTAGCACGCTGCTGTTCCACATCGGAAAGCTGCTGCATCGCTTTTGCTGTTAAAGAAATCTCCACCTTATCCACTGGTTTTTCAGCTTTTTTCAATTCATCCAATTTATTCATTTGACGGTTATACGGATTGATTCTATGTGTTCCAAAATTATTGATTTTCATGAATACCCCTCGCTTTCAAACAGTTCAGGATTGTATATCTTTACTATCGGATATATCCTCTTTACCTTTAGCCTAAATGTAAAATATAGACTTTCGGCTTATTTATTCCTTGTAAAATAAGTGGCTTTATGACTATTCATCTTTTGCTTAAATTCTTCATCGCGTTCATGATTCTTTAAGTCTTCGAGGATTTCACTCGCACAGCCTTCACAAAGCTTTCCAGTACGGATAATCTTCCCGCATTTATCGCATGGATAACCGAGATTTGGGAATTGGGTGATTTGCAGTTTCCCGTTTTTAATGAATTTGAGGATCAACGCCTCCGGTACTCCTGTTGCTTCTACCACCTGAAGCATGGTCGCAGCACGGTTTTCACGCTTCCTCATAAACTTATAGACGGTGTCATATGCCGCCTCTCCCTCACGCCAGCATTTTTCACATACATCTCGGAATTTACTTTTTATATAAATTTCGCCGCATTCAGGGCAATTTGAAAGGTCCACAGTCCTTCCTCCTTCAATTTTATCTTAAATGGATCAGCGCGCCAAAGTTAAAGAATAGACTTTAGCTGCCCCATGATCTTTTAACAGCTTGGCTGCATGCCTTAGTGTTGAGCCTGTAGTATATATATCGTCAACAAGCAGAATAGTTTTACCTCTTAAATCAAGGTGAGTTTCAGCCTTGAAAACCTGCTCGAGGTGGATCCGTTCGTGGCGGGATTTCTTTGACTGCTTTTCAGTGTGGATTCTCGAGAGCAGGTGCGTTGGTTGGCAGCCTGCCGTGCGAATGATCGCTTCCGCTTGATTGAATCCACGTTCGTACAGCCGCTCCTCACTTAACGGAATCGGAACGATATAATCATATTGGAAAGCTAGCAATGCTTTTCGAAACGCTGAAGCGAAAAGCTCCGCCAGTATGTAGTCACCGCGGAATTTAAATTTGGCAATCACTTCTTTTGTAAAATTGTCGTAGCTAAACATGGATATGTTCTTATCAAGGCTACCGCTCCACTTGTCGTCATCCTCCCAACGCTTACAATCGAGGCACACGTTGCCGAGACGGTACTCGGGTTCCAACACAGCCAATGGTCGCCCGCAAATCGAACACGTCTCACCAAGGGTCGGCACTAGTTTTGGTGAGCATTCTCCACAGATCTTAGCTCTTTCCTCTTTCCCAAAAATACTTCCCCACGAAACTTCCGGCTGTATTTCCTCATGGCATAGCAGACAGTGATCACCATCCCAGAAATTCATTGGTCAATCAGTCCTTTCCTGATTCCTTCCTTGTTCATCATGATAATCTGCTTCCTGGCACTGACCATCGCTTCTGTTTTACCATAATGAAAAAAGGTCACATCTCCGGTTGAGTAATCAGAGCTTCTGCCGGCACGCCCGGCAATTTGCACGAGTGCGCTTTCGGTGAAAATCCGGTCCTCAGAACCAATTACGGCTACATCAATATTAGGAAAAGTAACGCCTCGCTCGAGAATCGTCGTAGTTAATAACAGTGGCATTTCTTTGTTGCGCATTTTCATGACCTTTTCTTTTCTGTTGGGGTCCTCTGCGTGAACGGATTCTATTAGTGGATTAAGTTTTTGAAGAATCGGAAGGATTTTTTCCATTGAGGCGATTTTCGGGGCAAAAATGAGAACTTGTTTCCCGCTGGCTAACCGGTTTTCAATCCATTTCATGATGTAGGATGGGAGTTTGCCCCTGGATAGCTTCCTCTCCCAGTTTCCAGACCATTCAAATCTCGGAACCGGCAAAGGATGTCGGTGAAAGCGGGCAGGAATCGTCACGAACTCTCTTTTTCCTAAACGGCATTCACGCTGCCATTTCTGGCTTGGCGTCGCTGTTAGATATATGAGTGACGATTGGGGCTTTTTAGATTGCTGGACAGCATATTGAAGGGTTTCATCGATTGAATAAGGAAAAGCATCCACTTCATCGACAATGATGACATCAAAGGCTTTGTAAAATCGTAGCAGCTGGTGAGTGGTGGAGATTGTAATTTGTGCATACTCATGACGGTCCTCACTTCCGCCGTATAAGGAGGCGATTTTGGTGTGGGGAAATACCTTTTTCAATCGTGGAGTCAATTCGAGAACCACATCCGTTCGAGGAGTGGCAAGACATAGACGCTTCCCTGTGGATAATGCCTTAGCAATTCCCGCAAAAAGAACTTCCGTTTTTCCTGCACCACAGACTGCCCACACTAAAAGCTCCGAGGAGGAATCGACCGCTTCTACCACACGCTGTGAAGCAGTCGCTTGTCCCGCGGATAATTGACCATCCCAATGAAGCGGGTGGTTATCCACAGGAAACTTCGGACCATCACCGATCCAGCTGACAAGCGGGGTGCACCCGCTCACCCTCCCCATCATTAAACATTTGCGGCAATACACATCCTGTTCACCGCAGCGCGCACATGGGAACTCCGCAAACCAACTGGGATCACTCGTTCCGCACCTCATACATTTCACCTGCTTTTTCTCCACTTCGATGCCTTTAAGATAGGTTACATACCCGTTATCATAATGCTCCTGAATTTCTTCTTTTAAAAATGGAAGGTCCTCAAGCAGTAGCTGTTTTCCAGCCAGCATTTTTTGTAATTGTGGATTAACTGTGAATGAAGGGTTCAGCGGTACGAGAGGAATTTCAGGAATCTTGATGATTGGGTAGGTTTCTTCTTTTTCAAAATGATTCGTTTTGGGGATTAACTTGCCGTTTTTCAGCGAAAATCTCAACTTAATCACATCTCCTGTGGATTTCAATGTGGATAACACTGTTTTTCTGTGGATTATGTGGGTTAATTTGTTTATAACTTAATCAAAATTGGCAAAAACGAGAATGTTAGCGGTTACTGTTGGGGATAAGTTTATTTCAGACTCGAAATACCTGTTAGTAAGTGGGTGGTTTTGTTGATAACCGGGATAAATCTGTGGATTAGTAAAATATGAAGGTTAAATTACGGAAAAGTTTGGAGGATTAAGACGGAAAAACGCCATTCCAAATAAACATTCTGGAAATGGCGCTAAATCTAATGGTGTAAACTCTGTCCCTGCATTACTTCTTATACCAACCCATACCCATCGAGCCTTCGCCCAAATGGGTGCCTATGACAGGACCAAAGTAGCTCAACATGAATTCGACGTTGGGAAATTGTGTTTCAAGTTCTTTTTTCCACTCAAGGGCTTCTGCTTCCCTGTTTGCGTGGATAATGGCCGCACGATACTGTTCCCCGCTTCCAGCATCCTCAGCAAGCAGTTCAACGACCCTGTTCAATGCCTTCTTGCGGGTACGAACCTTTTCAAAAGGAACGATTCTTTTGTCTTCAAAGTGCAGCAACGGTTTTACCTGCAGCAAACTCCCAATAAATGCCTGCGCACTCGACAAACGGCCTCCACGCTGAAGGTGACTCAGGTCATCGACCATAAAGTAGGCCCGAATGGAGTGCTTCATTTCGCCAAGCCTCGCGATGATTTCTTCGCCGCTCTTGCCCTGTTCAGCCATCTCTGCCGCTTCCAAAGCATAAAAGCCCTGGACCATGCAGCTGATTTCTGAATCAAAGGCATACACTTTTATTCCATCGACCATCGTTCTAGCGGTGATCGCTCCCTGATACGTGCCGCTGATCCCGCTTGACAGATGGATGCTAACAACTTCATCATAATCATTTGACAATTTTTCAAAAAGCTCGACGAATTCGCCGATCGGCGGCTGGGACGTTGTCGGCAAATCTCGGTTCTTAACTTCTTCATAAAACGCTTCTGCGCTGATATCTACTTCTTCACGATAGGTTTCATTACTAAAAATCACGCTTAACGGAATCATGTGGATATTCCATTTCTCTCGCAATTCCTTCGGGATGTACGCCGTACTATCCGTGACAACTGCTGTCTTCATAAAAAAATACCATCCTTAAGTTTTTCTCTACGTATGTACAATCCCCATTTTATATGAACATGAACTAAAATGCATTCTTTCGGATGGTTCTTTTCGTAAGTTCATAGAAATTTAATATAACCGTCTCTTTTCAAATCTCAAATTGCATTTTGGCCATACTAAAAACAGAAGACCTTATTCATTACTTCATTGTTTGGAAGTCTTCCTCATAAGTTTCTTCTCTTTTTCACTTTTGTATAATTCTTATAACCAATCGCCCGTCTTCTTCTCTTCTGAATGGTCATTATAGCCTTTATTAGAACCATTCACCGGGAGTTTTCCAAACTGAATGGTCGTTATAGCCTTTATTAGAACCGTTCGCCGGAAGTTTTACAACCCGAATGGTCGTTATAGCCTTTATCAAAACCACTCGCCGATAGTTTTCCATTCTGAATGG
>NZ_JBALQL010000037.1:0-17060 GCF_036964885.1 Bacillus sp. JJ1122 | reverse complement strand
AATGGTCGTTATAGCCTCTCCTAGAACCATTCGCAGGAGTTTTCCCAACCCGAATGGTCGTTATAGTCTTTCTTACAACCACCCGCCAGGAGTTTTCCATCCTGAATGATCGTTATAGCAATTCTTAGACCACGGAGGCCATCCATAATAAAAAAAACGCTGGCAATCGGTTGCGCAGCGTTGCAGTATTAAGATACGTATGAGCTAATTGTATCTTCCAGTCCTCGGCTTCCTATTTCCTCAATAAGCATTTCAATAAAGGTATCATCTAGCTTCAATAGAGTAGCCTTTTGGTAAGCTTCTATTAATTTTTCATCCGTCAGTTCCCATAAAGAAGATATAATGATCACCCCTTCGTTCGTTATGTTTCCCTAATTATAGCGGATTATGTTAGATGTCTGACAAGTTTTCTGTCGTTTTTTTCCAACAATAATATCGCAAATTCGACAAAAAACCACAATTGTCATTACGACAATTGTGGTTTTTTGGTTGGTATTCTTTTACAACGACGTTAATTTCTAATTTCCGAGAGAAACTTTCTTTTATCGTACTTCCACCCAGCCGTTCTTAATCGCAACGACAACGGCCTGAGTACGGTCGTTTACATTCATTTTCTGCAAGATGTTGCTTACATGGTTTTTAACCGTCTTTTCACTGATGAATAATGCTTCGCCGATGCCACGATTGCTTTTTCCATCAGCAAGGAGCTGAAGGACTTCGCATTCACGGCGTGTCAGCAAGTGTAACGGACGGCGGATTTCCACCTTCGATATGTACTTGTCCGATCCGTTCTCATCGGCTGAGAGACGGCGATATTCTTTTACAAGATTATGTGTGACGCGCGGGTGAAGATAAGAACCGCCATCTGCCACTACCTTGACTGCCTCGATTAGTGCATCTGCATCCATTTCTTTTAACAGATAGCCTGTTGCTCCTGTTCTTAGAGCATGGGTGACATAGTTTTCATCATCGTGTATTGAAAGAATGATGACTCTCGCTTCTGGATATTTCTGAATTAACTGACCAGTCGCCTCTACACCATTCGTAGTAGGCATATTGATATCCATGATGACTACATCTGGCTGGTACTGTTCAACAAGCTCGATCGCTTCGTTGCCATCGTCACCTTCTGCAACTACTTCAAATGATGGTTCGAAATCAAGGATCCTTTTTACCCCTTCTCTGAAAAGTTGATGGTCGTCAATAATAACAATCTTTGTTGTCATACTTTCGCCTCCCCAATGGCTTCTTTCTCTATTTTTGATTTTAGCTGGCAGCAATGCTGCGGTGGATGTTATGTCCGTTTATAGATTCAGCGGAACCTGGATAATCACTAATGTTCCGGCTCCTATTTTTGAGTGGATATCCAGCTCACCTTCAAGGAGTTCAACTCGTTCCCTGATTCCAAGGAGTCCAAATGACTCAGGTTTCTTATCATTGAGATCGAATCCTTGGCCGTCGTCCTTTATGACTGCCATCACATTATCCCGCTTGATTTCCAGCTTTACCTGGATCGTGGCTGCGTTCGCATGCTTGAGCGCATTTTGTACAGACTCTTGAATCATGCGGAACAATGCGACTTCATACTTGGTTGGCAGCCTTTTATCATCACCCAAATTGATAAACTGGATTCTAGTTGTCTTATGATACTCTTCGATTGTCTGTAAATATTTTTTGAGGGTAGGAACCAGACCTAAATCGTCAAGAGCCATTGGTCTCAAATCATAAATGATTCTTCGGACCTCATATAGCGCGGATCGGACCATTTTTTTCATATTGCGAATTTCAGTGATCGCCTCGCTCGCGCTTCGCTCTTTATAGATTTTTTCAATCAGGTCGGAACGCATCATGACATTCGCCATCATTTGCGCTGGACCATCATGTATTTCTCGAGACAGTCTTTTTCGTTCATCCTCTTGGGCTTCAATAATTTTCAGGCCGAAATCCTGTTTCTGCTTTGCTGTTTCAAGCGCTTCACCCATTTGCCTGATATCGCTCATCAAATAATTCATGACGACACTTATTTGGGAAACAAGATGGTCGGCCCGCTCAATCGTTTCATTTAAGCCAAGGAGTCTCCGTTCGAGGTCATCGCGTTTTTCCCGAAGCTGTTTTTCAGTCTGCCTGTTTAAGGTCAATTCCATTTGCAGCTTATGGGCGACTTCATATGATTCGCGCACCTGAACTTCCGTATAATCTTTAAAATGCTTACTCACTTCGGATAGCCGCTTTCTAGCTGTCCTCACCTGTGAATCCAAATGATCGCCCTCGTTGATGATTTGGGCAACCTTCCTTTTGATTTCTCTTAATTCATTTGTAATCGATTCATAATCCGAACGGCACTCTTCCGCGATTCGGAAGATTTCATCTTTGCTATTGCCAACGGTTTCAATCATTTTTTCTAGGATGTGATCGAGTGCTTTTGTATCAAACATTTTAATCGCCATTTAAAAAACTCCCCCAAGGGTGGCACTAAAGATATTTTAGCTTGAAACACGATTCGTTACTATTTTCAACAAGAAAATCATGCCAATTTCGTCAAAAATCGTCCGAAAGACATAGGATTGATTTTTCATTCTAAGTCTTATATCCTATTATTTTAGGAGTTAAACTCCATTTTTAAAATAAAAACATTTTTCCAAAAACGTTTCATAGACTCTGTTTACCCTGGTATGACCACTCACTATTATAACATTCAAACACATTTACAGTATTAAAGTTATATTACAATCATAAGACATCGATTGTCCCATGATTCTGGTAAACTTATAATGATTGTAGCACTTATTGCCATTAACGAATATAAGCACTGCGCCTAAAAGCTCATAGAGTCTATTGGGAAATTTTTAATAGAGAGAGGCGAGCCGATTGCTGCAAAACTATTTTACTGTAAAAGGATATGGAGAAAATGAAATCGAGATTCAGAAGTCCCGGTTCATTGCATATATAGATAGGGTGGAAACTGAGGAGGAAGCCCAGGAATTCATCCAGTCAATCAAGAAAAAGAACTGGAATGCCACGCACAATTGCTCCGCTTACCTGATTGGCGAGAACGACCAGATCCAGAAGGCAAATGATGATGGTGAGCCAAGCGGCACGGCCGGTGTACCGATTCTTGAGGTGTTAAAAAAGAAACACTTAAAGGATACCGTTGTGGTCATCACCCGCTACTTCGGCGGAATCAAATTGGGTGCTGGCGGACTGATTCGTGCATACGGAAAGGCAACGTCAGAAGGTCTGGCCGCCATTGGAATCGTGGAGCGCAAGCTGATGCGTATTATGCACACCACCATTGAGTACACCTGGCTCGGAAAAATCGAGAATGAACTAAGGTCATCTGTTTATCAGTTAAAAGAAATTCATTACCTTGATAAAGTTGAAATCGAAACATTTGTCGAAGAAACACAAACTGAGGTATTTAAGGAATGGATGGTCGAAATGACAAGCGGCCAATGTGACCTGCGCGAAGGCGAATTGCGGTACTTAGAAGATCAGGTTGCCAGATAAATTTAATGATTGAAATACTCAGTAATAAAAAATTCATTTTACGAAACACCGTAAAAATTGTAGAATTAAATTTGGCTTTCAAAAATATTCGTCTTATTTTTACAAAAAAGGAGCTCAAATATGTCTGTTGAAAGACGTTCACTTCAGAAAAAGCGAAAAAAGCGAAGAAGAATCGCATCTGTACTTATGTTCGTTATATTCTTCACTGTCCTTACTGCTGGTGGCTATGGAGCATTTTTATATAATAAAGCACAATCCGTCATTGACGATTCTTATAAACCGCTGGACCGTCAGTCCGGTAAGCGTGACAAACAAGTAAATCCTGATATTGATAATATTTCGATTCTGTTTGTCGGCATTGATGACAGCGAGGCACGTGATTTTAAATCAGCTTCAAGAACAGATGCCCTGATGCTCGCCACATTAAATGAAAAAGACAAATCCATCAAACTGCTAAGCATCCCACGTGATTCCCTTGTGTATATTCCAAGCAAAGGCTATGAAGATAAAATCAACCATGCTTACGGCAAGGGCGGGATTACTTCTACGATTGAAACAGTGGAAAACTTCCTGGATGTCCCTGTTGATTATTATGTTCAAATGAATTTCGAAGCATTCATAGATGTCGTTGATGCATTGGATGGGATAAAAGTCGAAGTTCCTTATGAACTGCATGAAAAAGATTCTAGGGATAAAAGCGGGGCGATTTACTTAAAGCCAGGCGTTCAAACGCTTGATGGTGAACAAGCGCTCGCATTGGCAAGAACGCGTAAACAAGACAGCGATATTTATCGAGGCAAAAGACAGCAGGAAATTTTAAAAGCAATCATGACAAAAGCTGCTTCTGCCAAATCAATCACTAAATACTCAGATGTAATGGAAGCAGTTGGCGACAATATGCAAACAGACTTATCATTCAGTGAAATGAAAGCATTGGTTGACTACGCAACGGCAGGTTCTAAGCTGAACGTTGAAACCATGTCACTTGAAGGTTCAGATGCGATGATCGACGGTGTGTACTATTACCAGTTGGATGAAGAGGCTCTTCAGCAAACCATACTCAATCTTAAAACTCACTTAAAGGTTTCCAGTGCAAGCGATGTGAACAAGATCGCTGAGAAGAATGGAGACGACGGTGTGGATCTAGAGGAAGAAGATTCGGAGTATATTTATACGGATGAAGAATAATTGTTTATAAAAAAGGACAGCTTAAAGGCTGTCCTTTTTATTTTGCTCATTTCCCCGAATTTTATGTTGGTTGGCTTTTTTTGCCAGCGTGCGTAGGCAACCTCGAGGAAACCTATTCAAAGTCCTGCTGGACAGCGGAACCAATGAGATCTAGGTGAAAAGTTTCTCGCGAGGAAACATTTGCACCCAACGCCGAGCAGCTCACCCCCTGCCCCGCGGAAAGCGAGCATCCTGGATAGGAAATATCACTTAATTAAAGAAATACAGTTTACCAAACAGTATGAGGGATAAAAAGTATTCCGCATTTATCTACTTAAAGGATGAATGATCACCTTGTTCCTAAACAAAAAAGCTGCCCCTGATTCCTCAGGAGCAGCTTTAAACTTTATCGATTTTTAACCGTAGAGTATCGTCTGACGAATTTCAGTAATGGACGGTGGTCCTTGCCCATTAATCCTACGCTTTCTGCGAACACTTCGATCAGAATCAGCAGGATGCCGACTACGACGAATGATCCCCATACTTTTGCCTGAGAGAAGATGATCGCTGTCAGGCCGAACATTGCCGCCATCGCATAAATCATCAGGACGGTCTGGCGGTGTGAGTAGCCAAGTCTCAGCAAGCAGTGATGCAAGTGTGATTTATCTGGTGCAGATAACGGTTTTTTATTAACGAATCTGCGAATGATCGCAAAAAATGTATCAGAAATCGGTACACCGAGGATAATAACAGGAACGATTAAAGAAATGACCGTTACGTTTTTGAATCCTAACAGTGAGAGTACTGCGATGATGAAGCCAAGGAATAAGGCTCCAGTGTCACCCATAAAGATTTTTGCCGGATGGAAATTGTAGAACAGGAATCCCAGTGTGCTTGCAAGCAATACAGATGCGATGGCAACCACGTAAAAGTTCCCCATAATCAATGCCATGAAGGCAATTGTGATTAATGCGATGGATGATACTCCAGCTGCAAGACCATCTAATCCATCAATCAAGTTAATGGCATTTGTGATTCCGACAATCCACAGGATCGTTAATGGAATGCTGAAGTAACCAAATTCGATCATTCCTCCAAATGGGAGGTTAATGAAGGAAACGAGCACGTCTCCCCAAACAACGACGACGGTTGCTGCTGCTAATTGGCCGCCAAGTTTTATTTTAGCGGAAAGCTCGAATAGATCATCGAAGATTCCGGTTAAAATAATGATGAAACTGCCAAGGACGATCGGCCAGTGATTTTCACTGCTTGGCTGAAGCACCAGCAAGCCGACGATGAAGCTAATATAAATTGCTAAACCTCCGAGACGAGGCATAATCTTTTGATGGACTTTTCGTTGATTCGGTTTATCGGTTGCCCCAATTTTAATGGCAAACCTTTTTACAAGCGGTGTGATCAATATGGAGGTAATAAAACAAATGAACATTGTCACATAAATCATGTTGGTCCTCCTTAATAAATAGCATAACCAATGCGGCTCTATTTTGAACATCTAATTGATGACTTTTTCGTTATTAATTAACAGTCGGCTTAAGGTGCCGGTTATTTATACAGCTTGGTTTCCTGAGCAACTGCTCAGATTACCACAAAATGCATTATAGCATAAGTAATGAAACTCTGAAACACCTAATATATGATTATATCGACAAATATCTCCAATGTCCTAGATTCATTTCCCGTTTTAACCATAAAAGAAACGCAAATCCAGAACTATTTCTGCCTCCTATACTTTTCGAATATAACTGCATGATTCAGTGGGTATGTAGCTCAATCTTTTAATTAGACGATTGAATTCCCAGAAAGGTTACCAAGATTAATAGAAAATTTTGACACACTGGCAAAACCTACTATTATAAGGAAATAAATGATATACTAGTAAACGAATTTGGATAAGGGAGCGTTAATGGATGCTGTCGATTTTAAAGAAGAAATTTGGCGATTCGAACGAAAAACGCCTAAAAAAATATAGAGATTTAGTCGAGCAGATCAATCAATTGGAATCAACGATTGAAAAGCTCTGTGATGATGAGCTGAAAAATAAAACGCTTTTCTTTAAGGAACAGCTTGCAAATGGGAAAACGGTTGATGATATCAAAGTCGAAGCATTCGCCGTAGTCCGCGAAGCTTCGAAACGTGTTCTTGGCATGCGCCATTATGACGTGCAGCTGATTGGCGGGCTAGTTTTAAATGATGGAAGTATCGCGGAAATGCCTACTGGTGAGGGAAAAACGTTAGTCGCCTCCCTGCCGAGCTACTTGAGGGCGCTTGAAGGCAAAGGCGTTCATGTCATTACGGTCAATGATTATCTGGCAGAACGTGACCGCAATCAGATTGGCAGAATCCATGAATTTCTTGGGCTGACAGTCGGATTGAATATCCCGATGATGGAGTCGGATGAAAAACAGGCAGCTTACCAGGCGGATATTACATATGGAATCGGAACCGAATTCGGCTTTGATTACTTGCGTGACAATATGGTCGCTAGCGTCGCACAGCGTGTACAGCGTCCGTACCATTTTGCGATTATTGATGAAATTGACAGTGTGCTGATCGATGAAGCGAAAACGCCATTGATCATCGCCGGAAAAATGGAATCAAGCGCAGACCTGCATTTTATTGCAGCAAGGCTGGCAAAGCGTTTTGTAAAAGACGTTGATTATTCATTTGACGAAGAAACAAAAGCAACGAGTCTGACCGATACGGGCATCAATAAAGTCGAGAAGGCTTTTGGCGTTGATAATCTGTATGACCTTGAACACCAGACGCTCTATCACTATGTGATCCAGGCAGTCCGTGCCCATGTCATGTTCGAACTTGATGTTGACTATATCGTCAAGGACGGCAAAATCATGCTTGTCGATATGTTCACTGGCAGGATCATGGAGGGGCGCACTATGTCTGACGGTTTGCATCAGGCTCTGGAGGCAAAAGAAGGCGTTGAGGTGACCGACGAAAATAAAACCCAGGCATCGATCACGGTTCAAAACTATTTCCGTATGTATCCAATGATGTCCGGTATGACGGGTACAGCAAAAACCGAAGAAAGCGAATTCCGCCAGGTGTATGGGATGGATGTCATTCAAATCCCAACGAACAAGCCTATTATCCGCGAAGATCTGGCTGATCTGGTTTTTGAAACGAAGGAACAGAAGTATACAGCTGTGACGAAAGAGGTCAAGGATCGCCATGCGAAAGGTCAGCCAGTCCTGATCGGGACCACTTCCATACTGCAATCTGAAAAGGTTGCCGAGTACCTTGACAAGGAAAACCTTTCGTATCAGCTATTGAATGCAAAGACGGTGGAGCAGGAAGTCCAGCTCATATCCCAGGCTGGTCAGCACGGCAGAATCACGATTGCCACAAATATGGCTGGACGCGGTACAGACATCCTTCTAGGTGAAGGCGTTGCCGAATTAGGCGGCCTCCATGTCATCGGTACGGAAAGGCACGAGAGCAGACGCGTTGACAATCAGTTGAAAGGCCGTTCGGGGCGCCAGGGCGACCTGGGGTCTTCCCAATTTCTCATTTCGATTGAGGATGACATGTTCAGGCGCTTTGCCCAGGAAGATTTGGAGAAGCTGAAGCCGACAATTGAAACGGATGCTGCTGGCATAATCCAAAACAAGAAGATTACTGAATTTGTTAACCGGACCCAGCGGATTGTGGAAGGCGCGAACTTCTCGATGCGCGAGTACAATCTGAAGCTCGATGACGTCATTAATGAGCAGCGGACCGTTATCTATACTCTTCGGAACCGAGTACTAGAAGAGGAAGATCAAATTTCGATTATTTTACCGCTTGTGGATAAAACGGTTGATCATTTAATAGATAAGTATTGTATTGAAGATGAAATTCCAGAGAATTGGCCTTTGAAGGAACTTAAGGAAGAATTGGATCAATTCCTCCCTGGTGCGACAATGGAGTTCCCGGACGAGAATTTTGACCGCAGGGTTGTTGCAAAAATAGCTTCTGAACACGTCGCAGAATTTAAAGAAAAAGCGGATGGTTTCCGCAGTCATGTTCAACTCCAGGACGCGCTAAAAGGAGCTAATACCTTTGTGATCGATCGCAACTGGATCAGGCACTTAGAAAACATGGGCAGATTGAAGGAAGGCATCGGCATGCGCCATTATCAGCAGGAAGATCCGATGCGTCTCTATCAAAAGGAAGGCCTCGAACTTTTTGAAATGGCCTATTATAAGATCTCCAAAGAGATTTGCATCCAGACTGCGCAGCTCATGATTATGTCCGAATCTCAGGAATAGGAGGATAATGCATATGTTTTCTTTTTTCAAAAAAAATAAAAAAGACATAGTGAAAAAACAGGGCGAAGATACTGTCATTCCTTCAAAAGAACTAGTAGATGATGAAGGTGTTGCACAAGAGCAGGAAGTCTATACAGAGCTATCCATTCACCCTTCGATGAATGTGCCATTGGAAACCCAGTATGTCCTGCGTTTCCTTAATAATGAACTTCCTCCTTTAAAGCCAAACCAGGTTTCACTTTCAGGCATTGAGCTGCGAGCTGAAGAGGATCAGTTAATTGTTTCGGCGTTTGTCCGCAATAGTGTTTCCAAGGGAATCCGTCTAGCTGAATCTTCCATTTTGCTGATTGGACCAAACGGAGAACACCTGGCGCGCAAGAGATTCGATTTAGCTGAGCTTGGAGAAATCCCTGCAAAAAGCAGCAGACCATGGCATTTCAATTTTCATCTGAGTGATGTGATTTCCGCCGAAATCCCTTCCGAGGGCTGGAAGCTTGCTTTCGAAATTAAAGCACCCCACCGTCTTGACCTGGATGCTTCATGGGAGAACGCTCTTCCTGTTGAGGAAAAAGAAAAGCTCGTCCAGATGGTTGAATCCCTTGGTGCTCCAAAAGAGGGCGAAGTAAATTTCCTTGGCTTGCAGGCCAGGAAAAATGAAGATAGCGGCTTAAGTGTCACCATCCTGATCCGCAATGGAAACGATAAGAATATCCAGCTTCATCAGCTGCCGCTGCAGGTTGAGGATGCTTCTGGAGAAATAGTGGCAAAAGGCGGATTCGCATTGGACCAGTTTGAAGTTAAAGCCAACACAAGCAAGCCTTGGACCTTTATTTTCCCTAGAGAACTAGTGCTTGCGGAAGATCCGGACTTTTCCAGATGGAAGGTACAGATTGTTGAGCAGAAGGAAACGGTGTAACTGGGTTGTTTTGGGAAACGATCCGGAGTCAATCAATCAAATATGAACAAGCAAAAAAAATCCGGGTTCTCTTAATGAGACCCGGATTTTAATTTATTCTCATGCAGCTGCGATATTAAAAAAAGGCTCTGTTAAAGCTGAATGTTAATTTTAAACTCTGTTGATTGTAGTGGAAGGAACGCAGACTCCTCCGAAAATGCTAACGCATTTCCATCGTGCGTGGGCAGACCCGAGGAAGCTATTCAGTGTCCTGCGGGCGCAGCTGGTCAGGTGAGACCCCGCAGATGCGAAGCGACGAGGAGGCTCCGCGCCAGCCCCGCGGAAAGCGAAGCGCCTGGAACGAAAATCAGCAGCCTTGTTTAACAAAGCCTAAAAAAAAACGAAGAGTACCTGCTTTTGACAGGTACTCTCCATCGGCCATAACCAACCCTTGCACATTTGAAAATCACAAAACAGGAATTGTGCTACACTCCTATTTTACCACGTTGGCATCTTTATACAAGGATAAAATAAGAAAAGTTGTCATATTTAAGCAGTTATTTTAAATCTTTCCTTACAAGGATATCTTTTCAAAATTGGGAGAATCTTTTGTATTTTTTGGATATTTATTGAGTCTTAAAGATTACGTTTTTTCCATTAAGCAAAAACAGGAGAGTGCTAAAGACTCTCCTGTTTTACAGTATCTTACTTCATGTAAACTTTCAACTTGTAAGGCTTGATAGAAGAGCTTCCGTGGAAGTCTGTAATCTTGACCTGATAGGTTCCTTTTTTCAGGGAAGCGGATAGGACTTCTGCATCACCTTCAGGATAGAAGTCAGCAGATGAAATCAGTTTTCCATTTTGATACAGCTCGATCGTGCCATCGGTTTCAATGGAGCCTTCCAGCTTGATGACACCGGATGCGTTGCGATCAAGTGTGAATGTGTACCAATCCTCATCGCCGAACGACAATCCTGAATTGAAATTGCCTTTCGACTCCCAGGTGTTTGCAGTCAGCTTCTTCATTTTTACAGGGTTGGAAGCTTTGTTGTTCGTCACCTTGTTGCCTGCATCTTCATCCTTCGTGTTGGCTGCAGCGATCGTCAATTTATAAGGCATCAAGGTAAGCGGCGTGCTGCTTTCCGGCCAGCCTGCAGCTACGATGATGTAATTGCTGCCTTTCTTAGCCTTGAAGGAGCCAAATGTATAGCCTCCATATACGCCTTTTTCAATATATTGAGCAAGATTGTATTCTGCTTCATCCAGCTTTCGGTTCTTGTTCTTATCCTCAATGATTTGGACAAAACCGTAGAATGGACTGACGATTTCCTTCGGAAGTCTGCTCAATTCCTTCGTAAGGGCTCCTCGCTCCATCGTTACACCATACACCTGGCTTGCTTTAGCCTGGAAGTAGAATACATCCTGATCATTCGGCATGCCAAAGTTCCCTTGAACGACTGAACCAGGAAGGTCTTTTACCTTCTCGAGCTTGTCATTGTCCTCGTATTTATCCATCACATTCTTCGTTACTAGCTTTGAATTGAATGAGTATGGATTGAAGCTGATCTGATTCTGCATATAATCGTTGTTGAGCTTAATGAAATACTTCTCGCCTTTTTTAAGGCCAGTGTATACTTTCGTTCCCAAACCGTTGCTGTACATATCCCAAGTAACATTCGTTCCGATATAGTTCAGCCACTGTAACTCTTCACCATCATCATTCTTGTCGGTTTCAAGCTTATAAATTTCAAACCACGGGATATTGCCAGATTTGCTGAGTGTGAATTCGTATACCCCTGTTTCCTGCGGGCTGAGTGCGAACCAGTCCTCATCTTCGAACGTAGCTAAGTAGCCGTCAGCACGCTTGCCGATGGAGTACGGACGTGCGTTTTCCTGTACCATCATCAAGTATTCCAGCCCAGGATTCTCTTCATGGGCTGCTTTATAGGAAGAAGCAATTTTAATCCTCTGCTGTTCAAGCTTCCCTTCTGCATAATCCTCCATGCCATCTTCAGGCATAGGCTGCTCTTCTTCCATATAAGGGAGATTATCTTCATCAGCCGGCATTACTTTTCCCGTAATGCTGAACATGTATGGGACCAGCGAACTTTCTGGCTTGCTTGTATCCATGAACATATCAAAGCCATAGAAGAACTCATACATTCCATAGTAATTGCTCGGTTTATTCGTTACTTTCACAGCGTAAGTCATTCCTGGTTCCGCTGTAAAGGTCAAGGCTTCACCTTCACTTGTTCCGCCGTTATTGGAATAGTACATCGGCTCCATTTCTTCGCCATGGTCACCTTCATGGGCAGCTTGATATTCTCCTTTTGCAGGGTCTTCACCTTCTGGCAATCCTTCACCTTCTGGCATTTCCCCTCCAACCGGCATCAGCATTTCCGCAGGGTAAACGCTGATTGCCGAGTTCTCACCCGGAACCTCACTCACTTCAAGTTTTACGAGCTGGCGTTCTTCAACCGAGAAGGTGAAGTAATCATCATCACTGCCGTCTCTGCCTGTAAAAGTCAGCGGGTGTTCGTCCGTGCTAAAAGGAAGTGCTTCGATTACGACCGGATTCTCCAGATCGGAGTCATCTGTTAAGTAGCCTGTCATTTTATTGACTTGCAGCGTATATTTGGAAAGCTTTTTTGCAGAGTCGTCATAGTTGGCATTTACGTCTTTAACGCCAACTGCAAGCACACCATCTGCAGGTGCTGTAAATAGCTTTCCTTCTGCCTTGCCTTCTCGGACTTTATTGATTTCGTGGATTCGTTTTGTGCTCGCAGAAGTGAAACGCATCATCATTTTGTAATCGTATTTAGAGGATCCAGATAAAACGGCCTGGATATTGTCTCCCTTTTTAACGTTGAACTTGATCCATTTTTCCTCTGATGGCTTGGTAATGGCATCTGTAAATAATGCCTGCTTATCCACTTTTACAGATTTGGCGCTCGCAAAAATCTCTTTTTCCGTCAGCTTCTTTTTAACCAGTGCCGGCAATTTCTTCAGGTCAAATTGAAGTGCTTTGACAGGGTTCACTAGACCGTTGCCAAATTTAACGTCAAAGCCTTTTTCGCCAAGGTCGTCCGCACTGTGCTCGAGTATGTACTCAACCTGCGGAGGTGTAAGGCTTGGATATTTCGACAGCAGCAATGCAGCTGCTCCGGCAACGACTGGCGATGCCATGGACGTGCCGCTCATTTTCCGGAAGCTTGATAGCTTCTCTGGTTCGTAGATAGTACTGTATACTTCTTCTCCAGGCGCTACGATATCAACCGATGGGCCAAAAGAAGAATAGCTTGATAGTTTTTTATATTTATTGGTAGATCCGACGCTGATGACGCCCTCATAGCCTGCGGGATAGTTTGTCCAATCGTTGGCATCGTTTCCTGCTGCCGCTACGATCACAACATTCCTGGCTACTGCCTGCTTGACTGCTTCTTCAATGACTGGTGATGGCATCGGTCCGCCAAGACTCATATTGATGACCTTCGCGCCGCTTCTCACAGCTTCAAGAATTCCTTCGGCAATGGCGTAATCGCTCGCACCCCAGCCGCGGTCAAATACATCGATAGAAAGAATGTCGGCATCCGTTGCAACGCCATAGCCGCCGATTCCATTATCTTTTTTAGCCGCGATGATTCCAGCTACGTGTGTGCCATGTGAATCGGCTATTCCCGGGCTGATCGGATTGACTGTATTTTTGCTGGATAGAATCTTCCCTTTTAAATCTGGGTGATTGCGGTCAATGCCTGTGTCAATCACAGCAACCTTGACTTTATTTTTGCCAGCCAGCTTTTGAGCCTTGGCGATTTGCAGCTGTGTCAGATGATACTGCTCTCCCGCCTTCGGGTCGCTGAAGCCTAGCTGCTGATATAAGACAGATGGAGTGACGGAAACAACTTTATCTAGCTGCTGGTATTTTGAAATGACGGTATGCAAATTCTGCTTGTCCTTCACTTTTACAACAGCGTAATTCAATCCAGAGACCTGACGGATCAGAGTTCCTCCCAATCTCTTATGCTCTGAAGCTGTCAGAGGCTTCTGGTACTTGATGACCAAAGTATCTTCACTCAGCGGTGACTTTTTCTGATCCATCTTTTGCTGAAGCAACGGTGAATTGACCGAAACTGCGGATATCCCCACATGCTTTCCAGCAGTCGTTTTCGCAAATACTGCCCCTCCTGGCACGAACGCCGTGCCTGCAACCAGGCTAGCACTTACACCAATCGAAACGAGGTTCTTCTTCCATTTCCCCACGTTCTCTCCCCCTGTCTTTCTCTCATTGGAATACATATCCAATTTACATACTACTTTTTTTAGAAGATTTTTACAACTAATAACGTGACCGTAATTCTAGCAACAGACGACAAAGAAGTTGTTGAAATTTAGGGGATTTTAGGTTGAGGGATTGCTAGTGTTACCTAAAATAAAACGCAAAAAAAATGGCCGCCTCAAACTGGCAGCCATTTTACTAGTTATTGCTATTGCTCGCGGTCAGCGGTTGTTCTTTTAATTGGTCGTAGGAGAAATTCTTAAGCTGAGCAGAGAATCTCGCTACTTTTTCCTTATATTCTTTTTCCGACTGGATTGGCTTGGTTGTTGCCATTTCTTCCAGCAGCTGGTCGTTAATATAAGGGAAGTAATGGGAACGATCCATGTAATTACCGACGTTAAAGGTAATCTCTGCATTGTCCTGGAAATCATAGACTTCCGTGTTCTTGTGGTTACTCAATTCTTTAAAAACCTCAAGTTTAGTCTGCAGACGGTCCTCGTTGATTTCAGGTTTTTTAAACTGGATGCTCATATGCCTTGCAATCGGATATGGTGCATAGAAGAAGGTAAACTTTGTATCCGGATTGTCCTCTACCATTTTAAGCATATTGGCCTTGAAGCTATTCATATAAACTTCCAGCTTGTGTGCTTCAGGAGGAGGTGGCTCTACTCCCTCTAACTCTTTTTTCAATTTCTCTACCGTTAAAGGCGGTCGCTTTTCTCCAAACTTATAAAAAGTATAGGGATCCGCATTAGGATTTACCAGATCCTGATTTTTCATTTGGTAATCAATCTTTTTGATGGCGTCATAGCTAAGCAAATATGGAAGATCGTTGGCGATGTTGCGGTCGTAGAGAAATTCCGGAAAAGTTGCATCGATACGGTCCGGTTCTCCAGCGAGAGAATCATAATTGATTTCCCAGAATACATGCTTTATTTTATGTGACTTCATCGCAAGTTCAACGGCCTTTCTTTGCTCCCTTGCAGAGGAACCAGAAATGGTCGCATTATAAGATTTGGTATTATAGCTTTCATCTATTTTTTCTTCTTTAAAATTATGGCCCATGGATGTGCCGACAAAAATCGTTTCGAATTCCAGATTCCTGATCATTCCTGGAATTTGGTAGCGCATATTAAAGTTTTTCGTGAATGTCCGTTTGTAGATTCCCCCCTTATGATAGTAAACATAAGGGTCGCTCATATACACGAACCCAGCAATGAGGACAAGCGCTGCTGCGAAGACGATGAAAAACTTAAGAACAAACTTCTTATAGATAGGCTCCACTTGCAGAACTCCTTTGGAAATTAAAAGTTAAAATACAGGAACTCGGAGACTTTACCGAGCTGTAAGATGGATACAATGGAAATTAACACGATAAATAACATATTTAAATTATTTGGTTTGAAACGGTCCAGCATTTCGAATGAATTTTTCCTGAATGTAACGACGATCAAGCCTAATACAATCAATAGGACGCTTGTTGATGTAAAGAGCATCGGGCCGTCTGGAAGCAAGCTGACATTGAATATTGGCTCGAGAACTCTTGCTACGCGTGTTGGCAGCTCGATTTTACCCATACCGAACATCGCTTTCAGGATGGCAATGGCTTGAGCGAATGTTTCAGCTCTGAACAAGACCCATGCTGCGTTCACGAACTGGAATGTGATGAACCACGCCAGCCATTTCGGCATCTTGTAGCCGCGCTTGCTCCACCAGCGATAAATAACGGATGCAAGGCCATGCAGGAAGCCCCAGAGAACGAACGTCCAGCCGGCACCGTGCCAGAAGCCGCTGACCATGAAAATGATCATGATGTTGATGTATGTCCTTGATGGACTGATTCTGCTTCCGCCAAGCGGAATGTAAATATATTGAGTTAGAAAGCGGCTGAGCGTAATATGCCAGCGGCGCCAGAAATCCTGGATATTGAGCGCTTTGTATGGCGAATTGAAGTTGATTGGCAGCCTGATGTTGAACAATAATGCCGCACCAACCGCCATGTCGCAATATCCGCTGAAGTCGAAGTACAGCTGGAATGTATAAGATAAGGAAGCAATCCAGGCTTCGACGACGTTCAGATCGAATGCGTTTTTAAAGCCGTCATTCGCCCAAACGGAGAACGTATCGGCAATCATGACCTTTTTGAAAAGGCCGATTCCGAAAATATATAGGCCGAGTGAGATGTTTTTTGCATTCATTCGTGAGTTTTCATTATGGAATTGTGACATTACCTCTTTGTGATGGACAATCGGACCGGCAATCAACTGCGGGAAAAAGATAACGAACAGCATATATTCGTCAAAACGATACCCTTTCGTTTCATATCGGAAGCTATCCACCAGGTACGCGATCTGCTGGAATGTAAAAAAGCTGATCGCCAGCGGAAGAGCCAGATGAAGCAGCGGGAAATCCGCTTTTGCCACAGCATTCACTGTAGAAAGGAAGAAATCGGTGTATTTATAATAGCCGAGTAAAATGACATTGAATACGATGCCGATTGTCAGGACAATTCGCCGCTTTTTTAAATGGTCGCTATTACCCAAGAAGGTACCAACGCCGTAGTTAACTACAACCGACGTGAGAATGAGCGGAAGATAGCTGATATTCCACCAGCTGTAGAAGATCAAAGATCCTAACACCAGTGAAATCTTAGCCAGCCGCGATTGGCCCGCATACTGAAGCGCAAAATATATAATGAAAGAAGCCGGAAGGAAAAAGAAAATAAATTCATATGAATTAAATAACACAGTACACGCACCCTCATTAAAATTATTTACTGCACAATTATACATAAATTAGCGAACCTTGTCATTACAGGCCGGAATATGTAGAATCTGCCAAGCTCCACTTTAACGCGTCAATGCATTGGGGGTCAGACCCCCAGCGCTGTGACGCGGTAAACTGCCGGGGGTCTGACCCCCGGCGCGTT
>NZ_JBALQL010000036.1:10604-63577 GCF_036964885.1 Bacillus sp. JJ1122 | reverse complement strand
TAGTATTACTTATAGGAAAATTTTGTTATCAAATTAAGTATAGTCAATGTATAGTAGACATAGGTCAATTTTTAAAGTCGTATATTTTAAATAAGGGGGTGTTCATGTTGTTTCATTTTTTTTATAAACCTGATTATAAAATTCCTACAGAGGGGATTGACCAGATTGATAAAGTTACAATTGGTGGTGTGAAACAGCAAATCCTAATACAGTCTTACAATAAGAACAATCCTGTTATTTTGTTTTTACATGGTGGTCCTTCCATGCCATTGCCTGGTGTATCATCGAGAGGTAAGGATTATACAATTGTTACGAATACGAAAAAATTAGTTCAGCATTATACGGTTGTATTTTGGGATCAAAGAGGAACAGGAAAGTCTTATTATGATGATATTCCAAAGGAAACAATGAATTTCCGGCAATATGTTCATGATGCTGATGAGCTCGTAGACTATTTAAGAAGTAAATTTAACCAAGATAAGATTTATCTTGTTGGTCATTCATATGGCTCGCTAATTGGCATTTACTTAGCTCATCAGTCTCCAGAAAAATTACATTCATATGTGGGGATATCTCAGATTATTAGTTGGACAGAAAACGATAAATTATGCTTTAAGTGGGCTAAGGATGAGGCTAATAGACGAAATGATGTTAAAGGTTTAAAAGAATTGCATTCTATTGGGGAACCACCATATGTGAATAGCTATAAGCAATGGGGTGTATTACGTAAATATCAAATTAAGTATAGCTCAATGATTTACTCAGATCATAAAGTGAAACATCCAGGACTGTTTAAGATTACCCTGGATATGCTAATATCAAAGGATTATCAATTTAAGGATGCTATAAATGCCTTTTATAAAGGACATAAGCTTATTTATACCGATGAATTTATTAAGGATATTCCCACTTATAATGTAAAAAAGGATATTAGGGGGCTAAAAGTACCTGTAACCTTTATTCATGGTCGAAAGGACGTCCATGTTCATTCTGAGCTACTATTAGAATACATTCATAGCCTGGAGATGAATCAAAAGCCAAGAGTGATTTGGTCAGAGAAATCTTCTCATATTTTTCACCCAGATGATACGGCGTTAATTGAAAAAATCTTAATTGAAGAAATATTAATAGATGTGAAGAAAGAGCTTGCTTAAATATGCATAAGTTTAGGTTAAGAATGATTTTTTTATTTGCTATTTGGTATTATGATATATAGCTCATTTATAGTTTCTTATATCGATGTCTTCTAACCATTTCTTCGCTTCTTCGATTTTATATGTTTTTAACTGTAACTTTTTTAATTCAGCTCCATTGTCTCTAAATATTAAAATTGCTGGTGCTCGATCGATATCGTATTTTGGATATTTTTCTTGTGCTGTCTTCAGATTAGTTAAATGCTCATATTCAATAACAGGAAATTCAACATATTTAGCAAATGTCTCGCTTATGTTTTCTTCTCCAGATACAATAATTATTGAATATGTCTTAGGTTGCTCTTCAGCTGAACAAGCTGTCAAGAGCAACACCACTAATTCCTTCTTCCACTAAACAGCCCCGTTTCTTCAATAAGATAGAATTTCAGCAAAACTAAGCAATTAATCTTGCCTTTATCAAAGCACCCATTATTTGGACTGCTCCTTCTTGATCTCCTTTAATAACTCAACTATCATTTCATTTGTACCATTAAGTTTCTTTAATTCTTTCTCTAAAGATAAAAAGGAATTAATGATAAATATTATAAATAGGCTTCCAGCAAGTCCTAAAACTATCTCCATTTAACAACCTCCGTTTACCAAAAACTAATTACTTTAGATGTTTATTCCTCAAGTTCACAATTTTTTCCTTTTTCAATTAACCCGCCCTGTTTATTAAATATTTAACTCAATAAAAAGGGAGAAAATCTTCTCTTTGGAACTGACTTATTCCCCGTTCACTCCCAAAAAGAGCTTGATCCCTGTTTTTCCTATAAAAAAAAGCGTGAATTCGTATGAGAATTCACGCTTAAATGAGTGACTTTTTGCAACTGTTCTATTATTTTTCAGTTGACTTCCCTTCAGATTCTTTCGAGCTTCCGTCAGGACCTAAATATTGATAATCATTTGGATCAATTGGTTTATAACCACTTGGTGTATAAAAACGCAATAAATCCTTTGTGACCACTTCGTCGGACATTTGAAGTTCTGTTGTTACCTTATTCATAATTGTTTTATAATCATTTTGATTTGGCAATAATTCACCCGTTGCAGGATTGTAGAATTTTTCGCCTACTTGTGTAATGTTAGGTGAAACGTAATCCCCATTCCTGAACAATGCCCAGTTGCGGTGATCTTTTGATAATAAGTCTGAACCGAACTCAAGGTAATCCTTTGTATCGATTCCCAGTAAATGAAGTACCGTCGGGCGTACATCTACTTGTCCGCCATACTGGTGCTGAACTCCACCTTTAACACCTGGTACGTGAATGAATAATGGAACTTCCTGAAGCTGCGCATTAATCGTTGGTGTAATTTCAGGAACGCCAAGGACTTCTGTCATCGCTTTGTTATGGTTTTCAGAAATACCATAATGGTCTCCATAAAGGACAACGATGGTATTGTCATATAAACCACTCGCTTTTAAATCGTCAAAGAACTGTTTAATCGCTTCATCCATATAATTAGCCGACTGGAAATATTGATTCACCACTGGATCGCCATAGTCACCAGCTGGGAATTCAGTATCCTGTGGATCCATTTCAAATGGGAAATGGTTAGACAAGCTAATAAATTTCGTGTAGAAAGGCTGCTTCATGCCTTCTAGCATCGGCATTGACTCTTTGAAGAACGGTTTATCCTTCAGGCCGTAATTCTTTGTGTCTTCTTCAGTCATATTGTAGTATTCGGCATCGTAAAACTCATTGTAGCCAAGCGCTTTGTACATCACGTTTCTGTTCCAGAACGTCTTATAGTTTCCATGGAATACGGCAGAAGTATAGCCGTGCTGTCCCAAAATAGCAGGAGTTGCCTGATATGTGTTTTGTGCTTTGTTCACAAAAACGGCGCCCTGGCCTAATGGGTAGATTGAGTTTTCCATCAGGAACTCAGCATCAGATGTTTTACCTTGTCCAGTTTGATGGTAGAAATTATCAAAGTAGAAGGTATTTCCATCGTGTGCTAATGAGTTCAAAAACGGTGTTACTTCCTGTCCATCTGGCATTTTGTAATCAATCATGAAGTTCTGGAATGATTCGAGTGATACATAGATTACGTTCATTCCTTTTGCTTTTCCAAAATACTCTGGATTTGGTTTTGCATAATTAGCTGTTCTGTAGTTCTCGATATTTGTAATATCACTATCACTTGCCAATGCCCTCTGGCTTGAAGCCTTGGCATTTTGAATGACATCATAAATTGTGAAGTTGTATGCCCCCAAATATTTAACCAGGTAATTTCGGTCAAAAGAACGGGACAATAATTCCGGGCGGTCTTTTTCTGCTAATGCAAGATTAAACAGAAATACTGCAACAGCTAATGCAAGAACAGCTCGATAGGATTTGCGGCTTTTCGATACCGCTTTTTTAAATACCGTTAATGCAAGAACAATAAGGATGATCGTATCTGTAAAATAAAAAACATCCATTATGGACATTAAGGAATTCGCGCTGTCGCCCAGCTGCCCAGCATTTGATTTAGCCTGCATCAGAACAGGTACGGTAATGAAATCATTGAAAAATCGATAATACACGACATTGGCGTATAAAAGAAATGACAGCAGAGAGCTGATTCCAATCATCCACTTTTTAGCATGCTTTACAGAAAGCAAACCCAGTCCTATAAAGAATAATGCAGAACTAAGCGGGTTAATCGCCAACAGAAACTTTTGCAAATTATTATCAATACCTAATTTAAATTCCATTTGATAGGCTGCATATGTTTTGAACCAGAATAATATAACCGCAACAGCGAAAAATGCTATATTGCTAGTTTCAAATTTTTTAAGTAGCTTCATTTTTTCCATACTAATCTCCTCTCACCAAATAATAAGCTTAGGAAAAATCGATAAAATACATTATAACATATTTTTAGCTTTACTTTAACCCCAAGCAAATTATACATCTTAATTATGAACAAAATATGACTGATTGGCGGATAAATTTAAACATTTATTTTTTAATCTATCTTAAACCACAAGTTACATCATACAACGAAACATGTAACAACTCAAATTTTTACTGATGAATCTTTTGTTAATTATACTAATGTAAGAACCATTTCAATAACTATAGTTGTCCAACATTATTTGGAATTTTTATGTAAAAACTATTTTACCCAAAAAGAAACGCACTGCATTAAGTGCGTTATCGATTGGGGTAATACTCAAAACCGCTGTTCCATGAATTTCCTGACAACTTTGAGCGGCCTTACATTGCTGACATTCTGCCATGCGATCCATTCTAAGCTCAAGATACAGAGAATCAGCCATATCGCTCCAGCTAAATGACCTGCTATGACATCACTTGGATAATGAGCGTCTAGATAAATGCGCGAAGTTCCAATTAAGATAATTAATATGCCCGATATTACACCTACAGTCCATTTTAATGGTTTGGAAATATCTGAACGCACGATAAAATAGGCAATGAACCCATAAAAGATAAGCGAGCCCATTGAATGGCCGCTTGGGAAACTATAACCGACCGCATCGATGTCAGGATTAATCGAAGGCCGGCTTCTCGCATAATATACTTTTAATACCTTAGTCAGAAGCCCTCCACCTCCGATGCCAATTAAGAAAAAGAGCATTCCCCATTTATCTCTCTTTTTGATCCAGAGGGTAACAAGAGTAACAATCGTCATCAAGGATAAAAACCATAACGACCCAAGCTCGGTCACAAAGGTCATCAGCTGGTCGAGGGTATGTGTTGAAATGTTTCTAAAAAAGGTAATAATTGAGTCATCAAACGCTTTTACTTCTTGTTCCAGCATTTCTTCTGCAACCTCTGAAAACAAGTATATAAATAAAATCGAAATGACAATCCCGGCTCCCATGAGCAAAAATGGAAAACCTACTTTTTTCACTTTTTCCTCTGTATTATTCAAGATGTATCACTCATTCCTCAAAAAATTCACGTACAAGGTGTGTCCACCTTAAGTGCTGGACGAACTCCCATTAGCCTATACCCTGGAGTGAATTCGTTAAACGTTGGACTGCTGCATCCGATGAACCACCAATTGCCCGCACACCCAGAAACAAGAAAGGATCACCAAATTTTGTGTTGGATGACCCTGGACCGGACTCGACTCCTCCTTGTATTCAGACCAAATCCATTTAAAAGTGGTTCATTCGGAGCCGAATAAGAAATAAGAAGGGATTTAAACATAATCATTTTTAGTTATACCCGTTGCATTTTTAATTAATTCGCTCTATTAATTATCACTATGCTCTGTTTTTCCGCTGGCCTGTTCAACCTTCGCATCATACTAAACCGAATAAAAACATTTTACATGTTTAGCTTTGCGGAAACCAAATTAATGTTAGAATACATTTTATACCTCATAAAGATGAATATATATAAAAATACATTCACCCACCCAGATGCAATATAATACATTAAAAAAGAACCTGAATTCGTCTGGTAACATTAACAGGTCTATAAGGGAGTGACATTATGCTCGAATTTTTTATGGAGTTGAATCCTGTAATCCAGGCACTGATTGGAACCTTATTCACATGGGGAATGACAGCGCTCGGTGCAGCCCTGGTATTCACAACGAAGAACCCGAACCAGAAATTCCTGGATAGTATGATGGGGCTCGCAGCTGGTGTAATGATTGCCGCAAGCTTCTGGTCACTGCTGGCACCTGCAATTGAGATGGGCGGGGGCGGCAGTCTGCCAAACTGGTTTCCAGCCGCTGCAGGTTTTCTTCTTGGCGGTTTATTTTTAATGGTTGTGGATAAATTGATGCCCCATTTGCATCCGAATTTATCATTGGAAAAGGCAGAAGGGATCCATCCTGAAAAGAAAAGAAGAAGTACTTTAATGGTGCTGGCGATCACCCTTCATAATATACCAGAGGGTTTGGCGGTCGGTGTTGCATTCGGTGCGGTTGCAGCAGGCTTCCCATCCGCTACATTGATGGGTGCCATTGCCCTCGCAATCGGAATCGGAATTCAAAACTTCCCTGAAGGTGTAGCCGTATCCTTTCCTTTACGCTCAACGGGAATGTCCAGGAGAAAAAGCTTTTTATACGGCCAGTTCTCCGGTATGGTTGAACCTATAGCTGCGGTCATAGGTGCAGCGTCAGTTATTTTTATTGAGCCTCTCCTTCCCTATGCCCTCAGCTTCGCTGCAGGTGCAATGATTTTCGTTGTTGCGGAAGAAGTAATCCCTGGCTCACAGGAGAACGGAAACAGCGATTTGGCCTCTCTAAGTCTGATGTTCGGATTTGCCATTATGATGATCCTTGATGTCGCCCTGGGATAAAGAAATAAGATAGGGCAGGATTATACATTGAACGATAAAATGTTAGAAATGCTCAAAGCTTTGTTGCTTTGAGCATTTCTTTTTTGCTGCCGAACCGGCAATATTGATTTTTTTTATCATTATCACTAAAGAAGCTAACTTAAAAGGTTACCAAAACCTCACATTATTTCGGTTATCGAATAAAATGATAGACCATCACCTTTATCCTGTTGTATAGTTTGATTATTGAATCAATTCAAAAAAATATGGAGGGATTTATCATGCAATATCGCCGTCTTGGGAATTCGGGTTTGAAAGTAAGTGAAATCAGTCTTGGAAGCTGGCTTACATATGGAGGATATGTCGAAGAGCAAAATGCGGTATCATCCATTGATTTAGCCTACGAGTCAGGAATTAACTTTTTCGATACTGCAAATGTATACATACGGGGAGAAGCAGAGAAAGTGGTTGGAAAGGCATTACAAAAATATCCTAGAAGCTCCTATGTTCTGGCCACGAAGGTTTTTGGAAAGATGGGTGATGGACCAAACGATCAAGGATTATCCCGCAAACATATTATGGAGCAATGTGATGCCAGCCTGAAGAGACTTGGGATGGATTATATTGATATTTATTATTGCCACCGTTATCATAACGACACACCATTGGAAGAAACACTTCGAGCTTTGGATGATCTTGTGAGACAAGGTAAGGTCCTCTACTTGGGTGTCAGCGAATGGACGGCTGAACAAATTTCAGAGGCTGTACATCTTGCAGATAAAAAACTATTGGATCGGATTGTGGTGAACCAACCGAATTACAGCATGCTACACCGAAAAATCGAACAAGAAATCATCCCTGTCAGCGAAAAGCACGGAATCGGCCAGGTAGTCTTTTCCCCTCTTGCTCAAGGAGTGCTTACTGGAAAATATCAAAAAGGCCATCTTGCACCAGAAGGAAGCCGTGCTGCACAACAGAATATGAACATGTCACATATCCTTACAGAACAAAATCTTGATAAGGTCGAACAATTGAAGGATATTGCGAATGAAGTGGAGCTTACAATATCACAGCTGGCCCTCGCCTGGATCCTAAGGCAGCAAAACGTGTCAAGTGCCATAGTTGGCGCAAGCAGACCAGAACAGCTTGCTGAAAATGTTAAAGCTTCAGGAGTAAAAATACCTGATGAAATACTAGAAAAAATTGATGGAATTTTGAAAGCCTAAAAATAGTGAATAAGGTTTTAAGTTTACCAAAGACAGCGGCAGATCTTATTGATTGCCGCTGCTTTTTTACACGAAAAATACCTTTTAAAATCATTTAACGAATTTATACATTAAAATATCATCAGCGTATTCATGGTCATTCATCTTAAATTCCTTCACTTTACGCCCTTCTTCAAGGAACCCCATCTTCTTATACAAGGATATTGCTCTTTCGTTCGTTGAGAAAACTCCTAAACTTACCTTTTCAATGGAGGGATTCTTCTCTGCCCAATCTAATAAGGCCCCCAGCAGCATGCTGCCGATCCCCTTACCTCTGTGTCTATCACATATCATTATTCCGAAAGTACCAGTATGCGACAATCGTCTTCTATTCTGGGTAGTTTCAAACACAATCCACCCGACAACTTCACCGTCTTTTTCAGCTACCATTAATGTTTCACTTTCATTCTCCAAAACACTCTGTACCCATTCTGTATACTGAAGTGGTGTTTTAGTAAACTCTTCCGAAAGTGAAATAAGGTACTCTCCTTCTGATACGACTGATTTATGTATGTTCAAAATAGCTTCTGCATCATTTAATACTCCTGTGCGAACCATGTAGCTTTCAACATTTTTTGAAATTGACAATTGTATCCCTCCTATAGAATTCCCTTACGTTTTGACTATTCGGCAACTTCAAGTTATATTCCTTCCAAAATTAAGAATAATAGAGTCTAAATAGATCAAACATCAAACAATTCTTACCTATGTTTGTATCAAGGCTAATATTTTTCATTATTGTTTGTTAAATCAATTGACATATAACTAATAATGCATTATCTTTAGCAATAATAAACTTCTCATTGATTTGTTTATATTAATACAAACTTTGAACGGATGTGTTAGTGAAATGAATACCACAAATGATTTATGGAATGTTTCGTTAGAAGAACTTAAGCGAGGATATGTTCAGGATTCAAACACATTTGTTTGTCTTCTTTGTGGTGAAAATATTGAAAAAGGAATTATTTATCCTCATGAAGGAACACTTTATGAAGCTGAAAGGTATATGCGTATTCATATCGAAGTTTCACACCAGTCGGTTTTTGATTATTTACTGAATCTTGATAAAAAACTTACTGGCCTTACAGATCATCAGAACCTGCTGCTTCGTCTGTTTTATGAGGGAAAAAGTGACAAAGAGGTTCAAAGTGACATGGGAATTGGCAGTGCCTCTACGATCAGGCATCACCGTTTTGCTTTAAAAGAAAAAGAACGGCAAGCCAAAAGCTTTCTGGCCATCATGGAACTGCTAAGAGAAAAAGACGAGTACGCTCCCGCCTTTATTCCCCCCCATAACACAGCTAAAATGGTTGACGACCGTTACGCCATCACGGATCAGGAACAACTAGAAATCGTTAAAAAGTTTTTACCGAATGGACTGTCAGGAGGGTTGAAGAAATTTCCTCCTAAAGAAAAACAACGGCTGATTGTTCTTCGTGAAATCATAAAACGGATCGATAGCGATGCTGTTTATACGGAAAAAGAAATGAATCAGCTTTTAAAAGAAATTTATGCCGATTATGTTTTAATCAGGAGATATTTAATCGAATATGGCTTTTTAGATAGAAAGCCGGATGGAAGTCAATATTGGCTAAAAAGGTGACACAAGAAAGTGAGTGAATACGATGGATCGTAAAAAAGAAATGAAACAGTTATTCAAAGAAACTGAAGTCAAAGCTGGCGTATATCAGGTAAAAAATAATCAGAACGGAAAGATTTTTATTGGATCCACACGAAATGTAAAAACATTAAACGGAGTAAAATTCCAGCTTGAAACAGGCACACATCTTAATAGAGACCTGCAGGAAGAATGGAAGCACATCGGGAAAGACTCCTTCCATATTGAAGTACTAGAGTTATTAACCAAGAAAGACACACCATATTATAACGAAAAAGAAGCTCTGCAGGAACTTGAGGATAAGTGGATAGAACAGCTGCAGCCCTTTGGGGAACGCGGATATAACAAAGAAAAATCCCGTTAGGTTCATCACATAACAAAAACCAACTCCAAGAAGTGAGTTGGTTTTTGTTATGTTGGTGAACCAGGAGGATAATAATAAGGTGGAACCTTAAGCCATCCTCTTTTACGCATGAGCGTTTTTAATGTTGAACCAAACATTGCCCATTCAAGATAAAATTGCAACCATATGACCCCCACGTCATCCCTGATCGAATCCGCTTGTCCTTTTGAACACGCCTGCAAACATGTAACTAACTTAAATGCAACACCATTTGCAATTTCATCATCAGTTAACTTTACGCCTAAAGGAATATCATTTGGATCTGAGTTTGGTTTCGCTGCTGTTGCGTCCGGCAGAGGAATACCTTCTTTTTTCATAAATTCATTTAACTTTTGCACTTGTGATTCACATAATTGAATGACATCGTTTAGCATTTCTCTGACTTCATCATCTGTCGTCGTGTTTAATCCCGTTTCCTCATACCGAATGAATTCAACCATCAAAGTAAGATACGTCCAAACGTCACCTGCTTCAATGATATGTAAAGGGGATTTAGGTTCGTTGATTGTATCAATTGATATTTTTAGCATGTTCCAAATTGCTTCTAAAGGATTGGACATTTTACACCTCCTCACTTTATCATTCCATATTCTGTATAATTTATGTAACCATAAAGAGCATTCACTTTGTACATCTCCCCTCCACCATTTGATTAAGAAATCAAAAAAAAGCGTTAATCCATCTTGGATCAACGCACACCGATAGGTTTTTACACAACCTTTTTAAAAATAACGATTGCAAGTACTATCATCTGTTTTTAAGATATACTCTACTGCGCATTCGTTATCGTAAACTCCAAATTCTGATGATATTTCGTTGGACTGCCCTCTTCTGGTTCATTTGAAGTCAGATAAACTTCTAAAATATATGTTGCTGCTTCATAATGGTTACTTAATTCAATCTCATAAGTCAGTTCTTGACCTGGCTCTAAAGTTTTTGTATGAAATTCATGTTTCAATGATTTATCTTTACTATCATCATAAACCATGGTTCCTTTCGCATCTTTTCTCCAAAGAATATAGTTAAACTCTTGGTTTGTGTTAAACGTAAGGTTCACTTGGTGTGATGAATTATTTTTGACCACATATTTGAAAGAATAATCCTTACCTTCAACTTGAATTATACTGGATTTTAGTTGATCTGGTGATCCTTCATCCATTTTGGATGTTTCTTTTTCTACATTTATCGGTTGAAGTGGATTGGCCTCTAGAATTTTTTCGACTTCTTCATACCCTTCTGGAAACGCAAAGTTATATCTAGCTGGAAGTGCGAAAACATACTGATTGTTTTGACCCAGCAGTCTTGGCCCAATAGGTGCAGCCCCAATATGAAATTCTTCTTTTTCAAGGGAGGACCATTGATTAAGAGTAAATACCATGATCGGAATATCTTGTCTAGGTTTATCCTCTGTCCATTCTGGATGTCTAATTGAAAGCAATGGACCATTTTCAACTATTTCATTTTGTTGCTGATCATTAGAGATTCCTTCCCACGTATCCGATACAATCTCGTATCCCTTCCAACTATTTGGTAGCGCAAAAGAGAATCCATATTCTGTATTTTCATAAAGAATACTATCCGTTAATTTATCATCAGTTTCAATATCTTTAATAGGCTCTTTATCATCGTCTACTTTGTTTTCATCTTTCGTTGTATGTTCATTACTTTGTTGCCCTTGACCATTTGAATCAGATGGATGGTCTTCATTTAGCGGAATAGCAAGAATCGCAAATAACACTGCGGCTGCAACACTCGCTATACCTACTGAAATCTTTTTCATAATTGTGGATCTTCTTTTCTTCTTTTCGTATGAACTTGCAAATTGCATCAGGTTATCATGAATTCTATTTTCGGTATCTTTCGTAAACTGTTTGTTGTAATCGGGGTCTGGTAATGATCGAATTTCTCGCTCTAAATCACAAAATTCCTCATTCTTTTTCATTGAGAAATTCCTCCCTTATTTTCTGCAGTGATTTTAACGCGCGATGATAGGTTATTCGAACCTTATTTTCATTCCAATTTAATATGGATGCTGTCTCAGATACAGAGAATTCTTTAATGCCTCTAAGGATTATGATATCTCGATAGTTTGTTTTTAAAGATTGAATAGCTTGATACAGCAGCTTGTTATCTTCATTTAGTTGGAGAATTCTCTCCGGTGTTTCACTATTCGTTTGCTCATCCGACAACCAAATCATTTGCTTCACCCTACCACGCTTTCTTTTTCTGATTTCATCGATCCCCACATTGCGCGCAATCGAAAAAAGCCAGGTTTTTGGACTTGATTTTTTCTGATAAGTATCGAAGCCTTTAATGGCCCGGATATAAACTTCCTGTACAAGATCTTCTACATCTGTTGACCCGATATAATAAACCAAAAAATGGTATATATCTTTATTGTACAAATAAAACCACTCCGAAATTATGTCACTCATCATCAGCTGGTCAACTCCATTTTCCATCCGATTTTTTACACTCATAAATTAGTCGAATCCCTTCACCATTTATTTCACTTTTTCAAATATCAATTAAGATTTATTTTAAATTTGGTTAAACACCCAAATTAAAGCCTTTATAGTGCAATAAAAATAAGGAGCTTGAAAATCCAGGCTCCTTTGTTTTCCACTTTTTCAGTTAACATCAAGAATGCAGCTTGATTTTTTTCATTGAAATATCAACAACTTCTTCAGCACAAATAATAATTCGATAAAAATAGCTTTAATCCTTCCTGGGTTAACGCACTCGGCTAAACTAACTCAAAATGCCTTGATAGTACTAATATATTGTCAAGATGGACAGGTAAATACAGATAATGGAACAAACAAAAAAGACTACAGCTATTTTAAAATTCCTCCTAAATTTAATTCCGTAAGCACAAAAGAAGATAGCTGCTGCTAATTTGGAAAAGCTTTGAAAATAAGCAGTACTTTCAAAAAATGAATTGCTAAAAACTATTGTAATAATCAACGTTGTTGAGATTAGTATTCTAAACCATAAGGGCTCTTTTAGGAAATGATTTATCATAAACTTTATTCGCTGCATAACCATAAAACTCCCTTCATGAAACTCTTAGTAATTAAAGGTATATGTGCATTCTACAGAAGTATCACTTCGTCCACCAATAAAGATACTTGGTTACCTAAAATAACATAAATTGAAAAAACAGCTCACCAAGAACGCTACTTATTTACAGAAACAGCAAAAATTGAAAAATAGATGGTTTTAAGATCAGAAGAGCTGTTAGAACCACAAAAAAAACTAACCGGATATGCCCCGATTAGTTTCTCACGTATCTTTATTATTTTCGAAACTATCCAATACTCTAAAGGATTTAAGCTGCTGGATTTACTTCTAATTCAACTTTAATCTTAATGTCTTTGCCAACTAGGACGCCACCTGTTTCTAGGGCTGCATTCCATGTAAGACCAAAATCTTCTCGATTGATTTTTGCTTCAGCTTCAAAACCGTACACTTCTACTCCCCATGGGTTCGTACCTTTGCCGCCAAATTCAACATCGAACGTTACTGATTTTGTTACATCCTTGATTGTTAAATCGCCAGTAACCTTGTAGTCGTCGCCTTCTTTTGTAATGCTTGTTGATTTAAAGTCAATTGATGGATTATTTTCTACATCAAAGAAGTCTGCTGATTTCAAGTGATTATCGCGGTCCTCATTACGGGTGTTTATACTTGCTACATCAATTTTGAAAGCGATTGAAGCTGTTGTTAAATCTGTTAGATCTGCCGCTTCCACGTCGGCTGAATAAGAATCAAACTGACCTTTTACTTTTGAAACCATCATGTGTTTCACTTCGAATCCTACTGCTGAGTGCGATTGGTCTACTGTCCATTTAGCCATTTTACAATTCCCCCAAATATTAGTGATATTAATCTCGAATTCGAGATAATTCGATAAAAAAATAAAGTGCTTTTATTTATCTCGAATTAATTTATCTTTATTTCAAGATAAATTTATCATACATTCCCTTTGATTGTCAATACTTCTTCTTATTGATTTTCATATTTATTCTCCACGTTTGTTGTCAGGTATTTTTTACCCCTTTTTTCTATTTACAAATCCTGCAAACCTTGTCCTTGATTTAATAAGACATTAAAAAAGTGCATTGATCCGCTTAGACCAATGCACTTTGGTAACAATCAATTTATTCTAAATCTGCTCACCCCTCAACTCGGCTTGTCGTTAAATCCTTCCTTCGATACACGCTAAGCACAACTCCCATAATGAATGCATTGAAAATCGTCGGCATTAACCCATAGCTGATAAAAGGCAATGACATTGAGGTCAGCGGCAGAAGACCAGCGACCATCCCAACATTATATACAAATTGAATTAGGTAAAGAGCCAACCCGCCCACTAATAGTAAGATGCCGTATTGATTTGAAATCTTGTTCGAAATAAAAAGGATTCGTGCTGCAAATAAGGTTAAAACGAGTAAAAGGCCAATTGCGAATACATAGCCATAATGATACGTCAAACTTACAAAGACATAGTCGGTATGCTCAAATGGCAGCGACTCACTCTTAGCAGAAGGACCAAACCATCCGGCCGTCAAGAACCTCTCTTTTAGCATCAAGTACATATAACCCCAGCTATCCGGGTATTTTTCCGGATTTAAAAAACCAAAAATCCTTGCAAGCTGATATTCTTTGGCAGTGGACAGAGCCATAGCAATAAAGGCAGCAATTAAAATTAGTAAAACGGCTGTAATCCTCATCGCAGTTCTTTTACCAATCCTGCTCCACCACATCATTGTGAACACCATAATGGTATAGATAAAAACTGCTGAAAGATTGGGTACTTCCATAAATAAAAGTACCGGTATCATAAACAAAATAGAGTGCTGCCATATCTTGATTCTTGGATTATTGAAAAATGAAGCCCAGGAAAGGAACAGGAATGGCAGAGCCATCATACTTCCCAATTCAATGGACCCAATTTTAAAATAAGCAACCCCATTGATGATTAGGTTTGGAAAGTATGTGATCAAAAGAAGAAGCATTACTCCTCCCATATAAAACAGCCAACCCTTCTTTTCCAGTTTTCGATAATCGATCAACTTCATACCCACGGCAGCGATGCTGCCAAGTATAACATGGGCAATTTTATGAAGTATATAGCTGTCGTCAAGCATATCCCTGAGCGCGAATAGCGGGAGAAAGCTTAATCCCATGGTAATGGCAAGTAAACCGATCATCCACCAATCAACCCTGGGTCTGTGAAGTTTATTTAGCTCCTGGCCTAACTTAGCCGGACTTCCCATTTGGATTACCGCTTTTTCTTCTGCATCTGTTTCACTTAATCCTTTGCCAATCCAATCCTTCTTCACTTGCATGAGATGATATTCCAGCTCAAAGGAAACAAACTCTTTTGCTTCCTTTGAACTTATATGATTCTTCACTTCATTTAAAAAGCGAGCTTTTCTTTCATTCAATTCCCAGTCACTCCCCTAGCAGCTCTTTAAGATTGAAGTTCTTGGCTGCAACACTTTTTTCAGCCTTCCGCACAAGCTTCTTCCCTTTATCATTTATTTCATACGTTTTTATTCCCTCATTATCCCATGCAGAACGAATGAAACGATTCTGTTCTAGCCGGTGCAGCACGGTATATAAAAATCCTTCCTCGTTTTCAAACTTCTTAATGCCTCTTGCTCTTAATAAACTTGTCAGTTCAAACCCAGTCTTCTCTTGATGAAGGAGCTGAAGGATGGCAATCATCACATCGTCCTCATTTTCAATCGGTGTATGGATCTCCTCTTTCACCTGTTCCCGGATCTTATCGGAAAAACTCAATTTTTCAAAGGTGGATTTCTCCATAGAATTACGTAATTTACGCAAACGATTTTCCATTGGTTAAGCCTCCAATCTTTCCTTCAAGATTTCCTTTGCTCTCTTAAGCCGAGTTTTAATGGTATTCTCTTTAATCTGAATGACTGCGGAAATTTCCTTGATCGTCATTTCTTCAAAGTAATGCAGATAGATTACTTCTCGATAAATGAGGGATAACTCCATTACAGCTGCGGCCAACTGACCATCTTCCTCATCTTGAATGACGGTCTTCTCCACACTGTCACTTTCAACCGAATCATAGATGGGATGATAATCGGTCGTGAAGACTTTTTTGTTATACCAGCTTTTCAAATAATCTATACAATGATTTGAGGCAATCCGCCACAGCCAGGTTCGGAATTTCGCTTTCCCTCCGTATGTATGCAGTGATCTATAGCATTTCACAAAGATCTCCTGTGTTAAATCCTCAGCTATCTCTTTATTTTTCACGTATGAAAAAGCAAGCTGCAAAATCTCCTGCCCATATTTATTCATAATTTCATCTATAAGCTCATCGGCATGATCCATTTCAATCATCTCTGCTGTTAATTCATCCACATCTGTTCCCCCTTCATACTTATAGACGACGCGCCTTGTAAAAGGTTTGGTTTTATTCAAAAAGGATCATGAATTTTCAAGAAAATAAGAACTATATGTGTATACAAGGTACCAAATAACCCATTTTTTATACACTGAAATGTACAGATTTTTGCATTTGGGAGTGAAAAAGAATGAATGAGGAACTTCAAAAATTATTTAACCAGTTAATTCAAATTGAACATGTTTCAACAACATTATATCTTGCTATGTCCGCTCATATGGGAAAAATGAATTATACAGGTATGGCAAATTGGCTGAGATTGCAATCGGAAGAAGAAAGAACCCACATGCTAAAGTTAATTGATTTTGTTGTGGACCGGGATGGTACTGTCCAAATCAGCAGCCTGCCTGCTCAGCCAAGTGACTTCGGTTCACCATTAGAAACCTTTCAAAAAGTATTAGCACATGAACAATTCGTTACAAATTCTTACCGCCAAGCCTATAATTATGCACTCCAAGCTGATCCCCAGGCTGCCCTGGTCATTCAAGACTTCCTAAGGGAACAAATTGACGAAGAAGCCCAAGCGAAAAAGATTGTTGATCGGCTTACACTAGCTGGAAATAATCCTTCTGCTCTTTTATTATTAGATCAAGAATTAGGTACAAGAACAAATACCACTGCACCAGCAGCAGGTTAAATTCTTTCAAAGTGATCATATTAATTTAGGAAATAAAAAAATTTATCCCTCTGCGATTGGCAGAGGGATTTTTCATTAAATGCGTATCAATAATTTCAATTGTTATTCGAGTGCATGATCTATTCATTCAAACATTTTCTCTACTATCTCCATGCTGATCAACCCATCCTCATCAATTTCCTCTAGAGTGATGATAGCCTGTCCAAAATATCCTTGTTCAAAATATCCAAAGACGGTTTCTTGATGAATCTTCCCATTATGATCTCTGTAATATAAACTCATTGAATTCTCGCCGAATTCTTCTGTTGGATTTACATTTATCGTGATTTTTTCTCCTGGCCCAACAGGAAGAATTTGAATGTCAGAACGAATGTTATTATACGTCAGGTATAAACCTTCAACGTCCACTTCTGTTTCATTCTGGATTATCACATCAAATCCCGCATGACCCGTAAATTGTAGAGCAATAACTGCACATACTACTCCAATCAGTAAAACTAAAAAAATGATCCTTTTCACGTAGCTACCTCATTAAAAATGACTTTATATCTTTAAAAGACGACACTTTCAATGATCTAGTTTCATTTTACCTTTTCTCAATGTTATAGTTAATTTCCTCTGTTATTTCATCCTTTTATCACATTTCTATCTTAATATAGATTAAAATGCATCTTACAATGAATGGAGCTAATGTTTATGAAAAAGCTTATCATCCTGTTGTTCACATTGCTGATCCTATCAGCATGTTCGAAAGAAGAAGCGAAACAGCAGGAAAAGGCACCAGAGATGATAGAGGTGACCATAACAACCCCAGAAAAAATTAAAGTCCAAGAGGAAACCACAATCAAAGCATCTGTTCTTCAGGGAAAAGAAAAGGTTACTGATGCGGATGAGGTGAAGTTTGAAATTTGGAAGGCTGGCCAGGATGACCATGAAATGTTCGAAGCTAAGCACGACCAGGATGGGATTTATTCTGTAAAGAAGACTTTCACCGAAGGCGGGAACTATTTCATCGTAGCTCATACGACGGCCAGACACATGCACAGCATGCCTAAAAAAGAAATTACCGTTGAAACTGCGGAAGCTGAAAAACAAGCAGAAGGTACAGAGCATTCGCATGATGATCACCAATCCGAAAGTTCTGAGCATGAACATGGTGAGCACCATAACAGCGAGGTTGATTTTGATTTCCATGTGCATGAACCTATCCAAAGCAAGCAGAAAAGTGAACTAACTGTTCATCTGAAACAAGGAAGCGAACCGATTACTGGTGCAACTGTGAGATTAGAGATCTGGGGAGAGAACCAAAGCAAGCATGAATTTATCCCAGCTGACGAAGGTGCAAATGGAGCTTATTCATTAACCCATACTTTCCCTTCATCTGGAACCTATAAAGTAAAAATTCACGTGGAGAAAGGTAATATCCACGATCATACAGAGAAAACGGTGAACGTGAAGTAATTGACATGAAAAAGCCCTTCTTATTTCGGAGGGCTTTTCTGTATTTATTCCTAGGTTCACGGATTTATTAATCTGCGATTGAATACGTCCCAAAGCTCTCGATACATCTTCATATCATCGACAACAACAATTCTTTTCGTATTATATTCTCACATTCACCCTCAATTAAATTTCACCATGTGAACATAGGTCCTCCTTGGTAAGCCAATCCAATGCTGAGTAACAATCATAATCTCAAATTGCTGAGTCATAGCTATCCTGCCTTTTCTTCATTAAAAATTTCCCATTATTTTTTCATCACATAATGCAGCTCCGCAAATTGATTAAACTGCTTCATCCCTTTCAAGGAAAATTCAAGATCAAAATCAAGCTCTTTAAATAAAGGAATGCCTTTTCCGATTAAAACTGGGGCTACGGTCATAATCAGTTCCTCTACTAGTTTTTCCTTTAAAAACGAATGAATCAGCTCGCCTCCTCCGACAAGCCAAATTCTTTTTCCTTCTTTTCTTTTCAGCTTCATTGTAAAATCAACGACATTTGAGCTGATGAATTTTACGAACTCATTATCTTCCTTCGCTGTCCTTGAGAATACATAACATTCCTTGTTCTTGTATGGAAAGTTACCATTTTCATGTTCCATCACCCAATCGTAAGTCCGTTTTCCTATTAAAATCGTATCGACCGTTTCATAAAAGTCGGAATAGCCGTTATCCCCTTCGCCTTCAACCTTGAAAAGCCAATCCAAAGAGTCATCCTCCCTGGCGATGTATCCATCTAAGCTTGTGGCAATGTATATCGCTAAATTACGTTCGTTCATTATATTTTACCTCCCTTATAAACTATAATAGCCATTATGTAAACTTAATTATTTCCTGAATTTTGCTGGATTTTCAATGCGGATCGAACTAACTTCCCCACAGTTTAAACAAAAAGTATAAATCTTATTTGACCCGGTTGAAATTTTTTTATCCAATGGTCTGATCGCCGTATAGTCTGTTCCTTCTGCAAAATCAGTTCCATCGCATTTGACACATTTCACTTCCTTCATTTGCCTCATCCCTTCTTACTATCCTTATTAGGTTATTAACGAATCAGCTTCAAAAAGGTTTCAATTATTCACCAGTTAAGCTTGTCGGAAATATTTTTATCTTTTTCCTAAAAAAACCCTTTTAATTGGTGTAATTTTACACTATATTAGTTAATAGGTAATTATCCAGGTGGAGTTTTGTTATCCTTGAGGAGGTTTTTTCATGAAAAATAAGAAGCGAATTTTAACTAGTCTTGTGGTAACTGTTCTGTTGCTTGTGGCAAGTATCAGCTATCTTTTATTAAGTGACCGGGACAGCTATAAGTATTACACGGGGCTCGGAAGCGGTCTTGCGATTTCCGAAGATGATCAGAGTCTGGCTTTTTCTTATTATAAGGACGGCCGCGAAGCGATCTATGTTTCAGAGTCAAACGGTAAGAACGCTAAAAAAGTTACTCACTCAACAAAGGATCAGCACCGGGACCCTAAATTTTCACCGGATGGAAGCAAGCTTCTATTTTTATCTAGAAATGCTGAAGGTATTCAATCGCTTTTTATCACCGACCAGGATGGCAGTAATCCAAAAAAACTATCTAGTGATGCTCAGCATGTTTCTGAAGCCATTTTTTCAAAGGATGGAAGTCAAATTTACTTTTCCAGCATGCCTGCAAAGGACTTTAAAGAATGGGAAGCTGGTACAGATGAAGGATTTGATTTATTTTCAGTCGATCTCGACGGTAAGAATCTGAAACAGCTAACTGATGATAATCGGCTAGCGATGGAGAGCATTGCCCTTTCTCCGAATGGAAAGGAAATTCTCTTTAAGGATAATACGGACCTTTATACCTTCAACATTGAAAAAGAAGAGGTTTCCTTTTCGGAGTTTACAAAGTTGATGCCATCAGAACCGTTCTATCTCACGCTTTCCCCAAAGAGGAACGCAGCAGCCTATACTGCAGTCTCTAAGGAATCCAAAAACTCCTCACTATTTGAGTATGAGTTGTTCCTTAAGAATTTAGAAAATGGCGAAATCACACGATTGACTAACTTGAAAAAAGCTGTTGTTTCCCCAGTATTTTTTCACTCGGTTGATAAAATCCTCTTCCTAGAACATACAAATTGGCCACAGGATCCAAATAAGTTCAAGCTGATGACAGTCAATCTGGATTCTAAAAAAATGTCTGAGATTTCGCTTGATCTTCCAGCTTCCAAAGCGAGCAGTGTCATGATGCAGGCAGTCGATTATACAATAAACAGCTGGACAATTGGTTTGTTATATTCCATCCTGCTCTTCTTGTTAACATTGTATATGAAGCCTAATAGGGTATTTTTACCATCATCCATCAGCCTGTCAATTGCTGTTCTATCAATTGCTGCAAGCTTTATTGTAGCAGCAATGGTTGATCCTTGGATAGGAATCGGCGTCGGGATGTTGTCAGTTGGAATTTGGCTCTGCACGCTTGCATCCTTTCTGTTTGCTTTCGGGATTAAATTTTATAGAAAACAAGCGTAACGAGAGGAGATAGAAAAAATGTCCGATGGTTTAGGAATGGCATTGACGTTTTTCTTGGAGATTATTCTATTTGGCTTAATCAATTACTTCACGGTAAAACTTTCATTGAGAAACGTAAAAAGACGGATCTGGGGAGGAATCATTTTCCTCCTGCTAACTCCTATTATCTTTTTCTGCACACTTTTTTTCGTTGGGATTTTTGATGAAGGTGGTTGGGGTGCAGGAATTTTGGCTGTCACTTTTACGGGGCTTTATATTTTGAATGGAATGATCATGCTGCTATCGTCCCTTCACATTTATTTTAAGAAATCTAGTTGAATGAAACTTTTTCCAACCTCCTACGTAAATTTAAAAACCGTTTTTTCATAGATGGAGGAATCAATAATGACACTTTATATTTTCCTAGGAATACTGATGATTTATATTTTACTATCCATTTTGATATTGCCATTTCAATATCGGTATATCAAAGCCATTAGGGCCGAAGAGAAAAACTTAAGATCGCATGGCAAGAAGCAAAGCGACATGTATGACAAAATGAATGCTGGCGAATTAGTTTTGCATGAAAATGTTCAGGGGAATGGTCTATTTTTTCTTGCTAATATCCTTGCTTCCATTCTATATCGAATAAAACATAGCGAAAAATGATTCTTGGGGGCCATTTTTGGTCTTTTTTTTGTTTTTTTAATAGCCAACCTTCTCAAAAAAGGAATCCTCATCATCGTTTGCTGAGTTATTCACTAAATATATTGCTCCCATCATTCGTTAGATTTATTTTAATACCAGTTTGTTCGAATTTAATACCAGTGGGACTGATTTTATTACTAGTTGAACTCATTTTATTACTAGTTGAACCAATTTTATTACTAGTTGAACTAACTTTGTAAATGTTTAAAGTATTAAGCCAAGACCTAATCATTGAACAAAAAAACTGCCAATATCATTGGCAGTTTAAAAATTAATTCTTCGTATCCTTGTTACTATCTTCATTGAATTCCTTCTTGATATCATCGGTGATTCCTTCGGTAGCCTTCTTGAACTCTCTCATTGACTTCCCTACTGCACGTCCAATTTCAGGCAGCTTATTAGGTCCGAAAATGATCAGCGCGATGACGAGAATGAGGATTAATCCTGGAAATCCTATATTTGAAAGCATGCGATCGTCTCCTAATTAAAAGATATGTCCATTATAGCGAATAATCTATTAAAAATGAACCCATATCTTATTTCTCTGCATTTTTTAAAGGGTTTGGGTAAAAAATGAACAAGAGAATTCTTCATTTTAAGGAGAGTGTATAGAATGATCCAAAAATATTCGATTAGCCTATTTTTAATGGGCATAATAATGTTTTCGCTTTTATCCGGAAATGTCCAGGCTCAAACTGCAGTTCCAGCTGACTTTGGTGCCAAGGGAGCACTCCAGGATACGACCATAACCATGGAGGAGGCTCTTGTATATGCGATCCAGGACGAATACCTTGCTCAAGCAAGATATGACACCATAATCAGCAAATTCGGTTCCATCAGACCATTTAGCAACATTAAAACAGCGGAACAGCGGCATATCACAGCATTGCTCAGTTTGTTCCAAAAATACAATGTGAAAATACCGGCGGACACAGCCAAACAATACGTTTCCGCTCCGGCAACTTTAAAAGAAGCCTTCCAGCAGGGAGTCGAGGGCGAAATCGACAACATCGCCATGTACGATAAGCTTGCTGCTGCCCCTGCTCTTCCGCAAGACGTAAAGATGGTTTTCACGCAGCTGGGCGATGCTTCAAAAAATCATTTAAAGGCTTTTAGAAGAGGATTGAGCAGAAATTAATAAGAATAACAGCTTAGAAAGCAATGGATTTCCATTGCTTTTTTCTAATGACCGTAATCGAAGAGCCTTAACACACGGCTGTTGCTCTTGACGATATACTTTTTATATTATAAATATTTTTCAAAACACCTATTTACATTGACGCAGCGTCAAGGTGTAAAGTAAAAGTGTCAGGAGGTGAAAGCATGGAATATACGATTCAAAGTCTAGCAAAAATGGCAGGAATCACGAGCAGGACACTACGATATTACGATGAAATTGGGATTCTTAAGCCAGCAAGGATCAATTCATCGGGATACCGTATTTACGGAGAGGCAGAGGTTGATCGACTGCAGCAAATCCTTTTTTACAGAGAGCTTGATGTAGATTTAGAAAGTATTAAAAAGATTATTACTTCCCCATCATTTAATGAAACGAAGGCACTTGAAGATCACCGCGAAAAGCTTCTGACAAAAAGAGAACAATTGGATCAATTAATTGCCAATGTTGAGAAAACATTAGCATATAGAGAAGGGAGAGTTCATATGAGTAACGATGAAAAGTTTGAAGCTTTCAAGGAAAATTTGATAAAGGATAATGAAAAGAACTATGGTGATGAAATCAGGGCTAAATATGGAGAAGCTCAGGTCGAAACATCGAACCAACAGCTGAAAAATATGTCAAAGACTCAATTTGCAGAGGCGGAAAAGCTTGGTGAAGATATTCTGGAAACTCTAAACCAAGCTATTTTGACTGGTGATCCGGCAGGCGAACTCGCGCAAAAAACAGCTGATATGCATCGTAAGTGGCTGACGATCTATTGGGGAAACTACTCAAAAGAAGCACATGCAGGTGTTGCACAAATGTATGTAGAAGACGAGCGATTTGCAAAATACTACGATAAAAAGCATCCTGGTGCAGCAAAATTCCTTCGAGACGCTATTCGTATCTATACCGGCCAGAAAAATGAATGCTAATAGAATATATAGCGCCAAATGGAATTTTTCTATAATGGCCATCTAAAGATTAAAAGATAGATTAAACAACATTGGTTGCTTAATCTATCCTTTTTTTTACCTTCTGAACTTCCCTGCTTCTATAAATATTAAACTTTAAAGGATCAATATTATCCTCATAATTTTTCCGAAAAGGAACATGTTATTTATGAGGAGTGAGAATGTGAAGGATAAGACAATATTAAATTTAATTACCATCTTCGGAATAGGTGCAAGTATATTTTTTCTTTTCAGAAAAAAAGGTGCATTAAAAGACTGGTTTCTCATTTATTTATTTAAAACGTTAATTTCAACTTTAATTGACGGACCAGTTATAAAGAAAAAATATGTGCAATATCCGCACCGGTACTTCCCGCATTTGTTTGACTCAAACATTGTATTTCTATATATTTTATTTCCTTTATCATGTGTCATGTACAACCAATTCACCTATAAAATGAAGCCAATAAAATCGATTTTTAGTGTTTTCCTTTTTAGCGGTCCGATGACACTCATTGAAAATTGGCTTGAAAAAAAAACCAGATTAGTGAGATATCGAAAAGGCTGGAACAGCTTTTATACCTTTTCTGTTCTCTCTTTTACTTTTTTGTTAGTCAAGGTCTTCATTGAATGGATTCGATTGTTAGATAAAAAAAGAAACCCCAGTCATAATTCATAACAAAATCCCCTTAATTGATAAGGGGATTTATTTTTACTGCCTCACTCTGTTGCTTGAGCTTTTGAAGTATTTTGTGCCAGGTTTACAGCACTTAAAGCGGATGAAATTTCGTTCGATGCCTGTTTAATTGCTTCCTGAGCAAGGATAGGATCGGCATTTGCTTTTTCAATGGCTTTCGTTAATAAATCCTGGGTTAGTGTTACATTTGCTTTTGCTTGATTTAGTTGATTCACATCAATTTGCGGCATGAGTATCTCTCCTTTAATTTTTGACTACCCCTATATCATGAACTTTGATGTTCTTTTTATTAAGGTAAAAAATACTATCATGAAAAACGGAGTAATCGAGAATAAATCCATTCTGTATAGAATTCCTGATCAAATGAAACTATATAAAAGTGGAGGTGGATACATTGCCGAGTGAAAAAAATGAAAGTCAAAACAAAATTAAATACAGCCTTTGGGATACAAGAACGGATGAAAAGCAAAGTAAGATTCTTAAAACGCCTAACTTAATCAAAGGATTCAACCGAGATTCAAAAAAGGGATCATAATGAAGACTGATTTTATCTCTATGGCTAGTTTATTTCCTTTCTGCTCCATAAAAAAAGAGCTGCCAGAGCAACCCTTTTACCATTTATTCGCAATTTCCTATTTATTTAATTCACAACTGAAAATCACATACTGATTTTTCCCATTTTGCTTTGCCGAATAGAGTGCCTGATCCGCGGTCTTCTTCAATTTTTCAACACTTGACCCGTGATCCGGATAAATCGAAAGACCGGAACTATAGGTAATAGAAATTTTATTGCCAGAGATAACAATAGGGTTTGAAGATAAATAATCATCTAATCTGGTATAAACTCCAGTTATAACATCAGGTTCTTGTGTGTTGACGATTAACATAAATTCATCACCGGCATATCGAAACCCTTCTATTCCCGTGGAGCAAATGCTCTTTATTCCCTCAGCAAAGGTTTTCAAATATAAGTCCCCAGTTTCATGACCATACAGATCGTTAATGCCCTTCAAGTTGTCCAGGTCCAGCATGATTAAAGCAAAGGAAATATTCTCTTCTAGTCGTTTCGTGATATAAGAATTGAACGCTCTTTGGTTTTTCAACCCGGTTAATTCATCCGTATTAGAAAGGGTATGTATTTCTTCATAAAGTCTTGCCGTTTCGATCGAAGTCATCACCTGTGCACCGATCAGCTGCAAAAGTTCCTCATGTTCTTTTCGATAGGCAAACTCTTTGAAACTTTGAGCTGAAATGACAGCTTTAACATGATCATCGATAATGATCGGAACAAACAAATGCGAGATCGTATCCACTCTTCCGACCATTGTCTTCATATCATCATCTTCTTGAATACGATGATGAATGATTTTGCGGCTCTTGATTACTCGAGTCGTATTGTTTTCCCCATATTCTATTGAAAAATTTGGCAAGGGTTGACCATCTTCCATTAATATTAAGAAATCTATGTTATTTTCCGCTTCATTAGGTACAGCCAAATAAAAAGAGTCGGTTGGAATGACCTCTGAGACCATTTCATATGCCTTTTTCAACAGAGCTTCTTCATTTACCGTTTTGCTGCATTCCTTGGCAAAATTCATGATTATTTTATAATGCTCAGCCAACCAGCTCATACTCTCCAATTGAAGTGTATGATCCGCTTTTCTTTTTAAAAAATAACGTTTTTTCGTAAGTTTGGTATTTATCATATTAACACTTCCAAAAGAGATTACTATATAGACACGTTAATTATTATTATAGAGTACTAAAAGTGTTTTTAATATAGGATAAATTTATTGTCGTCTGTTATTTTTTTATATTCAGCAGATTTTGGCCGCAATTATAAGTTAAGCCTACCCATTACAATCGTGTCATAGTAGTTACCATCTGACAGCAGCTTATCTTTTTTCAACACCCCTTCTACTTCAAATCCGTATCTTTTATATAGCTCGCACGCTTTCTCATTCGTTTCAAGAACATGCAGGCAAATTTTCTTAATTCCATTTGAGTCTGCCCAGTTAATCGACTCTTCTAAAAGCTTTTTTCCAATCCCGTATCCCCAAAATTCTTTAAGAACACCGATCCCGAATTCCACTCTGTGGGAGCTTCTTTTCAAAGTATTGCCTGCACATCTTGAAAAGCCAGCAATTCTTCCATTCACTTCAGCAACTAAAAATAGATTATGTTCACTTTCGGAATCAGCTTTTATGATTTGCATGAATCCTGCTTCATCTATGTATGCCTCGCCACGTTCCCGATCCATATTCTCCGTTTCTCCATCAATCTGCAAACGGACTTCCGACAATACTTCCGCATCTTTTTCCTCAGCAGACCTGATATAATAGTGCACTTCACGAACAAGAAACTCTTTTGGTTCTATTCTCATTTCGTTCTCTCCTATCAATCTATTTTTATACATTTATTTCCTATTAGGGATTTATATATTATCATCAGTTCATGGCTGTGTCACTTATTTTTCACGTGAATGCTAGACCATTTTTGAATTTTTTCTTAGTTCATATAAGAAATGACAGGACAAACAAATAACAACCAAAAGAGTAAAAGAGCAAGATTTCGAATTAAACTTTGAGCTGGTATATGGTAAAACTGATGTAGGAGTCGTAAGGCTCTAGAAATTTATATTAAAAATCTAGAAGTTACATTATTTGATTGTAGAAAAACAAGAGGAGTAATTTGATGAAAACAAAAGATATTGGAGCGATGTTTGCGCTTGCTGCCTTGTGGGGAGCCTCATTCCTATTTATTCGGATCGCTTCACCACTAATTGGCCCAATTTTCACCATTCATGGCCGTGTAACAATTGCAGCAATTGCGTTGTTGTTTTACATATTTATGATCGGGCAATCCACACAATTCAAACGACTTTGGAAACAATATCTTGTCATTGGTGCATTGAATGCGGCTTTGCCATTTACCTTGATTGCTTTCGCTGCCCTTCATTTAAATGCATCTATGTCGGCAATTATCAATTCCATGACACCTTTATTTACAGCACTTGTCGTTTGGGTATGGATGAAGGAAAAGTTAACTATGAGAAAATGGCTGGGGATTTTAACAGGTACGATTGGGGTCATTATTCTAGTTGGGTGGAGCCCGATCCCCCTAACAATAGAAGTGCTAATTGCGATCATCCTATCTGTTCTTTCCACAGTATCCTATGGCATTGCAGGTGTGTATGCGAAGAAGAATTTTGGAGGAGTCCCTCCTTTGACAGTTGCTTTTGGTCAACAATTGGGTGCAAGCTTGCTTCTCATTCCATTCACCTTATTCCATTTGCCAGAATCAACTGCTGTCCTTACCCCCATGGCAGCATTTTCAGTTGTGGGCCTTGCGCTTCTTTGCACTGCTATTGCATACTTGCTGTATTTCTATCTGATCGAAAGTGTAGGTCCGACGAAAACTTTAAGTGTGACATTCATGATCCCTTTTTTCGGTATGTTATGGGGCGTACTATTCCTGAATGAACAAATTAGTTTAGGGATGATCGCTGGTCTTATCGTTATATTAACCAGCATTTTTCTTATTTTTGATTTTCATCCTAAAAGAGTAACTAGGAAAGCGGCTTAATCATGAGAGCCCACTAATAAAGACCATTCGTTTGGAGATGTTTACCCTGAATGTTCATGTTAGCATGATTAAATATAATGTCCTAATTAAAATAAACAAGGCTGTAGACAACCTTGTTTTCAAGTTTGTCTACAGCCAAAGTGCCAGGCGGAGAAACCTGGCACTCCATTTTACTTATTCTTCCTCTTCAAAAAAATAATCTTCATTCACAACCGAAAATTCATCTATCACTTCCCCGTCAGAAGTTAAGGTTGTAAACGTAATTCGATCCTTATCAACCTTTGCCCGCATGGAGACAGCAATGTTATCCATATTGACATATTCAAACTTTTCATCAGCCACTGCATCGTAATGCTTTTTGCCTGTTGTTCCGGCAACTACATAAACTGTTCCGTTTGAATCTTCTTTTCCTGCCTTCAACTTTTTCGTCCTGCCGTATGAATGGTCATGGCCTGAGAATACAATATCGATCCCCAATTCATCGACGACTGGAAGCAGCTTTTCCCTCATGATTTCATTTCCTCCAAACGGATTCGTGAAATATGGTGGTTTGTGTGTCACAAGGATTTTCCATGGCTTATCGGAATTTTTCACATCCTGCTTTAGCCATTCGAGCTGCTGTTCTAAAACATCAGTCTCACTTGTATAGCCTAATACGCTTATGTGCAAGTTGTTATAATCGATTGAATACGTACCGCCCTTATCTGCTGCCGGACCATTTTCCGGTGAGTTGAAGATGGCTTTAGCCAAACTTGCATCTGCATCTCCCATGTATTCATGATTTCCTAATGCAGCGACCAGGTCAGTATTACGGATGTTATCGTACTCATTCAATGATTTTAATGTGTCGTTCCACTGGCTGAATTTAGAAGACTCATCAATGAAATCCCCTACATGGATCATGAACGATAAGTCTTTATTATTTAGCTGTCCCATGATTTTATTAAAATCGCTTAAGTCAGAAGGCGACTGAGTGTCCCCCAGAACTGCGAACTCAAAGCTTTGCTTTCTTTGTAATGTGGTGAATTCCTGTAGCTCTGACCAAGTCTCACCATCACCAATACGGAAGACATAAGTTGTATTCTGTTGCAGCTTCTTTAATAAGACTTCATTCACTCTGACAATTCCATTCTTTGTGATATCCTGTTCACCAGAGAATACCTGGCGACTCGAAGATCCTGTGGCTGTTTCTAGGGAACCTTCGCCCTTTCTGTCATAATCCTGCTTTCTTGCATATTGAACAACCGTTTTTTCCTTAGCTAATGGACTCGACATCCAGGTTAATGCCTTTTCCTTATAAGGGTCAGCTGTTGGTGTCGAGAGTAGGTTTTTAATTTCATCAGCAGCCAGTAATGCCGGATATGTTTGTGTGTTCCATTTGAATGAATATTTACCATCTTTAACTGCATAAATCGCGAGTTTCTTCACTTCACTCGTAATCGAATCTACGGTTATCTTGCCCTCGGTGTCTGTTTTTCCTAAAAATAATGATTCTTTGCTGCCGTCGATTGTCGCATAGACTTCCACGTCTTTAGCAACTTCATTTTCATTATTTTTAACGGTGAAAATGGACGGCTTGCCAATTAGGATCGCATCCCCTTCGACATTGAAGGCTCCCTTTACTTCGACACTTGCAGGCACCATTGAATAGGTGGACACGAAGTTTTCTTCTTTAGGAGAATTAAGCTTAAGCTCTGCATCGATCATTTCATAGGTTAGCTTGCTGCCTTCCTTTGTAGAAGCAGGAACTCTGATTTTAATCTCTGCTGCCTCGGCTGAAGCTCCAGTTGCAGTGCTATTCACCACCAAATTTAACGATAGGATTCCTGTTTCTGCATCATAGCTGGATGTACTATTCTTGAATTCTTCAGTAAACTGAACAGCCTCCACCGGGAAGTTCTCATCAATCTGGATGTTCATTTTGGAACCTGAAATCTCAGCAGGATTCGTTGCCTTAACGCCAAGACTGTACACATCACCCAGAAATGACTGTTCCTCACCTGATAGATCAATTTTCCCCGAACCCGAATTCACGGTAAAATAAACCGTCTTGATCGCCTGGTTTCCAAATTGATCTGGAACCATCAATGTGACCTTATGAGTACCATCTGCCCATTTCAAACCGCTCAGTGAAATAGATCCGTCCATGTCATAGGAAAAATGGCCTTCTGCATTGGAATAATTTTTCCCATCAACATAGATATTGATTTTTTCCCAATCAATCCCCGTTTTAAAAGGGTCGTCTTCAAATTCATTCACTTCCGCCTTCAGGTTAACAGCACTTGATGTAAAGTTTTTACCTTCAACATTTACGGATTTGATTTCCGGTGGATATAAATCATCCATTTTCTCACCATAAACGGCCCTGATATTATCAATATAAATTGATCCTTTTGTCATTGGCCCCGTAATTCCAGATTTCGTGGACATCATGCGAACCGCTTGGGTGCCAGAAATCTTAAATGGTCCTTTAAAAGTTACCGGGATTTCTGCCTCGATATATTTCCAGCCAGTCCAATCGATCCCCGGAACCTCTTGTGTCAGATTGATCGTTTGTGCTTTATTATTTCCATCTATAATCATCATTCTCACCCAGTACCCTTGGGCTTCTGGGGTGCCATACACCCACATCCCTATTCCCGTAGGGTTATCATCGATTGGTGTATTTACACCTGGACCTGCGTATACACCAAGAGTCGTTCCAATCGGCGAATTCGTGAAGTCGAAATCCATTTTTAACGACTGGTTTCCGAAACGGACTGGAGCAGGATATTTCGATATACTAAGAGCACCTTTTTCACCGCGGTTTGCTGTAGAGGTTTTCCATGAACCAAGGTTTCCTTCAAAATCGAACATCACTTCAGGAAGCTTACCTACAGATACCTTTATTTGTGAGGAAAGGCTAGTCCCCTTTAGTCGAGCTGTAACGATGCCAGTAACATTTTGATCTCCAGTATGAAGAACGCCAGCTTCATCAATCGTTCCCATTCCTTCTGGAATTTCAAACTCGATATCTTCTAATTTCCAAGCAACTTCTCGCTTTTCAAATTTGGTGATTAAACCTAGATTGATTGCACTGTTCCTGGCCGCCGTTAATTCTGCTGCTGAAAATGACATCTGATCAGGCTGTGCGATTTCAATTATGCTTTTGCCAACCTCATTGCCATCTAACTTAAGCAGAACATTAAATTGACCTGTTTTCCCATTCGATACAAATGTTCCGTTCTCAGCGATTTCACCGAAAGTTGGATCGGATAATTCCCACGTTAACCCAGACTCTGGCAACGGTGCTGGGGCCATTGATTTGTCCATTCCCTTTGCGCTGAAAGTGATGGTAGAACCAGGTGTAAAGGATTTGTCGTAAGGTCCAATATGCGCGGATGCAAACACATGGTCTGATGGCTCCTCTGAGACGATCAGCCAGGAATTCGCCACACTTCTTTCTGTACGGTCTGATGGTACATTGTCTACTTCGAGCTGATCGCCGCCCAGTTGACGAGTCGTGAAGGTCGACGATCCGCCACCATCCAGGTTCAATGCACTAACTGCACCCATGTCGATCATAAGCTGGGCTAAATCAGGCATAGAGATTCCCGCAGAATATGGCTCTTGCCGTCCATCAATCACAACGAAAAACACATCACCGTCTGCCTTGATTCCCACTGCAGTTCTCGGTTCTTTTTCTGCACCCGTTTGTGGAGTTTGATAGACTTGGCCGCTTTTTACAAGAATCGCATTTCCGCCTAGAGCTTCTTCAACTTGGTCCTTCATCCCTTCAAATTCTGCTGGAGTGCCGATGACTGCTTCCCCGGATTTTTTGATCGCAAAGAACTCCTGCCCAGACGAGGACTTATCTTTTACTGCTTGTCCATCCTTGTATACGTAGCCTAAAGGCTCACCAGTGGCCATATTGTAGAAATCCGCATTTACAGCAGCCACTACGTGATGGTTTTCTTTATTAGCGGCACTTGCCTGCTGCCTGACAGGCTGCAACCCAAAAGCTGTTCCGTCATTGGGTGTGCCAGCTTCAATGGTTACACTTGGATTTTGCATATCCACTTCCACTACAAAACTCTCAATCTTCTTCCCTTCTTTTCCCTCGAAGCTATAATGCTTCTCCTTCACACCAGGTGCTAAATCAGCCTGATACTGGTTAATTGGGAGTTTGACAATGGGAGACTTTAAATCGAAACTGCCAAGTGCTGATGTCAAAATTGGAAAAATCATACTAGCGGCTAAGGTAACAGATACGGCAATCGGGACAATTCTCTTCTTCCAATGCTTCTTCATCGTTCTCCTCCTATGTATGTTTTCAATGTTATGTAATACATCTTCCATCTTATTAAAAGACTATTAATCTAGTATTAATCCATTATTAAGATTTTTCTAAAAATGGGTAAGTGTGGAAGGACCTAATTGGAGTTGGGAAATAAATGGGACTTAAGCTCATCTTTTAAAAGAAAAGTTACTTGTAAGAAGGAATACCGCAACAAACAATCAAATTAATAGATTAACGAGGAAAAAAAGGTGGTTGAAAGTTATGAATCCATTTGTATTTGCTTGTATTGCTCCTCATGGCGGTGAGCTTATTCCTGAATTGCAAGGCTCTGACCCTGCGCGAATGGCTTTAACGCGTGAGAGTATGATAAAGCTTGGGAAGAACATGAAGGACGCTAATCCGGATTACATGATTGTTCTTACGCCGCATGGGACTAGGATTAATGGGAGATTTTCTATTGTGGATTCTGAACGGATGGAGGGTTTTTGGGAGGAAAACAACGAGATCTTCAGAATGGAAAAACAAGTTGCCCGTGATTTAGCGCGTGCAATAAACAAGGAAGCATTGAGAAACAATGTACCAGCTTCAACAATCAATTTCGGAACTTCCGAAGGACCGATTTCATGCCTGCCATTGGATTGGGGTGCGATTGTACCGCTTCGTTTTATGCCAGACGTTCCGATTGTTGTCATTACGCCATCGAGAGATCTGAGCTTCCAGCAGCATATTGAATTTGGAAGGACGCTTCAGAAAGCGGTCGCAAAATCTAATAAGCGAGTTGGTTTAATAGCCAGCTGCGACTGGGCACATGCTCATGCTGAAACTGGTCCATATGGTCATCACCCTGCCGCCAAACAATTTGATGAACAAGCCGTTGATCTAATCAAATCGAACCAGATAGAAAAAATTGCTGAATTTGAAGCTGCCTGTATTGATGATGCGAAACCTGATGGAATCTGGCAAACATTGATTCTTGCAGGAGCCATTCCTATTGAACAACGAAATGTTGAATTTTTATCTTATGAAGTACCTACCTATTTTGGATTGATTTGCGCGGGTTATTTTTAATGAGGACAGTATCACCAATTCGCGAACCTTTGCCACTTTTACAAAGATATATTTATGTTGCATCGATTCAGAAAGAGTTAAAGCATTTTAAATGGTAATGATATTTAAGGGGAGATTGGTATAAATCATTTACGTTCAAATATATTTCTGTTATTTTTGGCAATTTTATTTTTCGCAGGTATTATTCTTTTTTCTTATAGGTTGTTTGTATGGGGATTTATACTGGTATTATTCTTGCTCTTTATCTGCATCTCCACTAATAAATACCGTTCATCCGTTTCCTTGTTTCTGTTTTTCTTATTAGGTACTTTGATGTTTCAATTAGGAAGCATTTACATCAATGGATGGAGTATATCTGCAGAAATAAAAATCCTAATTAATAGAAGTTTCCTTCTATTAATCATTTTTGGTACTGCAATTTCACTATTGTTATTTAAACAGAAAATTTCTATCTTTGCCCTTTTGCCTGATTGGCAAAGTAGTATCAAGATGCCGTTTCATTCAATTAAGTTACCCTATTTTTTACTTATTGGTTTAATAGGTTCGAGCGCAATACTAATACCAATATTTTTTCATCAAGAAATGAGCTATGTAAAATCAATATTACTATTCGGCATATTGTTCGCCGTCATAAATGCTACACTTGAAGAGATCCTTTGGAGAGGTATTCTGTTATCAAACTTAAAAGAAAACATTTCCACTTATTTTGCTGTCGTCATAACCAGTATCGGATTTGGTCTATTGCATTTATCAATTGGAATGCCTTTTATAGTCTGTTTACTTTTTTCTTTCGGAGGGCTTTTCTACGCAATCGTCGTTTTAAAGACGAATAGTATATACCCAGCGATCGTTTTTCACATGGTGATCAACTTGGGAATGGTTTTTAATGGCTGGATCATTTGAAATTAGTAATGTGCTTAAAAGAAGAAAAGCTCAGAGACTCTGAGCTTTTTGTATGTTATAGATGGTTATCCGTATTGTGGAGTTGATGTTACATGGTTTGCCAATTCCGATATCCCGCTATTTGTTACAGTATCCTTTTTGTATAAGGGTATTTACTTAAAATTCAAAGTCAAGAATCATTTTACTGCTTTGATTTGAAAACTTGTAATAATAGGACCCTTTCAAGCCTTCTAAGTCACCAGTTGTTTTAATAATGGTTCCTGGAGAATCTAGATTCCCTTTATCAAATAATCCTTGTTCTACAGCAGTAAATGTCCCTTTTTTCCCCTTATAAGTCCCTTCAAAATGAAGAAAACCAGAAATTTTCGCAGTAGCCAAGTGGCCATCTTCTATATTTGATTCTATATAATAGAATAAGTACTCAACAAAAGCTTTTCCTTTTAATTCACCGTCAAGATCGTATTCGACATGTGCAATATTAATAGGGAAATCTTTTCTAGTGTCATCGACTGGCTTTTCATCCCATTTGCTAACTGTAAATGTAACCTCCATACGTGTAATCCTCCTTTTATTCGGTGATAATCTACTTCAGTATACACCTAAAAAGTACCATCTCATTACAACTTTATGGAGCATCACTTAAAAAAAGATAACAATGAGAAAATTAAAGCAACTTAGATTAAACCATCCATAATTATCACATTACTATGATTGTCGTGTGTCAGGCCAAATTATAAAAGTAGTGGCGTTCATCCATTACTTAAACTCAAACTTGGCTACTATTGTTTTTCATAAGATGCCACGCAACGCCTACTAATAATAAGGCCAAAATCAGCTCAGGGATGACAACGAATAGAAAATGCGCTCTAATTATTGTTTCTGCTGCCTCCGGTTGTCTAGCAATGCTCTCTACAGTTGCCGCTCCTGATATCCCAATCCCTAAACCAATCCCTAAAAATCCTAACAAGGCCAACCCCACGCCTACACAACATTGAATGAAACTTTTCATCATTCCAATCCTCTCCTATATTAGTGTCATTATCACTATATGCAAGAGAATGGGAGCCTGAATGGACGTTTGCTTCAAGAGAAACGTCATTTATACTAAGTTCTTTTGCATCCTATACAAGAGAACAGCTTCTTCCTCTTCCATCCTGACCATTTCAAACCCGTTTTTTTCGTAAAAGGAGATCGCCCCTCTATTTGTCTTAGATACTCGCAGCTGATATTTTTTCATTTTATTTTTGCGGAAGTAATTCTCAGCGTATTCCATCAAGGCCGTTCCATATCCTTTTCCTCGATATTCAGGAATTAAATAAAAGAGGTTAACATAGCCGATCTCTTTCTTTTTATAACGTATGATTTGCAGCTCTACCTGACCAACTGGTTTAGCACTGTCTTCAACAATCACCAACCCACCTGGAAACTTTTGAAGAAGTTCATTAACCCTCATTAGGTAAACGTCATTATCACCAAATAAACTCTCGTCACCAAAACTGATGACAAACGCATCTCTTCTGAATTTTATTATGGTTTCAGAGTCAGTTAAAAGGTCAATATTGCGGAAAGAAAACAAGTAACATCCCTCTTTTTAATTGGATTCTAATAAACCGTTTTCCTCTTACAATATATGTTCCTTGTAAACTATATAATCCACAGTATCTTCATTTTCCAACTTAATAATCATTCCTTGCTTCTCTACAATTTTAAGGCAAGGATACATTTAAAAACCTTAATCTTTAACAATTAATCCAAGCAATTTTGAAAAACCTATTGCCTGATTTGCAGAGACCTCACAGCCTTTCAAGCTTTCTAATGAAACATTAAGCTGCTCATATGTACAAGTGCTGATATCAATTCCCTTTAGCTCAGTTTCCGTAAAATCAATCTGGTTAAGATCGCAAAGGTTGAATTCTACCTTGTTCAGTTTACACTCATAAAAGTTAGCACTTGCCAGTGACGATTGATCAAATCTTACCTGCTTTAATTTCGCTTCAGAAAAGTCGCTTAAATTCACATCACAATTTTCAAAAGAAACGTTACCAAGGTTCGCTTCTGAAAGATTTATCCCTAATAATTTGCAATCCTTAAAAACAACTCTATGAACGATCCCTCCAGAAAAATTGGCATTCGACAAATTACAATCCTCAAAAATGACATCCGTAACATCAATTTTATTAAATGAAGAATGAATAAATGTAGTATTTTTGAAATGGACTTTTGAGAAAAATACCCTATCCATTACCTCATGATCAACCACCGCACCATCCACTTCACAATTCACTAACTCAGGATCTTCCTCATAGTAAATATCTTGAAAATTTGCTTTCTCTAAATATGCTGGAATTTTCGGTTGATCTACTTTTATTTTTTTCAACTCGGTACACCTCTTATCGTTTTCTTGAAAAATAGTATGTACCTGTAACTTTACACACAAATTCTTTTGCTTATAAGTCTTTATTTTTTTATTAGGTTGTGTCAAAAAACTTAGTTTCGAAATGAAAAAAGGGACCGTGAGAGTAACGGGTCTTCTTGAAGCTTGCAAATTACGGTACATTTTAACCGCCCATTTAGCTAACAAAATTAATAAGGAAATAAAAACTCGCTTAACGTAATCGTTAAGCGAGTTTTGCTTATTTAATATCGGCATATTAGAATACGGTACCTTTTAGTGAAATAAGTTAGTTTCTTATAACTGCAAACTCATAGTTATTGTCCTTATGCTAAATCCCAATTTTTCATACAGTTTAATTGCTTGATTCCCGGCATATGCACTTAGACGGATTTCAGAATATCCATCTTGTTTTAGCTGGTCAATGCCTGCTCTCATTAATAGTTTGGAAATCCCGTTTCCTCTAAATTCTTCAAGAACAAATAGTTCGTAAATAAATCCATTCATCATATCAGTAAGTTTGTCTTTGCTAGTCCCTATAAGAATCCAGCCCATTAACTTATCATTTTCTGATGCTATTAAATAATAGCTTCCCTTTTCCAAAAGTGGTTTAACAAGTTGGTCAATTTTTTCTTTCGTAGGTTCTACTTCACCTAATGTGCCATCAAAAACAGCTTGTGGCGATAGAGATAATACCTCTTTCAGTTCAAAATCATTAGGTTTTCTAATATCCATTAATTGAATCAGTCCTTTAATTTCCTTTTATTCAGTTTAGCATAATATCCCAATAATTCTCCTCCGAAGTCTTTATTATTAGGATTATTCCTGTGCTAACCTGCTCCATATGTTCAATAAGGAATTCAACAAAAAAACGGTTAATCCTTCCTGGATCAACGCGCCCGTATGTTAGTGTACATAATACACAATCTGAAACTAGCATTAATTTTTTTGTTATAAGTAATTTAAGAAACACGTAGTTATATAACATCAATTTTTATTGAATTAACAAAGACCAACGTCATACTTTCTAGAATTTTTTTTGCCTATTATTGTGGTGTAAAATATGTTTCAATGTGTCAATGAATGATAAATTGTATAGTCCACTTCACCTGAGATGTTTTTCAACCCATCTTCACACAACTCCATTGCCATTAAGTTCTCCTTGGATGGTGGTAAGTTTTTCTTGGAAGCATATATACCGAACTCAGTTGATGTTTTAAATCCAAAGCGTCGATAATACCTAAAATCTCCTTCAACAATAATTCCCTTATACCCTCTATCAGAAGCTAATTTAATACCTTCCTGCAACATAAACTTACCAACACCTTGCCGTTGCTTATTAATCGCCACAGAAACGGGGGATAACATTAATATTTCATTTTCAAATTTATTACTTAATGGAAGTTTTGAAAGTATAAAGTGTCCTATAATTCCCCCCTTCTCCTCAGCAACTAAATCAAGTTCTGGCATGTAATATTGTTTTTCCCGAATCTCTCTTACAAGAGATTTTTCAACTACACAATCTGAAAAGTTGGTATTCTTGAATATTTCATAAACAAAATCTTCTATAAAACTATATTCTTTTTGTTTTACAGCCCTAATTATCATTTTAATTGCAACTCCATTTCGTAAGAAAGTTCCCTTCATTTTTTAAATTCTTCTTTAACTAATCTGTACCTTTCGTAATTATTCAACTAAAAAGAGCCTTAATCCTTTAATGGATCAATGCCCCGTTAGTTGATCATACTCTTAACCAGATTTTGTTCCAATAACAACTGTTGCATCCAATTTTTTATCTCTCACTACTTTGGTAATTAGTCCAGCTTTAACAAAGATTTCAAAAGTTTTTGCGCCCTGCTTTTCGCTCGTCTCTATCAATAGATGTCCCCCAGATACAAGCCATTGGGTTGCCTTTTTCGCTACCATACGATGAATGTCTAGCCCATCCTTTCCTCCGTCAAGTGACACTTTTGGTTCATATATACGTGCTTCTCGTGGCAGGAGTTTTACTGAGTCAGTAGGAACGTAAGGTGCATTAGCCACTATGATGTTCACTTTACCTCTCAAGGAATGGGGTAATACATTATATAAGTCACCTTGATAAACGTGACCACCAATCTTAGTTATGTTATGTGAAGCACATCGTACAGCAACGGGGTCAATATCAACGGAGTGTAATAAAATCTTTTTAAGGCCGGTTGCTATTGCAGCGCCAACAGCACCAGACCCGCAACATAAATCCAAAACAATATCATTTGGGCAAGTTAAAACTTTTGCTTGTTCTACCAGAAACTCTGTTCGCCTGCGAGGTATAAAAATACCCTGTTCAATTTCTATTCGTATACCACAAAACATCGTGAATCCAAGCACGTATTCAAGCGGTAAACCACTTAATCGTTTTTCAACCATACTCATTAGTTCTTCTATATTACTGGCCTCAGAAATTAGTAACTGTGTTTCTTCTTCAGCAAAGACACAACCCTCGGTCCGAAGTTTGTTGATTATGCTTTGTTCAGTTTTATAATCTAAGAATTGGTTAAGTTTTTGTCCGATTAATCTCACCGCTTCCATAACATATGTAATTTCACTCTGTATTCTATAAGTATAAGTAAAAATAATATCCTTCTTCAACTAGGCTGTCACATTTTTCAGTAAGGAATTTAATAAAAAAGGCGGTTAATCCTTCTTGGATCAACGCACCCATTAATTTAAGTGCATTTTTTCGTAAAAAATAAAAATGCACTGTTTGTTTAAATGGAGTTCACACCATCAATTTACCATCTAATATGTATATACACTATTTGACTTTGAGAATAATCTTCCCCTTTGTACGCCCACTTTCAATATGATGATGAGCCTCTACAATCTGTTCCAAAGGATAACATTTTTCAATAACAGGTCTTAATTTTTCTTGTTCCACAATACTACTTAAAAAAGCCAAGTCTTCATCATTGGGTTTTGTAAAATGAATCTTTGCTTTTTTGCTGCCTAAAAATGAACCTATCATTACTTGAAATGGATGATATTTAGGGAAAAAAAGGTGCTCAGTAATATAAACACCTTTCTCGGTTAAAGATCGTAAGCAACTGAAAAAGGTTCGCTTACCAACAGCATCCAGAATAACATCGTATTTATTCCTATGAACAGTGAAATCTTCCTTAGTATAGTCCAGTACATAATGGGCTCCAAGATTCTTTACCCAGTCTAAATTGGAGGTACTACAAACAGCAGTTACTTCCGCCCCATAGTAATTTGCAAGTTGAACAGCAAAGTGTCCTACACCTCCCGAAGCTCCATAGATGAGAACTCTTTGCCCTGGTTTTACCTGTGCTACGTCTCTTAATGCCTGCAACGCAGTTTGAGCAGCACACGGAATAGCAGCAGCTTCTTCAAAAGTAATGTTTTTCGGCATATGACATAGGAAATTCTCACGTGGAGAGACATATTCAGAATGAGACCCGAAGCAACTACCAAATACGTGATCACCCACCTTAAATTTGCGAACATCTTCACCTACAGCCTCAATAGTCCCCGCCACATCTATGCCCAGTATGGGATTTTTGGGTTTCGTTAATCCATTATCCAACCTTGTTGGTAAATAACCCTTTCGGTACAAATAGTCTAAAGTATTGACAGATGCACTGTGTACACGAATCAACACCCTGTCTTGTTCCTTGATGGAAGGCTGTTCGATATCCTTTATACTCATAACTTCAGGGGAACCATAGGTACTATAAATTGCTGCTCTCACCTGCATACCTCCAAAATAATTCTAATTTAAGGCATTTATTTAATAAAAACTTATTCTTATTATATGATTGTTTCCTAAATATTCAGACTTTTTAACGTACTTTTTTTAAAACACTAACCCGTTAGTTCAGGATGGCCATCCAAATAACAACCATCAGAAAAGTAAATATCATATAACCCCCTATATTTTCACCTTTGGTCTTTCTTTTCAAAGTTTAAAACTGAAGACAGAATTGACCAGCATACGCAGAATCGAATTGACCGCTAACTCAAGATATAATCCATTAAATTTAGAAATCAAAATTTCTCCCTCAACAAAATCAGTCACATTGCTTTAATTCTTTCTAAATCCTTCTTCAGTTAACCTACTCCGATAGTTAAATATGGAAACCCAATAAAAGAGACATATATCCTTTCAAAGTAAAAATGATTTGTTAAATGTAAAAAAATAAAAGGACCAAAGCTCTACCATAGCAATTTGGTCCACAAAACAAATAATATTTTTTTATACTTAAAACACAGTACTTTTAATAATGTACAATCACTTTTGATGATAAGTACCCGAACCTGTTACCATGCGAGGCTACTTTAATTTACCGTTATGTAATTTCCATGATTTAAGCACTCTTCCGCTTAACATTTTTACTCTCCACTGCTGCTTTATTTCCGCCTATCGACAGCCACGTAACGAACACGAGCATGAGACCAACGCCAAGCAGTTGGATGCTATGCAGCATTGTATCAAACCAGATGACTGAAATGACCATGACGGTTAATGGTTCCACGCTTGATAAAATACTTGTCTCAACGGCACTTATATACTTCATGCTGGCTAAGAACAATAGAAATGCCATCGTGCCAAATATAATCAGTATACTCATGATGAGAAGTCCTTGTGGCTGAACGAGGAATGGCCAATGGTCAGATTGCCATACACGGTTGATCAGACCGAGAACAATCCCGCCAAGCAGCATACTCCACCCAACGATGGCTAGTACGCTCCATTCCTTCATCAGACGAGCTGGATATAATGTATAGAAAGCGAATGTTAATCCTACAGCTGCCCCCCAGAGCAAGGCTTCGTTACTGACGAGCAGTTTTCCGAGCGAGCCGTTTGTAAGGAGTAAGAAAAGACCGGCCAATGTTCCTGCTATTCCTAGGATTTGATACCGCGGAGGGAATTTCTTATGTGATAATGAAACATAAAGCACGACAAAAATTGGCGCAGAAAACTGCAATAACGTTGCAACGACTGCATTGCTCGTTTCGATTGCATAAGAAAAGGTAAATTGCAAACCAACCATCCCAAAAATACTAAAAAGAATCAGCTGATTGCGCCAGTAATTAGCCTTTACTACCCCAAATATATCTTCCTTTTTTATGGCCAGAAACAGCAATATGACAGATCCCGCAACTATCAAACGAACCGTCAGCAGAAATGGCACCGTCAAATCCGTATTGCTCAACACCCATTCCGTCAGTGAACCAGTCGTCCCCCATAACATCGACCCAATCACAATCATCAAAATCCCTTTAAGACGCAGCAATATGCTCAGCTCCCCTTCACCGCATTAAACCACTGGGGGTCAGACCCCCAGTGCGTTAGTGTGCTAAAGTCTTTAACTAGTCCACATAATCTATTAATCACATTAAATATTATATTACCATAAAATCCTATATGAAATTGCAAGTGGTGATACATAGGATCTAGTTATAAAAATGCTTCACCGAATTAACGTGTCCTGTGAACTTCTTTTTTCTATTGTTGGTCTTATATCGTTTATTCCGCGATATTATTAATTATTTAGTAAGTTAGTCGGATACATGCTTACAGAATATAGGGAGGAATGCTTGTGAAGGCTATCGTATGTAAAAAATATGGTTCTCCTGCAGTTCTTGAATTAACTGAGGTGGAAAAACCTATTCCTAATGATCATCAAGTTCTGGTGAAAATCCACTCATCTTCAGTGAACTATGGAAACCTGGTTCTGATGAAAGGTGAACCATTTTTAACGCGCTTTGCTTTCGGCCTTTTTAAACCAAAATACTCGATACCTGGCGGTGACATAGCAGGCACGGTTGAAGCAGTTGGTAAAGAGGTTAAGCAGTTTCAACCAGGTGATGAGGTGTTTGGAGACCTTGCCAGCTGTGGCTGGGGTGGCTTTGCAGAATATGTATCGGTGCCTGAAAGTGCTTTAGCATTAAAGCCCCCCAATATTTCCTTTGAGGAAGCGGCTTCTGTCCCTATGGCAGGAGTGACGGCCTTACAAGCCTTGAGGGGTAAAGGCAAGATTAAGCCTGGGCAAAAGGTATTGATTCATGGAGCCTCTGGAGGCGTCGGCACTTTCGCTGTTCAAATTGCCAAAGCACTTGGTGCTGAGGTAACCGGTGTATGCAGCACGAGAAATTTAGACATATTGCAATCATTAGGAGCAGACCATCTCATCGACTATAAAAAGGAAGATTTCACCCAAAACGGGCAGTGTTATGATTTGATACTTGGCGTGAATGGAAATCAGCCAATTTCAGCATATAAGCGTTCATTAAGTCCAAATGGAACATTTGTCCACGTCGGAGGATCCGAAACTCAAATGTTTCAAGCCATGCTTAAGGGACCTTGGATTTCAACGACAGGAAATAAGAAAATAAGGACTTTCTTACAACGACCGAACCAAAAAGATTTAAAAGATATAAAAGAATTAATAGAAGCCAGAAAGGTAAAACCAGTTATAGACCGAAGCTATAGCTTAGGTGAAATTAGAGAAGCTTTCAAGTATTTTGGTGAAGGTCACGCTCGAGGAAAAGTTGTTATTACAATATAAAATTTGATATAGAAGAAATGAATGCGGAGAACGCACACTATCTATAATGTGTGTTCTCCGCTTATTACATTTCAAAACCCTTAAAAATTTACCTAGAATTATAAACCTGTCTGATTCTGATAATAAAACAATACGCTTAACTTGAAATGATCTACTACCTGCAGTTGTTCAAAGATAACTTTATACAGTTCTTGATATTCTAACAAGAAAGAATAGATGGGATGTTTAATAAAGAAATTATTCTGTAATTCTGCTATCTCTCCTGATTTCAGTGTCCTTCCACATAACACTTTTCCTCCAAGGCAATACGCTTTGTAAAAATAAATCTCTAAATCATAGGCGAAGTCTTGTTCCTCATCTTCTTTAATAAAAATATGATTAAAGTTATTTTCTATCTTTTCTATGTCTTCAGAGGCATTGTGTTCAATCAACTTGTGACTTCTATCTATCAATTGCTGAGCTAGACCAGGCTGTTTTTCTGACTTAACCGCATCCAAAACGCATTCATATACATATAAAACATAAAATTCAATTGGTCTAGCTAAAACATTGTTTGCCTCTATCATTTGTTCTGCACGAATATTTAGTTCCATATAACTTTCACCTTTATGTAAAAAAATTTTAAAACGGTAATTAAAAGTCTTAAGCTTTTATGTTTCCACATTCATTTTCTAATGGTAAGACCCTATAACTTTAGCAAAAGCAGAAATAGCTTGCTAGCCTTAAAAAAATAAACTTTATCCCCTTTCTTTATTGCCTTTCTGCTTCACAGCACATTTAAATGCGTTCTATACCCTTATAGTGGGTAAACAAAAAGCAAGTTCAAATTTCAATAAAGAGGTGATTAATTTATGAAGTCCGATAACCCGATTTTAAATACTTCAAAAATGTCGAAAAGGATTTTGCCTCTTGCCGCTATTGGGATCGCCGGGGCACTCTATGCTGCCTCTGTTAATCGACGGAGGAAAACGGCTTCCATCTCTCATTCGCGAATTATGGATCTCATAGAACAACAGCCTACATGTATTACAATTGCCTGGCCAGAGAGTCATGGCCGGTATCGTGTGTATCGCGATCATAAACTCATTTATAATGGACCTGCCACAAAATTGATGGACCGAAACCTTATTCCAGGCACGCTTTATACTTACTCAATTGAAAAAATGGACGGAAATGATCATGTAGAGGAAATACTGAAAATCCAAACAAGAACGGAGGTAGATTATAAAGAAAGAGAAAATGCCCTTCAGGATCTCATCATGACTTCAGTTGTTGCTAATAATCAGGTCAGTCTTGAGTGGGAACCGATTGAGGGTGTATCCGAGTACACTATATTTAAAAATGGCGTGAAAATGAAAACAATTGACTGCTGCTCTTATATAGATGATGATTTGGAATCTGATGAGGAAATCATTTATACGATAAAAGCAAAAAGGCCGCTGCAGCGTTCAGATCAAATCAAGTGGGAAATCAAATCGGTAGTCGCTCATGCTGTAGGCGCTATAAAGAAGGATTCGTCCACTGAAATGGCAGCAAAAGAAGAATTTTCAATAACAAAGAAGATTGGTCCACTCAACCAGCTATTAAAACCAGTCGGTGCAATATCGGAAGGTAATAAGGAACGTCTGTGGCAGCTGCGCTATACCACTTTTTTAAATGAAGAGTGGCTGCAAAATCCGAATCCTGCTTCTGCTGATCACTATTTCAAAGGCGACAACCGCAGCTTTGACCCTGAGTCCTCCAAATTTCGCACCAGGGCCGACGTCTTTATCGATTCAGAAAACCCTTCTGCTTTGTTAAGCAAGGAGGTCGGCAAGACAGAGGCGTTTAACAAAAAAGAAGAATTCATAGAAGAAGCGGACGCTTCAGATGAGGGGATCAAACTCAAAAAGGTGTTTTCTGATGATGATAAAATTATGTTTCAATTGCATCATTCCATCAGTAACCCTTTAGTTATGTCACCGGCAATCGATTATATAGTATGCGGTACGTTTTACAAGGATGGGCAATTCGATCTTGTTGGCCTCCACGACCAGGCACCCCATCATGAAATCTATTTAAAAGCAGCAGGTACGGAAGACTGGCAGCCCATCCATCAAGCAGAGAGCAAGGGACTGGAGATGATGGCTAGTACACTTGCAAACCAATATTGGCGTTACTCCACTTTTACCTCATAATCAAAAAAGAACGGAAAAGCATCCAGTTGCTTTCCGTTCTTTTTCTTATTCATCAATACGGCCAGTGTTCACCGAAAGGAGAAACGGCTCCTATAAGAACCGTTTCCTAATATTTGGCGGTGGCAGCATGCAGCTTTCCTTTTGCCCAAACCATTTGTATCGATTCTTGGCAATCAAGTCGTAAACGATGTTCCTTATCGGACTTGGAATGATGGTAAAACCGTACAGCCATTTCCACGTCCCTTGCAAATGGCGGCTAATTCTCAGCGCCGCAGTCGATTTATAATATACCTTATCATCTTCAATTAAAATCATGCTGTCGACATCAGCAGGCACATTGTGCTTCTTCACCAGATTCTGCCCAGCTTCACTCTGCAGCGAAGCAAATTGGAAAATCCCTTTTGGATCGCGGTTTAAAATAAACTGGACACTCGCATCACAGAAGTTGCATACTCCGTCAAACAGAATAACAGGATGCATCGAACATCCCTCCTAGTATCAGACTTGGTTAAATCCTTTACTATATCTTTTATCCTTTAAAATGATAATAAAACAAAAAAAACGATTTCAAATTTTTTTAGTTATTATACACCCAAAAATCACTGCGGTACATACTGCCTCATAAGGATAATGAGCAGAGTTCCCCAGTCTAACAAACTCTTTACCTCCCTGCACCTCTAATTTTTTGAAGAAGTCGTGTGTAAGGTCAAGTTGGTGAGCATATCTTGTTTCCCTAAAAAATAAATATTGATGAATCTTCTTCTTTAAGAGTTTAAAAATCCACTGATCTAATTTTTATAAAACCATTCTCTATCCTATATGGTTATGTCAGAACGGATATATCTACTTTCCTTATAAATTTTTCACTTCTTCGATAACATTTTATGTTCACGCAACTTCTATTTTCTGGTTATGAATTCTATAACCGCATTAAATGGCTACGTCAGACGAAAAAACATATAATAGAAAAAAAGAAAGAAAAGAGGAAAAGGAATGGATGAAGAAACCAAGATGTGTTCTGCATCAAAAGTGATAAAGACAAGTAGGGTGTTTCCACTCGATACAAACAACCATGGAACGCTTTATGGAGGAAAATTGATGAGTATGATTGATGATGTTGCTTCAATATCTGCATCCCGTCATGCAAGGTGCGATATTGTTACGGCATCGACTGATTCAGTCGACTTCCTGATCCCCATACAAAAGGATCATTCTGTTTGCCTCGAATCATTTGTGACATGGGTGGGAACTTCATCAATGGAAGTATTTGTAAAAATCATATCTGAAGATCTGATGACAGGTGAAAGAAAACTCGCAGCTACTTCATTCCTCACATTTGTTGCCCTTTCAAAAGAAGGCAAGCCTGTATCTATCCCAAAAGTCGTCCCTAGTACACAAGAGGAAATCATGCTTCATGAAAGTGCAGCTGAGAGAGCCGAAAACAGGAAGAAGAGAAGGAAAAAAAGCCGAGAACTTGCTAAGAAAATGGATATAGATCTTCCATGGTAGTAGGTAAAAACGTACTGAAGGAACCCAGCCAAATGAGCGGGTTCCTTCTTATTTAGCCAGACGACTAATTCAATAGGCTTGTAATTCATGTTAAACCGTCCTTCGATATCCTAGTAAATCAATAGATGCTTTCTTCCATTTCTTTTTCGAATGCGAAGAGATAAGTTTATAATACAGTGCAGTATTCAGATAAATAAAACATAAGTAATGCAGCTACAAACGGTCGTGATATCTCCCTTCTTTTTCCTTCAGGTCTCCACTCCATAACCAATTGCTGAAATATGGCACTTTGCAAAAAGGTGTATATAGGACCGTAGATAGTTCTTAGAATTTTGGAACCATTTCATTTTGTTCACATTTTGTCCCCTTTGCGTTCATCAAATGTTCAATTTCGAAAGGATAATGGCATCCTAAATGGAATTATAATTACTCTTGTACTAACAACAAGGAGTTGGCAGCAATGAGAGATAAAATGATTGATTTTCTGCTAGGGTTGACCCTCTTGTGTATCGAATGGACTTTTCTATTTTTGCTTAGCGCAGGAAAGGATGTTAAGTCACAATCATAAGTTATATAAAGAAACTCCCGTGATAAATAATGGGTTCAAATACCTGTCACGTTTTATAAAAATACATTAAAAATCTTCTTATATTTGTTATACCTTTTGTCCTGCAAAAAGCAGGGCTTTTTGTTATGTAAGCATATTATTTAGGGGCACCTTATGTATAATGCGTTTTATGGTCAAAGTACTGGTATAAACCTGAACTGTGTTAGAAAAATAACCGGAAAAATTCCGTTTAAATTGGGAAACACCCATATTTCCTTAAGAATAAGCGGAGATTTTCCGCTTATATGATTCAAACCTTTGAATTTTGACTTAATTTAGAGCAGTTAACCGGAATTAATCCGCTTATTTTTGATTCTTAAGCCTCCTCTATATACATTAGCCGGAAATTCTCCGCCTATTCATTCTCATACCTATACGAATGAATAATTACAGAGCCAAAGTGTAAATAAAAACAGAATTTTGCAGTCCAATTAACGAGGTAACAGAAAACCTTTGCAACCTTCCATTTCGAAATACAAATTGGACCACATTTCTTAGTCTACTTTTATCATTATTCGCGTTATATCAATAAAAAATGACCAACAAATTAACATATAAATTGATGGTCATTTCACTATACATATTGGATTTTTGCGACAATAAAAAAAACCGTTACGCAATAAATGCGTTTCTTTTTCCTGGCTTTATTGGCTTTCGATCATTGTTCCGTATTTCGTTCTGTTCACCCTTACTGCTTCATCGGCTTCCACAGAATCGTAAAGTTCTTTTCGTACAACTATTTTTTTACCATTAATCTGCAGCCAATATTCGTTTTCAACATTGTAATTGCCATAGATATTTTTCACATTCTTACCCACACCTTTGCCCGCTATGATTCCCTCTTCTTCATGAAATGAAAATTCAGTGACAAGGTAATCCTCATACGCAAAAGATAACATTGCAATACAGCCAATCCATAGAAGGATGGAAAGTATTTTTTCCATTTTATCACCCGGGCTTAGCTTATGGAAAAGAACTGCATTTTAATCATTAACAACTTTACTGCCGGTCTCCCCCTGCTTTCCAAGGTTAAAAACATCTTTATCACTTTATATTGCTTACCACTGAATGGATCTGGAAAAGGATCCGCTACTACTGCAGCCACCTGGATTGGTACGAAGCGATGATCATCCTCCGTGATCGTATTAAAACCATGATCGTGTACATCTGCAAATGCAGCTGGTTTAAAATCCCTGAACACACTTGTAACCGTTCTTGCTTCAGCCGTTACAAAATCTCCTCCTTAATTGCGGATATATAAACTATTAAAAATGAAATGCTTTAGAGAGTCGATTCAGGAAAATTATGTTAAAGTATATTTAAACAAAAACTAGGATTGGTGATTATGGAAAATACAGCTCTTTTATTAAAAGAAGAACTGAAAGATCTTAATTTTAAGCAGCCTGAAACCATTAAAAATAAGGATCTCAATCAACTTATTCAGCAAATGGCAAACCATATCGGTTCCACTGACTCTGAGTTAAGAGACAAGCTGATCTATACTTCTTTTTACTATTTAATTAAACAAGATTATCTTAATGAACGACAGCTGACTCATTTATTGGAAACCTGTCTTGACGAAAATCACTTGTTATTAAGCATTGGCAGCACGAATGATGATTCCGTTTTCACAAGAGCGTTTTCTTCCCTCATTGTTGCGCTTATTTTAGGAAAAGACAGCAGTGAACGTTTTCTTTCCGATGCGTTAGTCATCCACGCAATTGAAAGCAGTCTGCTTTATTTAAATAAAGAAAAGGATACTCGGGGATTTGTGGAAGGAAAAGGCTGGGCGCATAGCATTGCCCATGGTGCGGATCTATTGGATGAGGCGATCAAGCACCCCCTATTTGAAATGGATTTGGCAGACGACTGCCTTAAAACGATTAGTGGCTGCATACTTAAGGAAGCAGCCTACACTGATCGAGAGGATGAACGACTTATTTATGCAGTCGAAGCTCTTTTAGACAAGGGAATGGATGAGAGTGTACTAGAAAAATGGATTACAAGCCTATCTGATCATCTCGGTGAAATGCAAAATCCAAATGGATTTTCTTTATCCATTTTTAGAAAAAAGACCAACTCAAGCAATTTCTTGAAAGCCTTATATTTTCGCTTGATGTTTAAAAACGAGGGAGTCAGCACGAGGAAAAGAATTGTGGAGATTTTAGAAATGTGGCATCAGAATTAGCCGCAGTGATATTCACTGCGGCTGCATGAACTAACACTTTAATTTCGAGCTTATTTTGACACAGAGTAAACAAGTATCTCTTTACCCCATTTAAAAATCTTCTTTTTTATCGTCATGCCGATTCGTTCAGCAACCTTTGCAGAGGGATGATTGTTAACATCCACCAATGAGATCATTTCACTTAAATTCAAATGCTCGAAGCCATATTTTTTACAAGCTGTTGCCGCTTCCGTAGCATAGCCATTTCCCCACACTCGTCTAGCAAACAGATATCCGATCTCCATTCTGGACTCTTCATCCACTACCTGAGGAACAATCCCGCATTGCCCTAAAAACTCTCCCGTTTCCTTGTCTTCTGCGATCCAGAGACCTACCCCATGATTTTCATAATTGTTTAATGTCCATTCAATCCATCCATTTGTTTCTTTTTCACTTTTAGTAGAAGGATAGTACGCCATCGCCACAGGATCTGAAAATATCTCGAGAAGCTTGCCTGCATCGTCCTTATCCATTTTTCTAAGTATTAACCGATCTGTGCTTATGATAAAAGGGGCCATATTCTTCCTCACTCCATAAAAAATTGAATCACATCTGGGGAGCTTCCATCCCAATCTGAGTCCATTCCTCTTTGGATGGCCCATAAATTCCTGGTACCCGTAATCCTGCCTGGCGCATTAGTACAGTCATTTGTCCTCGATGGTGAATCTGATGCTGAATTAAGAAAGATAGAAGCGTTCCTTTTGTCATCTTATTTCCAAAGAAATCGATCACTTCATCAAGATTTTCGTCTGTCCACTGCGTTTTTAAGGCATCAGCAAAAGCATAACTTGCCTGCCCATAGGACTCAGCAATAAATCTTGCAGAATCAGGCACAGGGTAGTCCTTCGCAGGTGCTTCAAACGAAAGTCCGGACTGGGAGGACATTACTTTTATCGCTGTTACGATATGCCATGCGATTCGACCCAAGTTCCAATTCTCTGAAGTTATTTCCTGGGCTAACGATTCATCCGTTAATTGATTAAGGGCTTTTTGAGTAGAAGCTGCTTCAAATTCCCATGATTCCATAAACCGATTCAAGGTTTTAAACATGTCCATTCCCCCTAAGTGAATAATGTTCCAACATCATTAGTATTCTGCGTTAGCTTCTTCATTCCTTTATCTTTAAAAATCATTATATAACCACGTTTCATTAGGAATCCATTACCAGTGATCAGGTTTTTTCAGACCTTCCGGCAACTTTGTACGTTGATCGCCTTTAGCTGAATTAATTTGTGCTTGGGTCAGAAAGAAACTTCCCGCAAGGTTTGCACCGCTTAAATCGGCGTCTCTCAAATCGGCTCCGATAAAATCACAATCTCTTAAATCTGCTTCTCTTAAATCAGCTGCAATCAGCAGTGCTCCACGCAAATTAGCTCCTCTAAAGTTCTCCCGTCGCATTTTTGCACCGATAAAACTGCTTCCCCGTTTTACCCTTTTGTCCTTATTTTTAACTTTTGAACGGACCAATTCGCTGGTCTGTAAAAGCAAATCATTCACCATTGCCCTGTGGGCCTGAATATCAAGGTTTAGAATGGCAGAAGCGTCCTGATTGGTAAGGTTTTCTGTTTTTTCTAAGGCGGACTCTATATCAGCATGTAGCGGCTTGGCTTCCTCAAAGAAAAGCGCCTCAAACAGATAACAAAGCATTTCATGAAGCTGCTGCATGATTGGAAATACATCGAACATTTCTTTTGCTGATGCTGGATGTTCACGCCAATCAATCCCCTTATATGTGAACTGGGAAACCTTTTGGCCAGCTCCAAAGCATTCATAAACCGTGCAACCTTTGAAACCTTTGCTGCGAAGGTTTTTATGGATGCTGCAACGATAATCTGATTGCAGATTTTGACAAGGAGAACCCCCTTCTTTATTAAAAGCAAAATCTGCTGATTTCGCATAAGGCAGTGCTACACAACATAAACCAAAACAATTTGTACAATCTGCGTGCAAATATTTTAGATTATTATTCTCTAATTGGATAGACATCCTTCCACTCCTCATAAAACACATTACAGAAATCCAAATTATGTATTTAAGCAATAGCTTATCACTTCCTTCACTTATCAGGAATACCCCTGGAAGAATCCAATAAAAGACCCCGGTACAATACCGGGGTCATACTTGATGCAACTTAGCCGTTTATTAGCTGATCACAGAACGATGTATAATTAGTGTAAAAATACTCTCATATTGAGCATCCCACAACACTCTCACTTAATGCTTAGATTATATTCTGAAGTAAGCTCAGCTTTTAAAAATTTTGCCAGCTCAAGCATGCCATATTTTCCTGACTTAGCTTCTGCATCGCCATTATAGTTGGTATTTGTATTAATGTCGTATGTGAAAATGTCTCCTTTTTCATTTCGGATAAATTCGATTCCTGCCACACTGATATTATTTGCTTCGAGAACCCTTTTAAATTTATCAATGATAGGGTCATTGAATCCTTCGATAATCTGGAATTTCGGTTTCTCTTCAACTTCCTCCCCGACAGGGCAGAATAAATCACCAATCTGGCAAGCGTCCGCGGGGCATAATTCAAATCCTTCTGATGTATCGACCCTAACAGCATATACAAACTCACCGCCAACAAACTCGCATCTAGTGATATAGCTTTCGGGTGAAAGGATGTATTCTTGGATGAGTGTGACGCCATCAACCGGTTCTTCAAAAGCAGGTCCTTCAACATATGTCTTCAACGCTTCAAGAGATTGGAACAGCTGGACACCGAGGCCTTTCCCCGCACGATTATGCTTGGTGATAAACGTTTTTCCTTCAAAATTGCTTGCTGCCTCAAGAATATGACCTTTGCAAACTGCCGCTATAGTCTTAGGCGTCCTGACACCAAATTTGTTAAGCTCCAGGTATTGCTTCACCTTGCTAACCTCTAAATCAAGTGCCTGTGTTCCGTTATGCACCTTTCGACCGTGGGCTTCCAGCCATGCTAAAACTTGCGAAGCATATTCAGGTGCAAAGCGATGGCCTCTTGTATGGGAGGACGCGCTCATTCTGCTATAAAATATTCCCTCGGGCGGCTCCGTTGATAAATCCAGCAAGCCCTGATCAAGATGCCATTCTTCATATGGCACTCCCAGCTCCTCAAGCCTCTTCGTTAAATGGACGGTCCATTCGCTATTTTCGTGTATGACATAAACTTTGCTCAAATTCTTTCTCTCCTTTATACACAATTTATTTTTAAAGATAAATAGCAATTCCCCTCGTTTTTCTTGGTAAAATCCCACCACTAAAATAATGAAGGATAGTTCATTTATCCATTTCTTGTGTTTCTTCGATTCAAGCCATTTTTTTACTAAAGGCTCTATTAAACAAGGCTGTTGATT
>NZ_JBALQL010000036.1:0-10544 GCF_036964885.1 Bacillus sp. JJ1122 | reverse complement strand
AGCATTTTCGGAGGAGTCTGCGCGCCTTCCACTACAATCAACAGTGGTCATAAACAACATTTGGCACTAACAGAGCCTTTCTAAAAAAGAGAGCTCAACTCAAAAACGAAATGCTTTTACATTCAGACAGATACAATAAATCTAGATTTTATCAAACTGTCAATCGTTCTCTTTTCTCTTCGACGAGGGGCATGACATCTTTCGCGAAACGCTCCATTTCCTCTAACTGAGGTGAGAATTGGAGAAGAAGCAATCCTAGTCCAGCCTCTTCATACTGTAAAATTCGTTCTGCAATCTGCTCTGGTGTGCCCACCAAGTTTGGTCGCAAACCACGATTGGAAACGGAATAATCCTGAAGCTGGATCTGTTGTTCGAGCTGAGATTTGCTCGTGAAATCCTTAAATCCTGCGTAGGCGCTCGATTCCTTCACATATGTGATTCGCTCCAATTCACCCAGCGCTTCTTCCTCGGTATCCCGGCAAATGACATAGGCCGCCATTCCGAACTCTGACAGTTCTGCATTCCCCGTAGCAGCTCTGCGAATTTTCATATCGGTAATTTTCCGCTGAATTTCCTCAACCGTACCTCCATGCATCACATAAGCATCGCATTTCTCAACAATCGTCTGTTTTCCCTTCTCGCTTTCTCCGCCCGCGTACTAAAATCGGATTGGGACGCTGAACCGGTTTTGGAAATAGCTGTGTATCTTTCAGTTGATAAAATTTTCCCTCATACGAAAAACTGTATCCGCTCCAAAGTCCCTTTAAAACATCGATGAATTCCGTGGTCCTTTCATATCTCTCATCATGCTCGGTGAAAATACCTCCGTACTGGCGTGCTTCTTCTTCCCACCAGGCAGAAACGACATTCAGAGTGAAACGTCCGTTGCTAATCTGGTCTATATTTGCGGCCATCTTTGCAGTGATAGCCGGATTGTGAAAGCCAGGACGGACAGCAGCCATAATTTCTTTTTTTCCGTAACAGAAGCAAGTGCGGCAGCTGTTGTCCAGGCTTCAAGTGAATCATGCTCGGGTCCTTTAATATCATTTAAGTACAGCTCAGCGATTAATGATGTAGAATAACCCAATTGCTCTGCTGATTTGATCACCGTCTTAGCATATTCAAAAGTCGGTGGCATCTTTTCGTCTTCAACATTCCTTAACCATCCGCCAAAAATTGGCAGCCAAAATCCATACTTCATTCCTAATCTCTCCTATGCTCATTTAATCTCGACTTTACCAACCTGTTAAGTTGGTATTATTTTAAAAAGATAGAGACTTAACAAAGTCTCTCAAAAACAAAAGCTCCCTTCACTAAGAAGAGAGCTGTTAAAAACTCTCTCCTTATCTTTCGAACAAAAAGTTCGCAGGAATTGGCACAGTGTTCTAATGAACCTGTTGCCGAGGTTTCGCAGGGCCTTTCCCTCCACCTCTCTTGATAAGAAGACAATATGTATTAAATTTTAGTTCAATAAAGTGATAATATTCTAAATTTAAATAAAAGTCAATTCGTATACCGAAATATTTTACAATATTATAAGGAGTGCTCAAGCATAAACCGGTTCACACGCTCTGCTGCTTCTGTCAGTCTCTCCGGAGGCTGTACCATCGCGATACGAACATAGCCCTCGCCTTGTTTGCCGAAAGCGTCACCAGGGACGACTGCAATTCCTTCCTGTTCAATCAATTCGAAAGCAAAATCACGGGATTTCCATCCGGCAGGTATTTTCGCCCAGACAAACATCGTTGCTGGGGAATTAGCGACCTGCCACCCGCTATTTCTTAATCCGGAAACTAAGGCATCCCTACGAGCTTCATATTGCCTTACCTGGTCCTGCAGAAACGAATAATCAGAAGTCAAGGCAGCAACTGCTGCCATCTGGATCGGATAAAAGATCCCATAGTCGATATGTGATTTAAAAGAAGCCAAGATATCAATGACTTGTGGATTGCCTACCACATAGCCAATTCGGCAGCCTGCCATATTAAACGTTTTCGAGAGCGAATTGAACTCTACACCCACTTCCTTAGCACCAGGCACTGACATGAAACTGATTTGCGGGTTTCCATCATAGATAAGCTCAGAATATGCAAAATCATGCACAACCAGGATATTATGCAGCTTGGCAAACTGGATAACCTCTTCGAAAAAGCTATGGTCAGCAAGCGCAGTAACAGGATTTCCCGGGTAGCTTAAAACCATCATTTTCGTCTTATGTAAAACGTTTTCTGGAATTTCATTAAGTTTAGGGAGAAATTTATTCTCTTCAAGCAGTGGCATTGGATGGATGAGCCCGCCAGCAATCGTTACACTAGCTTCATAGATTGGGTACCCGGGATCCGGCACAAGTACATAATCACCTGGATCAATGATCGCTGTGGCAAGATGAGCAAGTCCATCCTGAGAACCCATAAGCTGCAGGACTTCATTTTTATCATCCAGTTCAACACCATAACGCTGCTGATAAAAATACTTAACTGCCTCATTGAATTCACTGATCCCTTTCAATGTATACCCGTATCTTCCAGGATCCTTCGAATATTCAACCAGGGTATCAACTACAAATGAGGGTGGCGGGAAATCCGGGCTCCCGATGCTAAGATCGATCACATCTTTCCCTTTCAAAACAGCAGCCTGCTTTCGATCTACCACCTCCTGAAAGATGCTGGAAGTCATTTTTCTAATTTTTTCTGATCCGTAGAGATTCATGGACATTCCCCTTTACTGTGAATTTGCGTCATGTTGCTGTTCTTTGAGAATTCTAATTTTTTAAAATATAAATTCGATTATAACAGTCTCACATTTACAGTTCCAGAATCTTTTTTTATTCTTCTGAATTTTTGACTTAATAAAGTCCTCTGCCCATGCCACTCTTTTAATAGGTTTTCAAAAAGGCATGCGATGATCATCTTATTGCAATGGTAGGTTCCAAGCTTATATTAATGGTAAAATGAAAAAAATGTTAAATATTTAGAAGGAGTGAAAATAATTATGGATACTCAAATTACTACAAAAATGAAAATTTCAAAGCCCGCTCATGAGGTATATGAAGCATTTGTAAACCCTGTAAAGATGGCTAATTTCTGGTTTTCATCCGGAACAGGAAGAATGGAACCAGGAAAGACGATAATCTGGAGGTATGATGAATACAATGCAGAAGGTTCCGTCCATGTGTTGGAGGTCGAAGAAAATAAGAAAATCGTGTTTTCATGGGGAGCAGAAAATCAAGAAACAATTGTTACAATCACACTGAAAGAGATGGACGATACGAGTACCATTGTTGAAGTGATCGAATCTGGTTTGATAGCAGATGATCCTGAAATAGTAAATAAAATGATCCAGCAAAAAGAAGGTTGGGTCTATATGCTAACTTGTTTAAAAGGATATTTGGAAAATGGCATGAGTAATTTAAGAGCATCATTGGTGCATTAAGAAGGAAAATGACTAGGGTATTACTTCTTGGCAATACAAAGAGAAAATAATACCCTTTTTGTGACACCTTTTTGCGTTACGATAACAAATCAAAATCAATTGACTTTCTAAATAAATGTTTCATAGGATACTGCATATTCCTTAAAACCATTTCTCGCGTATAATTTTTTCGCATGATCATTCCATGAATAGGCATGTAATTTAATTCTATTAATCCCTTTATCTTTCATCCAATTTACCGTCTCGTCTAATAGTCTTTGTCCCAGACCATGTCCTCTAGCGGCATCCTCCAAAAATAGTTCATCAAAAAGACCCATCCTGCCTGTTCCATTATCTGCTGCTTCATTTTCTTCAAAAATTCTGCCTAAGGCATATCCAACGGGTGTTCCTTCTAATTCTGCAATTAAGATTAGCGTATCGTCATTTCTACTATTAAATGTTTCATATGCATTCTGTTTTATTGTATTAATAACGCTTTCATAATTATCGTATGTACATTCGTTTGAATGGTTATTTCGATTGAAGTTGCTTAATTTAACTGCATACTCGATAAAAATATCTCTGTCACTATCTACGGCTTGCCTGATCTCTACTTTCATTCACTTTCCTCCGTTTTAAGCTAGTTCGTTACTTCTCAGGATTTTCCTATACAATGATTTCCCAAATTATGTTTTATTAAGATCTCTAGTATGACACTCATCCTGATGGCTACAATTCCATTTTAATGGATTTAGAGATTAAATGTAAAAAAATGAGCCGTTGAACAGCTCATTTTTTTACAGGGATGCTATACGACTCAGCAACTATTTCGAGATGATTTTATCAATAATCCCGTATTCAAGGGCTTCCTGTGCACTCATGAAATAATCACGGTCCGTGTCTTTCGCAATTTTTTCAATGTGCTGCCCTGTTCGATCAGAGATGATGGAGTTTATATGCTCACGAAGCTTGAGAATTCTCCGTGCCGAGATTTCGATTTCTGTGGCCTGCCCCCTAGCTCCGCCAAGCGGCTGATGAATCATGATTTCACTGTTTGGCAGGGCGTATCGCTTTCCCTTTGTACCTGCGAGCAAAAGCATCGCTCCAAATGAGGCTGCCATTCCAATGCAAATCGTACTGATATCAGGCTTGATATATTCCATCGTATCAAAGATGGCGAATCCAGCTGAAGTTGAACCTCCAGGACTGTTGATATAAATCGAAATATCCTTTTCAGGATTATCCGCTTCAAGGAATAACAGCTGAGCGATGACACTGTTCGCTACCTGATCATTAATTTCATCACCAAGCATGATGATGCGGTCTTTTAAAAGTCGAGAATAAATGTCGTAAGACCTTTCTCCCCTGTTTGACTGCTCGATAACATATGGAATTGTACCCATGATATTTCCTCCCTTTTCTGATTAGGCTGCCATTTTGAAAGAAGAGAGAGCAGAACTTGAATGCATGACCATAGCCATTTTTGGAGCAGCAAAAAGAGATGGGATTTCACGTATATTTTCTAACAGGACCTCAGGATCTTGTGCTTGAAGAGATTCGCTCAACAGGCTTGAAAGGAGCTTTTCTTCCCCTTCATCCTGTAACGAGTCCACATCACGAAGAGTTCCTTCTTTTTCAAGCCGTTTTCTCGCACGATGCAGCGATCCTTTAACTGCCATTTCAGTCATCCCCAGCAAACCTGCAATCTCCGCTGATTGAAATCGGAATGCTTCCTTAAGGATGAAAATAACTGACTGCTTAGGTGTCATTTTTTCCATTAACAGCTCAACCGTTTCTGCCGCGCTGTTCTGTTTGAAAGCAGCCTCTTGCCCTGAAAAATCTTCTGGAATCCCTGGTACCTCATGCTTCCGCTTTCTAATCGTGTCCACCCAGTGATGGTAAGCAATTTTTTTCAGCAAGGCAGAATTAATTTGGGATGATTCATAGTGCTTAATTGCCTTAATGATCGTTTCTTGAAACAGATCATCTCCATCCCAGCCATTTTGAGCCAGGAATTGACAATACTGCTGCAGGCGGGGATAAAACTGAGTTATCTCGCTGTTTCCCCTTGTCTCCTCCTGTATATCAACGGCCTCCAAACGCTTTTTGGTTTGCATTCTGTTCACTCCTTTAAACCTCTCTGATCCTTAAACGAATGAAGGGAGAGAAAAAGATACGCCCTGAAAAATTTTTTTCAAATAACAAGAAAAAGTTATAATCCTACTTCCTTTTCAAGCATTATATGAGAAAATACACAGATTTGATGTTATGTATAATTTTTACCTCATTCACATTGCTGAGCTGTTTATTAGATTGCCCGAACCACTTTACCACTCTAAAGCACTGGGGGTCTGACCCCCAGCGCGGTGGTGTGCTAAAGGACTTCTTTTTTCTTTTGTTCTTTGTCCAATGCTTCATCCTGATTTACCTTGGATTTTTTAAATGTCCAATTAACAAGGAAGATCCCTATAAAAATGAGTGTTCCTCCGGCGTAGACATACCAATTCACCACTTCATCAAGAAGCATCCAGCCTGTGAGGACACCGAAAAAAGGTGCAAGGAATAGAAATGCACTTGTCTTTCCAGGGTCTCCTTCGTTGATTAGGTAAAACCATATCGCAAATTGAACAATCGACGCCATAATGGCGAGCCATAAGATAATCGATACCGACATTAGATTAATAGACAGCTTGGGTGCTTCAATTGTTATTCCCATTATTAATAAAATGCTGCCGCCAAATAGCATCTGATAAGCCGTTAACACCCAGACATTAAATTGGCTGCCCCATTGTTTGATCAGTATCGTCGCAATCGACCAGGATACTGCTGCACCTAACCCAAGGAGCGTGCCAGAAGTCAGCTGCAGATGAAATCCCAATGTGACAAAAACGCCAATAAAGCCGATAATCGCACCTAGCCATTGCATGAATCTGTAACGTATTCCCAGAAACGCTGTACCCATAATGACAACAATCAGTGGATTGCTAAAAGTGAGAATGGAAGACTCTCCAGCGGTTATTGTTCGTAAGCTTAGAAAAATGCATCCCATTACACCAGTTGTTTGGAACATACCAATTATGAATACCTTTGCCCACTCAGTAAAATTTACTGGCAGCTGTTTTTTCCTGACCAGCACTGACATAATCAAACCAGCCAAAGTGAATCTTAAGCCGACCAGCAATAACGGGGATACATATGTTAAGCCGATTTTTCCCACGGTAAAAGAAGATCCCATAAGAAAGGTCGTTACTACAACAAGGACTCCAAAAAGTACTGGATGAATGGTCCTGTTAAAACTAGAATCTGACAATGTAAAATCCCCTCCCTAACTCGTTGTCAGTATCTCTCTATATTCTTCTTTTTGCAAAAGATATCCTTTATTAGGGAGAGATTCGGAAGCTAGATCATTAAAGACCGTGCTCATTCCCCTTTAGAATTCTTCATTTCGAAACGCTTTTATTTGAGTCTTTAAAGAGGCATACACTCCAACTGCTGCGTTTCCGTAGAAAAACCCCATGAATATACCTGCCCAAAGATTATTTGGATGAGCAATGAAAATGGAGATGATAAATCCTATTAGATTAGCCAGCGCCGGAACTAATGGTTTACGGATATGCATTAAGATTTTAAGAAGCTGAGTCGCTAAAATGATTACTGGCACCGCTACAACTGCATCCCAAAAATTTGTATGGATAATAGGAAATGCTTCCATTATTGCACCTCAACCTTGTTGTTATTTTACTAAGTGATGAGCCTTGAAGCACCATGATCTCTTATTGCATCGCTTCACTTATTTTATTATGTGCTTTTCTATGAAAAATCTTCTCTATTCATAAAAAAAGACATTCCCAAAAAGGAAATGCCTTTTAAAAAACATATGGATATTACATTAACCACTTAGAAGTATTCCAAACTGAAGAGGAAAAATGCAGGAAGCACGAGCCACGAATGAAATCCCGTACTACATGTTCCATCCATGAACACTATAATTCTAACTTTAATCGATCGCTTCCACCCGGTTTTCCTGCTCCTGGAATAGTTCCAATAATGGAATAATGAAACCATCAAATTTATCAACATCATTAAGAGATATCCATGAAACGGCAAGTAAATCGTCATTGTCTTCAATCGTTTGATCGTAGCCAAGTTCCCCGCCGATAATTTCCGCTATAAAGGTATATTTGAATTCATCTTTATTAAGGAGCCTTATTACAACAGCATCATAGCCCGTTTCCTCTTTTACCTCTCGGATACATGCTTCTTCTGGAGCCTCATTCCCTTCCATACCACCACCTGGAAAATTCCAGACAATCCGTCCACTTGATACGTATTGTTTGACCATTAAAAGTTTGCTATCGCGAATTATTAGAGCCTGAGAGACCATGCTCTTCACCCACTTACCAATATTTTTTACAAGCTATTAACTTTAACAAAATAGTCCATAACCTTCTCGGTCTCTATCATTTCATCCGTTTCAACGAAGCCGAGTTTTTTATAAAATTGAATAGCACCTGCGTTTTCCGGGACTACTGAAAGACGGACCCTTTGACAATCAGGATGCTCAGAAATAATCATTTCAATGATTTTTTCCATCGCGAGCCTTCCATACCCTTTGCCCTGGTAATCTTCCCCAATCATATACCTTGGTACCCAGTGCCGATCATAGTCTTCATTTTCTGGAATATACTCAACAGCAGCCAACCCTACTACCGTATCACCATCACAAATAGCATACGGTGTGAATTTGGGATCTACATAAGCCCAGGCAATCGTAGCCAAATTCCTTGCGACAAATTTCTTTTGATCCTCAGATACTTCCAGTCTCGCACAGGCTCTGATATTATCCTGAGTAACTGGCATGATTTTAATATTTATACTCATCTCTCTAGCCCCCGTTCTTCCTTCCTAAAATAATTCGCTAAAAAGTCGATTTCCCCTTTTTCCGCACAGATTCCTTTCATATCCACTTTCAGAAATGTGCTACCTTAGTCATTCAATCACCTCAACCCCAACAATATCCGTAAACTTTATGGACATTGCTGTCCCGTCTTTGCTAACCAACCGGACCTCTTTTTTTATAGGGTCAAGATAATGGACCAATCCTTGTTCTACTTGTGTAAATCCGTCCTCCCACTTCGAAAGAACTACAGGGTATGTATACTCCATCGCGTAACAAATGCGGTTTTCCAGCTCTTCGATTTCATACTCGTCCAGTAATGGTTTAGCCTGGCGAAGTTCATCGCGAGCAAGTTCTCGCAATAATGCCCGGTGTTCAGGTGCAAAATGTGCAGGTAAAAACTTCAGCAATCCTCTGTCACGTATTCTCATATGTATCAATCCCTTCAACTGCCTTCGCTGTTATTATAACCCGAACAAACGTTCTTAAACTATTTATTTTTGGGTTATTAATTAGACAAATGAAAGAATGAATGTAAAAATTAAACAACTTTTTAATGTAAATACAAAAGACCAGCTAAATAGCCGGTCTCCAAATCAAGCAATTACCTCGTGATATTTAAAATAAGTCGATAATTTGGATTCAACATGAGATTTCCAGTCATCAAGCGGAACATCCAAGTCCTGTAACACCTTATAAGCATGAACCCATGCACTCATTTCGGCCGTTATTCGGTAAGACCAGTCATTCAACCATAAATCATAGTTAAGTTCACCATTAACAAAGTCTATTAGATGCCCGATTTCATGGGCAAAGGCATAAATATTTTCCAGAGTCGTTGATAATGGAATCGTAATGGACATGTTAGGATTAAAATTAATTTTTTTCTTAGAATCGAGAATCACCTTGCAGTTCAACTTTTCCGCCTCTTCTACTAAACGTAAAAAAGTGCCATATGTCACCATACCTTTTCCCCTTTTGCCTAATAGTTTTTCTCTCTATTATATACATTTTCATAAAAAGGTATACCGCTTTTTCTTAATTTTCTGAAAAGATGTTCTTCTGATAATGCTGCCCTCATGATCTGCGATCCACTAGAACATGATTACAATTGGAAAAAATCGCTGTAAGTGCCTGTACATGTTTTAATGTCAGGAAAAAATGACAGGAAAATTCCTGCAAATATGTCCTAAAAGTTGTATGAGTAACTTCGTGTATAAGAAGTTTTTATAACTAAGGTAATCATTGCAGATAATAATGTAAGTATGTTTTCTAGAAAGTTTAGGAGGTGGTAATCATCAAAATACTAAAATTCCCCGTTTTGTGTATTATTTATACTTTCTCAATTTCCTGCGGAGTTAAAGCTAACTACACAAGCGAAGAATTCCAAAAGTCATTTTTCAATATTGGCTACAAAGAGGTTTACGACGCATTACAAGAAAGTAATGAGCATTTCAAACGGAATATTGCTTTGCCAGTGCAAATGCCTCCCATTGAATTCACACACAGTTTTGGAAGGCTTAATGATTTGGATGGTGACACTAACGATGAGTTTGAAATTGAATACAGACATATAAATAATCCCAAAAATCACTATATGATTTGGGTTAAACCAGTAAAGCACGGTTTACCAATTAGAAAGGAGCATATTGATCAAACCTTCGAACTTAAAGATGGAACCAAAGCGAGTTATAGTACCAAAATCGCAAGAAGGTTTAATTTACTGGTATTCGAAAAGAATGGTTGGCAGTATGTTTTAAACATTAATAAAGCTATATCTGACCAAGTAACACCAGAAATTTTAGTAGAAATAGCTAACTCAGTAAATCCATAATCAGAACCACGTTAATAAGCATCGGTTTTAATGACCGATGCTTTTGTTTGCTGTTTCCAATGTTAAATTAACTGATAAATGTGTAGTTCTTGATGGTGAAAAACTAAGTTTTCCTTCCGATAATTGAACGAGCCCCTTAAAATCTTTTCGCGGTTTTTTAAAGTTTAAAAGGAATCAAAAACCGATCTCACCAGAAACCTGAACAGGAGAAACAACAGACGAAACGGAAGAATAATCAATTCCGGTATCCAGAACAGGACATCACTTACAAAATCCCATAGTCCATAGTTCTTTTCTTGCTTTTTCATCCTTCTTTTTTCCGCCCGTTTTTCGATAAACATGATGTGTTTCTCCTTATTATTAATTGGCTCTCTTAAAAAAGACTGTTGTTTTTCGTTCCAG
>NZ_JBALQL010000035.1:124992-132138 GCF_036964885.1 Bacillus sp. JJ1122 | reverse complement strand
TAAAAGGGGGCACAGTTCAGTTATGATGAGGTCTTTTCTTATAACACTCCTGAAAAAAGCCTTGCAAAAGACTCCTTCGACCTTTCCATAAAACCGCGTTTATAATATTGAACTGGACTGATTTTATCTGATTCGAGCATATCTTCTTCATAATGGGCGACAAGATCCCTGATCGAGCTTGTGCCAAAAAGGAAAACATTCACCTCAAAGTTCAGGTGGAAGCTTCTCATATCCATATTAGCTGTTCCTATTGACGCAATATTTCCATCTACAATAATCACCTTTTGATGCAGAAAGCCTTTCTTATAGGAATAGATTTCCGCCCCACTCCTTAATAATTCCGAAAAATAGGAACGGCTAGCGTACTGAGTCAAGTAGCTGTCATTGATTTCAGGAACCATGATCCTCACTTCTATTCCCTTTGCTGCCGCAACTCTTAAAGCCGTGCGGATCGCCTCATCTGGTACGAAATATGGCGTCGCTATCCAAATGGATTTTGTCGCGCATGACATCATTGTATAATAAAAATCGCTCATGATTCCTTGCTGGGTATCAGGTCCGCTCGCTACAACCTGGATCGCCCCATCCAGTACATCGTCATTATCCTCCTTTTGAACGGCAGGATAATTCTCAATAACTCTCTCGCCGCTGACATATTCCCAGTCGAGCAGGAACACGTTGTGAAGTGTATATACTGCTTCACCCGTCAGCACCATATGGGTGTCGCGCCAGAACCCAAAGTTTTCATCCTCTCCAAGATATTCTACTCCGACGTTCAAGCCACCGACAAAACCAATTTCCCCATCGATGATCACAATTTTCCGATGATTTCGGAAGTTGAATTTCTGATTGAAAAAGCCATATTTTAGCGGAGAAAATGGCTGTGCCTTGATTCCGGCATCTAGCATATCCTTCAGGTCTTTTGCGGCAAATTTCATGCTGCCAGCCGCATCGAACATGAACAGCACTTCAACTCCCTGCTGCGCTTTTTCTATAAGAATCTCAATGATTTCTTGTCCAAGCCGGTCAGACCTAAAAATATAATATTCAATGTGAATGAATTTTTGAGCTTCCTTCAGCTTCTTCTTAATTTCCGAGAAAGTTTCGTCCCCATTTTTAAGGATCTTTGCTTTTGACCCTGTAGTAATGGGTGTGAATGATGCATTCTTGGCATACTGCGCAAAGCATTGCTGATTATCGATTAAGAAGGATAAGTCACGAGACTCTTCCTTTCTCATTATTTTTTCCCATTCATCCCGGTCCCGAGTTCGCTTACTTTTGTATAAATAACCCTTTAAGTATAGCTGTCCGGAAAACAAGTAAAAGAAATAACCTACTACTGGAAATAGGATCAAGACATACATCCACATCAGTGTGTGTTGAGCAGATCGGTTTTCCAGCACCAGCGAATAGATGCTGATTAAAATAATGACGGCATAAACGATAATGGCTCCACTCTTGACAATTTGGCTTAAGCCAGTGAAAAACACGATATAAATGCAGGCTATCAAAATAAATACAAATAAAAATTCTATTCTTCTTTTAAGCATTCAGGCATTCTCCAAATCATAAATAAGATATATTAGATTCTGTCTATACCCATAATCCAGTTGTTCGGAAACATAGTATGCCCATTATTAGCTTTGAGAAAAGCGGTTGCACCTTAATTTCTTCAATCAAGGCTTGGGACTTCAAATACATCATATGGGATATAAAAAGATTTTCCTCTCAAAGATCGCTATCTCCGCATACAATAATCCCCTTTTAAAAAGAAAAAGACCCCCGAAGGAGTCTTAGCCGCCTATATAAGACATTTCAATTTTCTTTCTGTTTGCAACTGTTTCCGCTGTCCGCTCATCAGAGTATCTGTCCGTACGATGGTTCCAGATATCTGTTATGCGTGCCCGAAGTTCTTCATCGGTAGCACCGTCTCGCATGAAATCACGGATATCATGGCCATTTCCATTGAAGAGGCAAGTGAACAATTGTCCGTTTGCCGATAGCCGCGATCTTGTGCAGCTCGAACAGAAGGACTCTGAAACTGATGAAATGAATCCAACATTTATATCAGTACCTTTGTAGCGGTATTTCTTTGCAACTTCCCCGTAGTAATCAGGGTCTACCCTCTCCAAATCAAAATGCTCGCTTATAATATCAAACATTTGCTTCTTTGTGATAACATCATCCATTTTCCAGCCATTGGTGCTGCCTACATCCATGAATTCGATGTAGCGTAACTCAATGCCTTCCTTTTTGCAGAATTCAGCCATAGGGAGAATTTCAGAATCATTGAGCCCTTTTTTAATGACAGTATTGATTTTCACACCTAAGCCAGCTTCTTTAGCTGCTTTTATGCCATCGAGCACAGGGCCAACGCCCACATTCCGGCCGTTGATTTCTCCAAAAAGCTCATCCTTCAAGCTGTCGAGGCTGACATTGACACGCTTCAACCCAGCAGCTCTCAACTGTTTTGCATATTTTGGCAGAAGAACTCCATTTGTTGTTAAGGCAATATCTTTTAGGCCCTCAATCTCATTCAGCTTTTGGACGAGAATCGGAAGATCCTTCCGAAGCAGAGGCTCTCCGCCAGTAAGCCTGATTTTTTCAACCCCAAGTTCAATGAACAATTTTGCCACTCGTTCAATTTCTTCATAAGTCAAAAGCTCACTTTTAGGTAAAAAAGCAAAGTCTGGTCCGAATATTTCTGCAGGCATGCAGTACTGGCAGCGGAAATTGCAGCGATCTATTACTGAAATACGCAAATCTCGTAGTGGTCTATTTAACTGGTCTTTGATTATGTTTTTTACCATATGCGTCAACTCCAATTAGAGAAGTAGGATAAGTGATCAATATCAGCTACAAATGCAATTCATCTAATATTCTCACACTAACATGATTAGTCCTCTATTTAAATAGTAGATTTTCTTTATATATATATATTACAACATAAAAACTGCCTGGGTAGTGTTTTTTACCCTTAATTGTCATGATGTTGTCAATTTATAGGGAATGGAAAAAACTGCATTAAACCATTTAATGCAGTTTTTAAAAGAGCTATATTATTTGTTTTTCAAAGTTAGCTCACTGAACATGCCGACAAAATTCTTTATTTCTCCTGCATCATTTTTTACAGGACTGATTGTCAGCCACTCAGGATAAATCGTGCCATTCTTTTTCTTGTTCCAGATTTCTCCCTGCCAGAAGCCATTCTCTTTGATCGCTTTCCACATATCATTGTAGAAGTCTTCTTCATGCTCACCTGAACGAAGAATGCGCGGATTCTTCCCGATAATTTCTTCCGGGGTATAGCCTGTCACCGTAGTGAAGGCTGGATTAACTTGTTCGATATTTCCTTTTACATCCGTGATCATGACACCTTCAATCGTATGGTCAATAATATTTTTTGCCAGGCTTAATTTGTCCTGGTAATACATCCAGAATACGATGATCAAGCTTGCTAGTGCTACTTGTGATAATGCCATGAATCCAATTGCATAGTGTCCAGTCAGGTTGAACAAGAATGCGAGCATTAGCGGAGGGAAGAAGCCTCCCAATCCACCCATTGCAGAAACGATACCATTCACGATTCCTGCCTGTTTGGAAAAATAGAGCGGGACAAGCTTGAAGATTGTTCCATTACCTATTCCTGCACAGATGGCTACTGCCAGGCAGCCGATCGTGTAAAGTGTCAGAGATGGCATGAATGATAACAAGATTCCTGAAATCGTCAAACCGGCAAATACAAACATCAAAATGATGAAAGAATTGAATTTATCTCCCAGCCATCCTCCAATCGGCCTGAAAAATGTTGCAAGTGCGATAAAGCCAGCAGTTCTTAGGCCAGCATCCACTTTTTCAAGATCAAAATGGGTTACAAGGAAGTTAGGCAAATAGATTGTAAAGGCTACAAAAGATCCAAAGGTCAGGAAGTAAAATAAGCTCAATGCCCATAGCTTTTGATTTTTATAGACGCTCTTTATTTGTTCTCCTAGAGGTGTGACTACTTTTGGTTCCTTCTTATCTCCAAGCATGAAGTTCAGCAATGCAAAGGCAAGCATCAGGATCAAATACAACTTGACTGTTGCCTGCCATCCGAGCTGGGAGGCGAGAACTGGAGCTGAGAAAGTTGAGATTGCAGTCCCGAGGTTACCAACTCCATAAATACCGTTGACGAAGCCGTGGCGTTCTTTAGGATAATATTTTGGCAGTGATGTAACACCTACTGAGAAAACAGCTCCACCGATTCCTGCAAACAATCCGCCAATCAGCAAATCCGTATACGAATCAGCAAGACTGATGAAATAGATTGGGAAAAGCAGCAATGTAAAGCTGATAAAGAATAATTTTCGGGCACCATACTTGTTTGTCCAGTATCCAATGGGAATCCTTAAGACAGAACCTAGAACAACAGGAATTGCTGTCGCCATAGCAATCTGGTTTGCTGACATTTGGATATCCTCTTTTATAAATGGCATTAATGAGGATAAGATTACCCATACCATGAACCCCGCTATAAGACTGAGTGTTTGCAACGGAAGCTGAACTTTTTGTGTTTTCATTATTTTTTCTCCCCTTTGAGCTTACTAATTTATTTCCCTAATGGCTTTGAAATTGTCATAGCAGCTTTCTATGGGTAAATCGTAAAAAATTCACAAGCTTTTAGATGTGACGAACTTCACACCTATTTGTATGTTCAATAAACCGTCACAGATGTCTTCAAACATGTAAATTATCTGCCTTTGTTTATCGATATAATAAAATTAGAGCAATTTGTTTCGAAAATGTGAACAAAAAGGTCCTAGAATGTGACGACATTTTGACACTTACCGTTCCTGTATTTAGTTAACACTATGCCGGTGTTATTATTGTGACAATAAATACTTTGACACGTGAGCCAGACATTAGTTTTACCTCTTAAAAAATGAAAAGGGTGATGACCATGCTACATGCACATAAAGTAACTCATTCGATTGAAATCAAAGAATTGCTCCAGTTTGCTGACAGGACGATCCAAGTTAAAAAGGGATCATATCTGTTCCAGGAAGGCATGGAAGCAGAGGAACTTTATTTGATTCTTGGAGGTAAGGTCCAAATCAGCAAGGTCACACAAGATGGCCGTGAGCTCGCCCTTAGAATTTGCGGGGAAAACGATATTTGCGGCGAATTGACTTTATTTACGGATGCTCCAAAATATCTTCTTAGCGCCCTTATCATAGAAGATGCCAAGATTGCAGCCATCAGAAAAGATGTCATTGAAAAGGAAATATTCCAGAATCCATCGCTTGCATTCGAATTCATGAAATGGATGAGCGACCATTTCCGCAAAACACAAACGAAGTTTCGCGACCTTGTACTGAACGGAAAAAAAGGTGCATTGTTCTCGACACTGATTCGTATGACAAACAGTTACGGTTTGCAAAAAGACAACGGCATCCTCATCGACCTTCCGTTAACAAACCAGGAGCTGGCGAACTTCTGCGGCACTTCTCGTGAAAGCACGAATCGAATCCTGAATGAGCTTAAGCGTGAAGAAATCATTTCAATCAAAAAAGGTAAAATCCTTGTACACGACGTTGACTATTTACGTCAGGAAATCGGCTGTGAAAACTGTCCGGCAGTGTTTTGCAGTATAGATTGATATTCATTTACAATTTGAATAAGAAAACGAGTGAGGCTGCTAGCTTCACTCGTTTTTTTTAGTGGATGGGTAAGAAACGGCTGTTGATTTAGGTTGCAGAGAATTAAAATCACTATAGCCTTAGCATAGCCTATTGATTAAGCTCCAGCGCCATGGCGTTGGAGCTCTCATTTTAACTTTGTTTCTGTTTTCTCAACACTTTAGGAATGTAAACGCAGAATGGTTCACTTTCCAGATAGTCACCGGTCATAGCATAGGCGCGTGAACGGGATCCGCCACAAACATGCCTGAATTCACATACGCCGCATTTCCCTTTGTATTCATCGGGATTTCTTAATGACTTGAAAACAGGGGAATCTCTGTATATTTCAGCAAGCGGCTGCTCCCTGACGTTACCAGCCTTTACAGGCAAAAGGCCGCTAGGATAGACGTCCCCAGTGTGAGAGATGAATACAAAGCCATTTCCATCATTGACCCCTTTTGGCGCCCTGCCAAGGCCATCAATCGACCCTGTCAGTCCTTCTTTAGTCAATGCAGTGAGATAATCGATTTCTTCGGTATGGTCTTTTGCTTCCCGCATTTTTTGCTGGATTACGACCCTGCGGTAATGCTGGGCAGCCGTTGTTTTAATATCGAACTTCACTCGTTTGCTTAAGTCATACAGCCAAGTGAATACCTTCTCGTGCTCAACTGGGGATATCATGTCTTTTTCCTGCCCCCGCCCTGTAGGCACCAAGAAAAACACGCTCCACAAAACACAATCCAGATCTTCAACCATCTTTGCCATTTCATCTAAATAATCAATATTATAACGTGATATAACTGTATTAATTTGAATAGGTATTTCAAGTTCATGCAAGTACTTAATTCTTTCCATAGTTAAATCAAATGACCCTGCTGTTCCTCTGAAATGGTCGTGCACTTCAGCAGTCGGGCCGTCAATGCTGAAAGCCCAGCGTGACAATCCTACTTCTTTTGCTTTTTCGATCGCTTCCTTCGTAACATTCGGCGTCGCACTTGGCGTCATAGAAACTCGGACGCCTTTTTTAACCGCATAGGCTGCAATATCAAAAACGTCCTCTCTCATAAGCGGGTCTCCGCCTGTAAAAACAAGCATTGGATTATTCATTTCGTATATTTGATCGATCAGTGCTTTTCCTTCCTCAAAAGACAATTCGCGTGGATCTCTTCTATATTGTGCCTCCGCACGGCAATGCAGGCATTTCAGTTGGCATGCTCTGGTCAATTCCCAAATTACAATGAAAGGATCTTTGTCAAAATCTCTTGAAAACATTATTTTGCGCCTCCTTCAGTACTTCTCTATAAAAGAAGTATAGAAGTATTTGCAACTTGATTAAGTGAACTACCTCACATAAAAGCGGCTGATTTCATGGTTTGTATGACAATTTTGTGACTGACAGACCTGTGAAGACTTCAAAAAACCACTCGATATGGTTTTAGACTTTTGAGTTGTTATCGGAATCCCTCTCATAACAACTCGGTCCGAT
>NZ_JBALQL010000035.1:88176-124843 GCF_036964885.1 Bacillus sp. JJ1122 | reverse complement strand
CAACTCGGTCCGATTTTTCTCCTATGAGTTGTCTTCGGAAACTCTCTCATCACAGTTCGCTGAGATTTTTCACCTTTGAATTGTTATCGCTCAGGCATTCTTGAATGCAAAAAAGCAGCAAGGGAGCTCCCTGCTGCTTTTTTAACATGCATTTTAAACTTGAACCTTAGTCTCTGACACCAAGCGCGATTTTCGCGTAGCGTGACATCCTGTCCTTTGACCAAGGCGGGTTGAACACGATATTTACTTCTGTTTCTTTTATCTCAGGAAGGTCTGCGAGTGCCAGCTTTACTTGTTCGACGATTGTGCCGGCAAGAGGGCAACCCATCGAAGTCAAGGTCATTGTTACAGTTGCCAGGCCTTCTTCGTTCAAATCAACATCATATACGAGCCCTAAATTAACGATATCGACGCCAAGTTCAGGGTCAACGACCATTTCAAGCGCACCCATAATGCTATCTTTTAAATCTTGATCCATTGGTGAACACTCCTTTGCAATACATGTACTAAGCTCTTTTCGTAAAATTTTGCTGCTTTTATATTACTGGGCCAGGAGCTTGTCGAAAAGCGTCCAAAAAACGTTAAGTAAGCTAAAAAAGCCTGTTACAGAAAGCAAAATTCTATGGGAAAACAGCCTATTTCTATCATAACAATGATTCAGATTCATTTAAAGCGTAAAGGCAATTATAAATGCTTTTCAAACCAGTTCGCCGCTGCGACAACGCCTGCGTTCGAAACTGCGTGGCCTGCCTTTTCATCTGTTATGAATTCGAACACTCCTTCTGTACCTTCGTAGCTTTTCCTGTTTTGCTCATAAAAATGATATGCACTATGATACGGTACCACTTTATCCAGCTTTCCATGCCAGAACAACACGGGGCGTTTATTTAATTTTTCCGGCTGAAGGCTCAAATCATATTTTTTAAGCTGATTCAATAATGCAGAAATTTCATCTTTGGATATGCCTAACTCAACATTCCGTTTTTCCATTTCATTCAACTGCCATAGCGCAAATTGTTCATATGACGGATTGCCCATCAAGCTGACTGCGGCTTTTATCCAATCATATTTAGCTAAGGCGCCAAGTGTTGTGATGGCCCCCATGGACGTTCCGGCAACTCCGATTTTCGATGGATCCACCAAACCTTCTTCCGATAGGTTGTCCTTAATAATTGAAAGCTCTTCAATTGAGGTAAGGACGATTTCCCAAAAACGGAACCCAAGCTCTATCTCTGAAAGTCCCTTTGCTCGCTCCCCATGGTATTTTGCTTCAGGCATCACGACTCTGAAGCCTTTTTCAGCGAAAAGGTAAGCTGCGTGCATATTCCTTTCCTTCGTGCTTGTAAAGCCATGAAGAAAAATAATCAAAGGCATTCTGTCTGAAAATTGCTTTTGTTTTACTATATGGAGAACGGGAATATCTTTAATGCGTTTCTTTTCGACTAAAATCAACGTTAAACCCTCCTGGATATGCTTGAACGGAAATTCCACAGTTATCCTTAAAGCCGAATTTACCGCTCTGTAAAATTAGAAAAATGATTTTTTTACAATTTATATGTAAAATGGTTAGCATAGTGGATATAAGATAAATTTATAACTAATCCAATATATGTATTGTAGAACTCTTATGAAAAAAGACCCAATCAAACGCATATCATTAAGAAAAGTGTTAGCGCCTTAGTAAATCTGGCCGGATAAAATACGGCCAGACGCTGGAACAAGATATCTAAAACAGTTGGAAGAAGGAGTTTTTATGGCTGAAAAACATTTAATCGCATTAGACCTAGACGGTACTTTACTAACAGACGATAAAAGAATTTCCGAAAAAAATAAACGAGTAATCCAAAAAGCGCGTGATGAAGGCCATATTGTCATGATTGCTACGGGAAGACCGTTCCGTTCAAGTGAAATGTACTACCATGAGCTTGAGCTTGATACACCGATCGTAAACTTCAATGGAGCTTTCATCCATCATCCGCTTGATACAAAGTGGGGGGTGCATCATTCCCCTCTGTCAATTGATGTAGCAAAGGATATCGTTGAAGCGCTTGATGATTTTAAATACCACAATATCATCGCTGAGGTAATTGACGATGTATACGTTCATTACCATGATGAAAAATTGATGGATATATTCAATTTGGGCAATCCGAATATCACAACTGGAGACCTTAGGAGATACTTAAAGACATCCCCTACAAGTATGCTGATCCATTCAGAAGAAGAAGATGTAAAAAAAATCCGTGCACACTTAACTGAGGTGCATGCTGAAGTCATTGATCACAGAAGCTGGGCTGCTCCATTCCATGTTGTTGAAATTGTTAAATACGGTTTGAATAAAGCTGTGGGCTTAAAGAAAGCTTCTGATTATTTCCAAATCCCTGCTGATAGGATCATTGCTTTCGGGGATGAAGACAATGATTTAGACATGCTTGAATTCGCAGGTCGCGGGATTGCTATGGGCAATGCGATTGACGTTGTGAAAAATATCGCAAATGATATTACTCTGACAAACGAAGAAGATGGAATCGGTGTATACTTGAACGATCTTCTTAATTTAAAAGCTCTTTAATAAAGAAGGATTAACTTAAATAAATTGCGTCTGCCAATTTACACCTTCAAACTGGTTTTCGATTGATTCGAATCCTTAAGGAGCATACTAGTATTGAAGCGGCCTAGAGCCTGTTTCAATTCGCTCGTATATGGAGGGGTAAACGATGGGTAAAAGCAATAAATCCAAACGTTTTGTTCAGCAAGGTGCAGATACTGTTTCCAAGCATAGTCAACGAATCCCTTACCACACCACATATGCCGAAGCTGAAGCGCAAAAAATGGCCAATGTACAAGAGTCCTCGTTAGGAGGAATATAAATGGGAAACAGGCTTTTTCAGGAAGCAAGAAAAGCTGTACAATTAGCAAAAACAGCACAGCCTGCGGAACAGACATCGGCGATCTCTACCGCTAAAAACGCTCTGTCATCAGCCTATGCCAACACGACTATGGCTGAAAAAGAGCAGCTTCGGTCATTTCAGGACGAGCTGAATTCGATTGAAAGCAAGTAAAAGAAAAGCTGGCGGATTATTTTCCGTCAGCTTTTCTTTTTAAACTTTTATTAACAAATCGATGACTAGAGAGGTAAGTGCAGGACTCCTGTGGGCATGTTAGAGATGGTTTGATCCGATCTATAAATCTTTTTCATCATCCAAGCGCCGATGAGGGTCGAGTCTCCTATGGTACTTCATAATGTGGACTAAGGACACATTAAATTTATCCACCAATAAGGCCCGCCCTTGGATACTTCTAATAAAACAAAAAATGGAAAAAGAGATTGCAAATAAGGCCTCTTGCTTACCTGAATGATCATAAATTGGAAAAAGAGGGCATCTATAAGGCCTCTTGGTTTTCAAAATAAACATAAATTGGAAAAAATAAGCGCCGATAAGAACTCTTGGCTCCCTAAATAAACATAAATTGGAAAAAGAAGACGCTAATAAGCCCTCTTGGCTCCTTAAATAAACATAAATTGGAAAAAGCAGGTGCCAATAAGACCTATTGGGTATCAAAATAAACATAAATTGGAAAAAGTAGGCGCTAATAAGCCATCTTGGTTCCCTGAATAAACATAAATTGGAAAAACCAAGCGCCAATAAAGCCTCTTGGTTCCCTAAACGATCAATTGAGATTCCTCAAAGGTGCTTTATACAACGTTTTCTCCCACCGGGTCCAATCGATGTTCCAATGCCCTTCTATTGATTGTTGTTGAATCTCTCCAATAGGACAGGATAAGCATGGATCATCGTACCATCTTTGCTTCGTTCATAAAGATTCAAAATGACTGAGCCATTTTGAGGCAGTTTTTCCCTGGAGATGGATACACCGATCACAAAGGGTTTCCATTGTGGATATTTTGATTCTGGAACTAGTTCAGCTTCTCTTATCAGTTCATTATGGCCATCCTCAACAGTGTAGTAAAACTTACCGTTGATTGGTCTTGCTTCTCCGGTTATTTTATAATTTCCCTGAGTGCCTTCTGCCCTCACTCCCTTAAATACTGGATTCTCTCCAGGTACATACATTGTTTTAGTATCCGTAAGCATGCTATCGGATATTGGCCTGCCGTCTAGACTGACCGCTTTGAGCTTTGCTGCGACGGTATAGTCGCCTTCTTTCACTCTTGTCCCTTCTGTTTTATAATCCCAGGTCTCTTTCCATTTGATGCTTTGCTGTGGCTGCAATGTCAATGTTTCAAATGCCTGGGCAAAGGCTTTTCCATCTGAGTATTGATAAACCTTTTTCTTGTTTTCATTAACTATTGTGATTTCATATTTCTGAGATGTAGGAAACTCGAACGAAATTGGTTCATTTCCATCATTCCTTAAATACAATTCAAACTCTGCCATTTCCGGTCCTGCTACAGGGTCAATAAAAAAACTGAAATCACTTTGTTTCACTGCTTGTTTTTCCTTTCCAATGGCAAATGCAGGCGCCACGGCAATCAAAAGCAAAATGATAAGCAAGCTGATTTTCCTCATTCACTTACACTCCTTCTCTAAAGTTACTCCTTTCTGAAAAACCCGAATATTCCCGTCGTCTGGACAATATTCGTAAAGGCTTGCGGATCGACATCCTTGATGATTCTCTCAAGGTCGTACATCTCATATCTGGTTATGACGATAATAAGCATTTCTTTTTGCTCGCCTGAGAAGGCTCCTTTTGCAGGCAGTAATGTGATGCCTCGTACTAATTTATCGTGAATGGCTTTCTTTAATTCCTCTGATTTTTTCGTAATGATCATCGCTGTCAATTTTTCATGGCGAGTATGGATTGCATCAATGACACGGGTTGATACATATAAAGCAACTAGAGTATAAAGAGCATTTTCCCAGCCAAAAATATATCCTGCTGTCAATATAATGATGCCGTTTAACGTAAAGAAATATGTACCAACGGGACGGTCATTCATACGGGAAAGGACCATGGCAATAATGTCCATCCCCCCAGTTGACGCTCCCCATTTCAACGTAAGCCCTACACCAAAAGCGGCTATCACTCCGCCAAAAACCGCGTTCAGTAAAATATCTGTTGAAACTTCTTTTACCGGAAGAACTTCCAGGAAAAAGGAGGAAAGGACCACAGAAATAAAACTATACAGGGTAAACGATTTCCCTACTTTCATCCATCCAAGGATGGTCACTGGTATATTCAAGAGCAAGAGAAGAACCCCTGTCGAAATATTAAATGGTGCGTATTCACCCAGAATGCTTGATACGAGCTGCGCAATTCCTGTAAAGCCGCTTGCATAAACATTTGCCGGGATCAAGAAAAAGTTTAGCGACATCGCATTAAGCAGTGCACCAATCACTACGATGATGATTTTTTTCGTTTCCATCCAGACCATGTAAATCCCCCTTTATTTTTTCTGTTATTCCTCTACCCCTATTTTGCCGAAAATCACTACATTTAATTGTCTTTTTGTGATATTACCGATAAACTATTATCATATTAAGGTTGAAAGCAGGTGAAAGGTTTATGTCAGTAAAAATCATGGCTGACAGTGCATGTGATTTGCCATTCCATTTTTATGAAGAAAATGGGGTCATACTATTTCCTTTAAAGGTCCAAATTGACGGTACTGAATACGAGGACCTTAAAACAATTCAGCCTAAACAAGTGTACGATGCCATTCGTGCTGGCAATCTTCCTAAAACCTCACAGGCTTCCCCTGCAGGTTTTAAAGAAGTGTTTACTGAATTAGCTAAAAATAACCAAGAAGGTATTTACATAGCATTCTCTTCTGAATTATCAGGAACATACCAGACAGCTGTCATGATTGCTGAGCAGGTGAAGGAAGAATACCCAGACCTGAATTTAACAATCATTGATTCAAAATGTGCTTCGCTCGGCCAAGGCCTTTTGGTTATGGAGGCAGCAAGGATGGCGAACGAGAATTTTTCGAAGGAAGACATCTTGAAGGATATCCATTTCCGCAGCCAGCATATGGAGCATCTATTTTCTGTAGATGATCTTGACCATCTTGCAAAGGGTGGACGTGTTTCGAAAGCCTCTGCATTTGTTGGCGGACTTCTCAACATCAAACCATTATTGAATGTTGAAGACGGGAAGCTTGTGCCAATCGAAAAGCTCCGCGGAAAAAAGAAATTGCATCGAAGAATCGTTGAGCTGATGAAAGAACGCGGTGACGGCCTTGAAAACCAGATTGTCGGAATAAGCAATGCGGATGACGAGGAAACTGCAACGGAAATGAAAGATATGATTATTCAGGAACTAAATCCGAAAGATGTTGTGATTACTTCGATTGGAGCGGCAGTAGGCTCACACACAGGACCAGGTACCCTAGCCATTTTCTTTTTAAATAAACAGCCATCATAATCTTACATACTCCTTTCAGGTTTTAGGAAAAATAAAATGAATCCTAAATCTGAAAGGAGTTTTTATGTATGCCGCATACTTCCGATAACGATAAAAAGGCAAAGGACAACAATGCCCTTCGCCATGAAAAGAATATGATGCGTGAGAAGAACCGCAAAGCAGGTAAGAACGAGTATTCAAAGAAAACAGACCATATATAAGGGTATAAAAAATAGAGCCATCCGGCTCTATTTTTGTTTTTTATATGTCCAATTATCTTCCTGATAGATCTTATCTTCTTTCATAAGTCTTCCAAGTGCCCGTTTGAAAGAGCCTTTACTCATACCAAAGCGTTCCTGAATGTCTTCAGCCATGCTCTTATCATGGTATGGCATTGCACCATTTCGCAGTTCGAGATAGTCCATGATTTTTTGAGAATCTTCATCAAGCGCTTCTTGCTTGCGTGGCATCAATGATATATTGACTGAACCATCCTCTTTAACATCAATAATCCTTCCCTCAACCTTTTCACCAATGCGCGGCTCTGTCCGGCGCTGTGATTCATGGATGAAGCCTTTGAAGCCTTCTGCGGTGATAATCCAGCTTCCAACCCTGGCAGTACGGTAAATGTAGCCATGAACGTTTTTATTAAAATCGCTCCTGGTTGCTTTGATGGAGATATCCTGGATGACAGGATCTGTAGCCATGCGTGCGTAAATCATATTGCTCCGATTTACACGGAGAGTGATATAAAGCAAGTCCCCTTTTTGCGGCCAAACGGATTTTACAACAGGCAAATCTTCCTCACCAAGCAATATATCTTTGCTTATGCCGATATCAAGGAAAACTCCAATACCGTCTTTTACATCTACAACAGGCACCCAGTCATAAGTTCCTACTGATACCTTAGGTATAGTGGTAGTTGCGGTAAGCCTTCCTCTTGAGTCCACAAAAAGAAAGACTTTTACTTCATCGCCTTCTTCAAATGTTTGATCCGTATCATTGGAATGGAGAAGCACATCTTCTTCTCCATCGGTTAAAAAGTAGCCATATTCAGCAATTCTTGCCACAGTCAGCTCCAATGTCTGGCCTGTATAATCATTCAAGGACATATATTTCCTCCTGCATTAAATTTTTCATAATACTGTTTATTGATATTAATCTCTCACGATTGCAGAGATTTACTTATTTTCGAAGTATATTTTTATCATTAAACTTTTTACTCAAGTATACCCTAAATTACGCAAAGTTGTTTGAACTGCTATATTTTACTATAATGGAGACATAATTAAAATGTTTTTCTGGAGGTAGTTATGTCTAAAGAGAGCTCATTTGATATTGTATCCAAAGTAGAAATGACTGAAGTCACCAATGCGATTACTATTGCAATGAAGGAAATACAGACTCGTTATGATTTTAAAGGAAGTAAGAGCGATATTTCTCTGGATAAGGAAGAGCTTGTTCTTGTGTCCGATGATGAATTTAAGCTTGACCAGCTAAAGGATGTGCTATTCAGTAAAATGATTAAGCGCGGGATTCCTGTGAAGAATCTTGATTACGGAAAAGTTGAGCGTGCTTCAGGGGGAACTGTCCGCCAAAGAGCAAAGCTTGTTCAGGGAATTGACAAGGAAAACGCGAAGAAAATTAACACGATCATTAAAAATAGTGGAGTAAAGGTAAAGAGCCAGGTACAAGATGATCAGGTTCGCGTAACTGGGAAAAATCGTGATGACCTGCAGAAAATCATTGCTGCAGTCAGAGAAGCCGATCTAACTGTTGACGTGCAATTCGTGAATTATCGTTAAGCCCAATGTTAAAACTAAATAGGATGAATCATCAGCGGACATGATAGTGTCCGCTGTTTTTTTTAATTAGGCTCTAACCCTTGCTTGGGTGAACATGGCTGTTGATTCCCGCTCGAGGAGCCCTGCTGCTTCAATCAACGGTGCTGCAAAATCAACCATTACCTTTAACATACTTATACTTAAAACCTTCATCATTCTTTCACAAACCCTAGACAATTTTCTCTTCTTTATAAGCTAGTAATAAAATATATAGCTCTGTGTGACATTTGTCTGCTTTTTAATTTAATCGAGCTACAACTTTCACAAATCCTTCACAAAGCACTATTGGTTTTCCTTTGATCTCGAGTTAATATACCAGTAGGGGTATAAAATATAATTTTCAACCGAAAGGATGTTAATAAAATGGGTAAAAAAATCGTAATTGTTGGCGGCGTAGCAGGTGGGGCAACCACAGCAACTAAACTTAGAAGATTAGATGAGCAGGCTGAAATCGTTTTATTTGAAAGAGGAGAATTCATTTCTTTTGCAAACTGCGGTCTTCCATACCATATAAGCGGCGTGATCGAAGACAGAAATAAATTAATGCTTCAGACGGTCGAAGGAATGAATGCGCGTTACAATTTGGATATCCGTAATTTTTCTGAAGTTACAGCTATTAACCGTGAAGATAAGACGGTTTCTGTGAAGCATGTTCAAACTGGTGAGGAGTACACTGAAAGCTATGAGGTCCTTGTTTTATCACCAGGTGCAAAACCAATCGTTCCTCCAATCGATGGCCTGAAGAGCAACAATGTTTTCACATTAAGAAACATTCCGGATATGGATAAAATCAAGAAATACCTTGAGGAAAACAATCCAAAAAACGCAGTCGTCATCGGAGGCGGCTTCATCGGATTGGAAATGGCAGAGAACCTTGTCCATGCAGGCGTGAATGTTACCCTCGTTGAAAAATTGCCACAGGTCATGGGACCAGTCGATCCTGAAATGGCTGCGATTGTTGAGGATGAGTTAAGAAAAAATAGTGTGGAATTAATACTTGGAGATGGCATTACCGATGTCCAGGAAAATGGTACTAAGGTTGTTCTTGAGAGCGGTAAGGTGCTTGATGCAGAATTGATCATCCTTTCAATCGGTGTACGTCCAGAAAATAAGCTTGCACTTGAAGCTGGACTGGAAGTTGGAGAGCGCGGCGGCATAAAGGTGAACGAATACCTTCAGACTTCTGATGAGTCTATTTATGCCATGGGTGACGCAATCGAGGTCATTGACTTTATTAATGGTCAGCCGACTATGATCCCACTTGCATGGCCTGCTAACCGCCAGGCGCATATAGTCGGTCACCATATCAATGGACGTAAGATTGCCTACCCTGGTACGCTCGGCACTTCCATTGTTAAAGTTTTCGAATTGACCGCTGCAACAACTGGTAATAGTGAAAAGCTATTGAGAAGACTAGGTATTCCGTATGAAGCTGTTCATATCCACCCAATGTCACACGCTGGCTACTACCCAGGCGCCGAGCAAATGTCTCTTAAAGTCATTTTTGATAAAGAAACTGGCAAAATCTATGGTGCGCAGGCAGTCGGGAAAGATGGCATTGATAAGCGTATCGACGTTATCGCAACTGCCATCAAGGGTGGTTTGAGTGTGTATGATCTTCAAGAGCTTGAGCTTGCATATGCACCGCCATTCTCTTCTGCTAAAGACCCTGTGAATATGGCCGGTTATGTAGCGTCCAACATTGTGGATGGCAGAATTGAAACTGTCCAGCATTATGAGGTTGATGATTTAATCAAGGACGGCACAATCATGATTGACGTCCGAACTGAAAAAGAACATGCATCTGGAAAAATTGAAGGTTCAAAGAACATTCCGCTTGATGACCTTCGCGGCCGCCTTGACGAGCTTCCAAAGGATGAAACAATCCTGATCACTTGCCAGGTTGGACTAAGAGGATACCTTGCATCCCGTATCCTGCAGCAAAATGGATTCAAGGTAAAGAACCTGACAGGCGGATACAAGACGTATTCTATTTTCAAGAAAACCACTATGTAAAATGCAAGGGCCCCCTTACTTGGGAGCCCTTAGTCTGTATTAAAATGTGTGGAAATTCTCAAGAGATTCTTCATTATTTATCCGTCCACATTAAGCCTTGAATTCCTGTTGATTGGAGTGGAAGGCGCGAAGACTCCTGCGGGCGCAGCGGCCAAGGTGAGACCCCGCAGGAGCAAAGCGACGAGGAGGCTCACCTGACGCCCCGCGGAAAGCGAAGCGCCTGGAACGGAAATCAACAGCCCCATCTCACCTTTAACCAAAATAGATGAATGTGACCAAAAAGGTGTTCGGAAAGAGTATATTCCGAACACCTTTTGGTTCCTTTATTCCCTAATGAATTAATTTCCATGTTTTTTCTCTGGATTTTAAAGGAATTTAATAAGTGTTGAAACTAAAAATCAGGAGTGAATTTAATTATGCCAAATGAAAATAACAAACAAGGATTTCCCCCACAGCATCAGAACCATCAGCCGGGCACTGAACCAGAAATGAAACCAGAACCAAAATCTGTGGATGACAATTATAAGGGTTCAGGGAAATTAACGGACAAAGTAGCTTTAATCACAGGGGGCGACAGCGGAATCGGGAAATCTGTGGCGATTTACTTTGCCAAGGAAGGTGCCGATGTGGCCATCGTGTATCTTGAAGAGAATAATGATGCACAAACGACAAAGGAGCTCATTGAAGCAGAAGGCCGCAAATGCCTTTTGATTGCTGGGGATGTGGGAGATGAATCATTCTGTAATGAAGCCGCCAAGAAAACAATCGATGAATTCGGGAAGATTGATATCCTAGTCAATAATGCAGCTGAGCAGCATCCGCAGAAAAGCCTTTTAGACATCTCGGCAGCTCAGCTTGAGAAAACATTCCAGACCAATATTTTCTCGATGTTTTATTTAACTAAGGCTGTACTTCCTAACCTTCAGAACGGAAGTACCATTATTAATACATCATCCATAACAGCTTATAAAGGCCATGAGACATTAATTGACTACTCTGCGACTAAAGGGGCGATTGTAACCTTTACTCGATCCCTAGCCATGTCACTTGCTTCTAAGGGCATCCGTGTTAACAGCGTTGCACCTGGCCCTATCTGGACACCGCTAATTCCCTCCACCTTCACAGCAGAGGAAGTGGCTAAATTTGGGACGAACGCTCCAATGGGACGCGCTGGCCAGCCATATGAACTTGCACCTGCCTACGTATATCTGGCAAGTGATGACTCCACATATGTCAGCGGTCAAACGATCCATGTTAACGGCGGCACAATCGTAAACGGTTAAAAGTGAAACGGTAATAAAAGAAGCAAAGCATCGCTGCTTTGCTTCTTTGTTACACAGATATTTGCTTATGGTCTTTAGGTTGACCGCATGAAAATCTCGGTACGATCTTAAACGGGACGATAATCCTTTTTATCGGTTCACCTGGATTTTCAATCTTTTGGATCAGGCTTTTGGTAGCCTGATATCCAAGGTCAAAAATATTTATGTCTACCGATGTTAACGGTGGACGAGCCATCTCGGCTATCAATACATTGTTAAAGCTGACAATCGAAATATCATCCGGGACAGAAATGCCCATTTCATCTAATTTATTCAATACTCCCAGTGCCATCAGATCATCCGCAACGACCATCGCGGTTGGCGGCTTCTCTAGCGACAGCAATACCTTAACAGCATCCTGCCCGCTTTCTCGCAAGAACTCGTCATTGACGATATACTCATCGATAAGGGATATTCCAGAATTCCTCAAAGCTTTTTCATAACCTAACAATCGTTCAACGGTAACGACTAAATCAAGGTTACCACCGATAAAGCCTATCCGGTCATGGCCAAGCTGGATTAAATGCTCGGTAACTTCTTTGCCTGCCTTAAAATTATCGTTATCGACATAGCTGATATTTTCGTCATCCTTAAAAGGTTTTCCGATTACTACAAACGGAAAATCCCTTTCCCTTAGGTAGGCAATGACTCTGTCCTCAACCTTAGAATAAAGAAGGACAACTCCATCCACTCTTCCTCCCTGGACCATCGCAACGACCCCGTCGAATATTTCATCTTCTGTTTTCCCTGTTGTCATGTGCAACGCATATTGCTTTGAATGTGCGCCCTCACTTAAGCCAGACAATACAGTTGGAAAGAATGGGTTTTGGAAAACGACATCTGTAGAGCTAGGCATAACCAGCCCGATTGCCCGTGTCGATTGGCTTGCAAGGCTTCTGGCAATAAAGTTTGGATGATACCCAAGCTGGTCCATTACCTCTCTGACTCTTTCTTTCGTTTTTTCGCTAATTCTTGGACTGTTGGCGATTACACGCGAGACAGTTGAAGGTGCGACATTTGCAACCTTTGCAACATCTTTTATTGTGACAGCCATAAGATCCCCTCCCTCTGGCCAGAAAAAATCCTTATCTTTATTATAAATGAATTGTACAGGTTTTTTCCGTATTTTTTTCGACGTTCTTCATTTCCCCATTAACATCAACGGTGGTAAGTTCTGGCGCATCGTGAAGGATGATATCGACTTCCTGCCACTCAGGCTCATATCTTCCCTCGGTTGAAATCTTTAAAGAAATCTCGCTATTCATAGCCTTGATCTCAAAAGCCTTCAGGCAATACTCACCGCTCTCATAAGCAAAAGTTGTACCGTCATCATCATACAGTTTGAAGATTGAAGTACAATCTGGCTGATAGTAGTAATGTAAGATCCGCTTTGAGTCTGCTGTTGCGGTTGAATGCCTCACTTCACCTAATGCAATGACCGTGCCTTTTTTAATAAAAATCGGCAAAACTTCAAGTGGAGCATGGACTAAATGGTGACTTCCGCCAGCATGCACTTCGTCAGTCCAGTAATCAACCCACTCACCTTCGGGAAGATAAACAGCACGATGTTCAGCTGATGGCTGCATGATTGGGGCTACTATGACATTGTTCCCTAGCATGAACTGGTCAGAAAGATTGAATGTATTTTGGTCTTCAGGATATTCGAGCATTAATGGACGAATCACAGGTACACCTTTTTGCCAGGCTTCGGCAAATAGAGTATAAAGCTGTGGAAGCCATTGATAGCGAAGCTGGATATATTTTTTTATGATTTGTTCATATTTTTCACCGAATGACCATGGCTCCTGGCGAAGTGTCCCAATGGCACTGTGATTCCGAAAATATGGCGTGAAGGCGCCAACCTGGCTCCACCTTGCCAAAAGCTCTCCGTTCGAATCATGCGCAAAGCCGCCTACATCCGGTCCTGCAAATGGAATACCTGACAAGCCCAGGTTCATTACCATTGGAATTGATAATTGCAAGTGTTCCCAGAAACTGCGATTATCCCCCGTCCAAACAGCCGCATATCTCTGGACACCTGAAAATCCAGCCCTTGTCAGTAAAAATGGACGCTTGTTGCCAAGCTGCTTTTTCATTCCGTCATATGTTGCCTCGCCCATTAACAAACCGTATACATTATGGAGTTCACGGTGTGTCTTAGGATTGCCGTCATTCTTATGCATGACCTTCAGATCCATCGTTTTTGACTCATTGAAAACCGATGGCTCATTCATATCGTTCCATATACCTTCGATGCCCAGATCAGCATAATATTTATGCTTTTCGCCCCACCATTCACGTGCTTTGCTGCTCGAGAAATCAGGAAATGCACTATTGCCAGGCCAGACATCCCCAAAATAGAGGCTGCCTTCAATGTATTTACAGAAATGGTCTCCGTGTATGCCCTCCTGGTAAATGGGATACTCAGGATCTTCCTTGACACCAGGATCAACTATTGGGATGATCCTGATGCCTTGTTCCTTTAAATCACGTACCAGATTTTCTGGGTCAGGGAATCTTTCTCGGTCAAACGTAAAGACCCTGTATCCGTTCATGTAATGGATATCAAGATAAACGGCATCCAGAGGAATTTCCTTCTCTTTGAAAATCGCTGCCAGCTCGCGCACTTCCTGTTCAGACTCATAACTATACCTTGACTGGTGGTAGCCGATTGCCCATTTCGGCGGTATCGGCGCCCTGCCTGTTAACGCTGTATATTGCTCAAGGACATCTTTTGGTCCAGGACCGGCCATTACATAAAAATCAACCTTTCCTCCTTCAGCCCCAAATGAATATACATCTGCTTCGGAACGGAAGTCGAAAGTAGACTTGAATGTATTGTCAAAATAGATTCCCTGGGCTGCCTCATTGCTCAATACCATGAAGTATGGAATGGATTGATATAACGCATCCGTTTCCGGATTATGAGGAGCATATACATCTGTATTCCACATCATCAGCTTTTCGCCGCGCTTATCGAGATAGCCGGTTTTCTCACCAAGACCATAAAAATGATCTTCCTGGTTACGGGTGCTATGACAAACTACTTCACCAGTCGGTTTAAACCCAATGCCCTTTTCCTTTTGCTGGAATAGGATCCGCCTTTGTGAATCCATTACCGTAATTCGGATCGGTGTTTTTGTTATAAGTACCGTTAATTTTGGTGCTTCCAATACGAATGCATTTTTTTCATTGTTTAGCTTTATTTCGCTGTTTTCGGGTGCCAGCACTAGCGCAGGACTGCTGTCCAGCATGACTTCTTTTAAAGGCTGGAATACAAACCTGACGATATCATCCCTGTAAAATACGACGGCAAGTTCTCCATTATCAGCAGAAATCTTAATTCCATTCTCTGTCTTTCTGATATTTTTTGCATTGCCTATGTCCTGAAAGGGGTTTTTTTCTTCGTTCATCCCTTGATCAGGGCGGATTGCAAAACTTGTATCCTCTAGCATTTTGCTTAAACCTCCTTATTTTTAGGAGTTCTTCCTTCTTGCCCTTCTTAATAGCATAAAAAAGAAGATAATGAAGGCTGCATATACAGTGCCCATCGCAACCATATATGGAATATTCAATCCGGTCTTTTCTGCCAGTACGTAAATCTCAGCTTTTTCACGATCGATTGACAGCTTGTATTCTCCATCCTTGCTTCTGACTAAGTCATTTGCAAGCAGGCCTCTTAACTCCTTGTCATCTGCAAGTTGGTCTGCTGTCAGGGTGATATTCTGAGTATTGGATGTATTATTAATCGCAATGACTGAGGTTTCTTCTTTATAAGTACGCTTAAATACAGCCATGCCTTTCTTTTCATATAGCATTTCAAAATCACCGCGCGTCAGTGATGGCAGCTGGTTTCTAAGTTCGCCAATTTTGGTGATGTAATCGATTAACTCTTTATCTGCTCTAAAGCTCATTTGCCTGCGATTGTCTGGGTCATTCCCGCCATTCATGGCAATTTCACTTCCATAATAAACAATTGGAATTCCCGGAGCCGTATACAAATAAGATAAAGCCATTTTCCATCTTGTACCCGGATGCTGCCTGTTCTGGACAGCGTCCTGTGTAAACCTCGCTGTGTCATGATTATCCATGAAGTTACCCATCAGTTCAGGATTTTCATAGATTACTTTGTTTCTTTTCGCGGTCGTAAAAAGCCAGTCCAAAGTCTTGTCAGGTTTGGCAAACGCCGTTCTGAGCTGGTCATTCAATGGGTAATCGACAAAACCGTCTATACCTGCCTTGTCATATTTCGCAATGTAATTCGGATCGGATGACCATACCTCCCCGATTAGATAAAAATCTTTCTTCACACTTTTTACTTCCTTCGAAAACTCTGACCAAAAATCAACTGGAACATGGCGGACTGTGTCCAGCCTGTAACCATCGATATCCGTTTCTTCAATCCACCATTTCGCTGCATCAAGCAAATATTTTCTCGTTTCCGGATTTTCCTGCGCCAGGTCAGGCAACCCATACAGCCAGTTATTTTCCATCTGGTTCTGGTCGTTCCAGTCAATAATATCCTGTTTCTCATGGAACCAGTTTTTCTTAGCTGGATCATTGACCCATTCATGATCAGGAGCCACATGGTTAACGACAAAATCAAGGATAATCTTGATATCACGCTTATGGGCTTCCTTTACTAGTTCTTTGAACTTGTCAACGCTTCCAAAATGTTCTTCTGTCTTATAGAAATCTTTGATCCAATAACCATGGTAGCCTTTATCGGCATTATCAAAAACTGGTGTCAGCCAGATGGCGGTGAAACCCATATCCTTTATGTAATCCAGTCGATCGATAATTCCTTGAAAGTCTCCACCATGGTACGCTTTTGGATCCTGCATATCCACGTTGAAATCATTGCTATTGTCACCGTTATTAAAACGGTCCACCATTAAAAAGTAGATTGTTTCATCTTGCCACTTGCGTCCTTCTTTTTCAACGGCTCCTACAGGTAGGGCGGAAAAAAGAAGAAACATAAATAAGATGAAGGTTGTAAATATTTTTTTCATCCTTGTCCCTCCTCATAATTTAAGCAAAGGCCATATATGGCCTTTGCTTAAAAGTGTGTGCCCTAATAGATTATCCTTTTGTTCCGCCAGCCGTCAAACCTGATACAAAGTATTTCTGGAATGACAGGAACAAGATTGCGATTGGTACTGCGATTAAGACAGCACCAGCCGCGAAAGTAGTGAATTCCGCACCGAATTGCTTTGCTACCAAATCATATAATCCTACAGCCAAAGTATACTTGCTTTCAGTCCTTAACAGCACTGTCGCAAGGATAAAGTCGCCAAACGGGGCGATAAAAGAGAATAATGCAATAACTGCAATGATCGGTGTCGCAAGCGGCATGACGATTTGGAAAAAGATTCGTAAATGGCCTGCGCCATCCATTTTCGCTGACTCATCAAGCTCCTTCGGAATTGTGTCAAGATACCCCTTCATCAGCCAAGTATTCATAGGAATGGCTCCGCCGACGTATACAAGGATCAAACCAATATGCGAATCCAATAAGCCTGTAAGCAACGCTAGAATGAAAATGGCAATCAATGCTGCAAAGTTAGGAATCATTTGCAGAATCAAGAATGTCATCAAACTATTTTTACGTCCAATGAACCGGTATCTCGAGAAAGAATAAGCCGTCAAGCTGACCAGGATCACTGTGAACACCATCGTCAAAACGCTTACCTTCAGTGAGTTCCAGTACCAGTATAAATAGTTGCTCTTACTCGTGTCGAAAAGCTCTTTATAATGGGACAGCGTTGCGTTCTCAGGGATGATGTTAGAACCGGATAAACTCTGCCCTGGATTGAAGGAAGAACCAACAATCCAAAGAAGCGGATAAATAATGATCGCAAACATTGCCAAAATCACAAGATACGTTAGTGTCAGTCTGATATACTTCTGTCTTTTTATACTCATATTACATCATATCCTCTTCTTGGAATGATTTCGTTCTCTTGAACTGCCATAAAGCAACACCGATAACAATCAGTGATAACAGCATGGTGATAGCGGCAGCTTTAGAATATTGTGCAGATGTCATGGTGAGTTTGTAAATCCACGAAATCAGGATGTCCGTTCCTCCGGCGTTGCCGCCTGGAACTGCAGGCCCCCCGCCATTAAAGAGATAAATTATATTAAAGTTATTGAAGTTAAAAGTATATTGGGTAATCAAGATTGGCGCTGTCGCAAATAGCACAAGCGGCAAAGTAATGTTTTTGAACTTTTGGAAGTTTGATGCACCGTCCACAGTAGCTGCTTCATAAAGTTCTTCAGGAATGGATTGAAGTACTCCAGTCGTCATGGCAAAAATGAACGGGAATCCAAGCCATGTCTGGATCAGGATCAAGGCGATTTTTGTATACATAGCTTCAGTCATCCAAGGAATTGGATCAATTCCAAAGAATCCAAGGATGTCACGGTTGATGGCACCGAATGATTCATTGAACATGCCAGCAAAGACAAGAATCGAAACGAATGCTGGAACTGCCCATGGAAGAATGAATACTGTACGAATGATCGCTTTCCCTTTAACATCCTTTTGGTTTACGAGGATTGCAAGGAACATACCAAGCGCAACCTGGAATGTAGTGGCGACAAATGTCCAGATGATGGTCCAAGAAAGTACTGAGAAGAATGTTTGACGCCATGATTCCAACTGGAACAGGTCGAAAAAGTTCTTAAGTCCTACCCAGTCGACCAGCTTAGCTGGCGGAGAATGGTAAAGATCATAGTTTGTAAATGCAAGCAACACTACAAATATAATTGGAAAAACAACAACGAAAATGAGCAAGAGGAATCCTGGTGACATGATCAGATATGGGAATCCATTGTCCACAAGGTTATTGTATTGCTCCTTCAGTGTACTAAGATTTAAGCCCATGTCCCTTTTTAAACCGGTCTTATACGCATCATTCAAGTTAAATAAATAGAAACCGATTCCAAAAACGAGGACAATGACAGCCAGTATCCCTTTTACAAGCAAGAAGATTGAATGGTCACGAGGTGTTTGTTCACCAAGTGTGATAATCCCCCACAATCCCATGTTTAGCAGGTCAGAGAAAACTCCGAAGAATGCCCCTGTTAAAATAAGAAAAATAATCCCTTTTAAATATTGTTTGTTGTACAGCTGTCCAAGCCCTGGAACGATCGAAAGGGCTGTTGCTATTCTGCGGTGGTTGGTTTGATAGGATTGCTCTTTCATCCTATATTCCCCTTTCTCTTTCTATGTTTTTAAAAAGCATCAGATGCTTTATGAGAACGAATACATTTATATATATGCTCAGTTTCTATCTGTTTTCACTCTCATGAAGCATCTGATTGATATAAATCTATTTTAGCGCAAACGTTTGCTCAATGAAAGACTTTTTTACTGCACTTTTCGGAAACTTTGTGACTTTTCTCTTAATGGACCATATTGGTATTTTTGCTTGTAAAATACAGCAGTACCTCCCCTAGGGAGGTACTGCTGTAAACTATATTATTTAGAGTGGTTTTGCTTGATTTGTTGCTCGATTTGCTTAACTGCTCCATCAAGTGCAGCTTTAGGCTCAGCTTTGCCTGTTACAACAGTTTGCAATGCGCTTGCCATTGGTCCCCAAACTTCTCCCATTTCAGGAATGTTTGGCATTGGAACTGCATCTTGAGTTTGAAGAGCAACAGCTTTAGCACCTTCGTTTTCAGCAATAGCTGAATCGTCAACTAATGCAACGTTTGTAGGTACTTCAGCAGTTTGTTCGAATCGGTATTTAGCATTTTCATCGTTCGTCATGAATTCAATGAACTTAGTTGCCCATTCTTGGTTCTTAGAATAAGAAGATACGTGCCATCCTTTAACGCCCATGAAAGTTTTCATTGGAGTGCCATCTGCGAATTTAGGGAATGGTGCAACACCGAAATCGATGCCAGCATCTTTCATGCCGCCGAATGCCCATGGTCCGTTCATTACAGAAGCAACTTTACCTTCATTGAATAGTCCATCCATAGCAGATCCGCCGTTTTCACCAACGATTCCGTTAGGGAAAAGCTTTTCAGCATACCACTTCTGGATGTACTCAGTACCTTTTACAGCACCTTCGTTGTTCAAGCCAAGATCTTGCGGGTTAAGAGCTCCGTCTTTATCCCCAAACACATATCCGCCGTTACCACCGATTGGTGCGTGAGCGAAGTAGAAGTTATCCCAAAGAGCTAGGAAACCGTACTTGCCATCTTTAGTGTTAGCTTTTGCGAAATCGTATAAATCTTCCATTGTAGCAGGAACTTCAGTCATAAGAGCTTTGTTGTAGATGAATACTGGAGTTTCAGCAGACTTTGGAAGTCCGTATAATTTACCATCAAAAGTTTGTGCAGCGATAGAAGACTCAGAGAAAGTCTTTTTAACATCGTCACTTACATTCAGTTCAGCAATGTGACCTTGAACAGCAAGTTCACCGATCTGGTCATGCGGTAATGTGATGATGTCTGGGCCAGTTCCAGCTGGTCCATCAAGACGTAGTTGTTCTTTCATTTTTGTAGCCATTTCTACTTCTTTGAACTCGATTTTGATACCGTTTTCTTTTTCGAAGTCAGCAGCTACCTTTTCAAGCCAGCCAGACTTATCTTTATCTTCCCATACTACAAGCTTCTCTGGTTTAGAAGCATCTTCTGTTTTCTTCTCGCCATTATCAGAACCTGTCTTCTCTTCTTCTTTAGGTCCACAAGCAGCAAGAGCGCCAACCATCAAGATCAGCATCATGAAAATCGATAATGCCTTTTTCATGTGTATACCCCTCCTAAAAATGTTTATACTTTTTTAATTGCGCAGAACGCCCAATCACTGTGCAAACGTTTGTAATGTTGTTTGCAAGTCTATGAAAACGATTGCACAACCTACTTCTTATTATAAAGACTTAGCCGAGTTTGACAACTAGTTTTTTAAAATTTTTTTCCCAATCAGCATCTTTCGTTAATTTTTTGTGAATCAGCTTTTTTATAATTGACAATTCAAAATCGGTGTTCTACCCTTGTTTTAACCTTGATTAAAAAAGAAAGGAATGGTTCCCTTTTGTTAAAAGAAGCTATTTATCACCGTCCCAAAGACAATTATGCATACGCTTGCACTAATGAAGAGCTACATATCCGAATCCGAACAAAAAAAGAAGATATAAAAGAAGTTTCCCTTCTTAACGGAGATCCTTATGACTGGTCCGATAATAAATGGAATACGAATACCGTTCCGATGGTCAAGAGCGGGTCTGACCAGCTGTTTGACTATTGGTTTGTCGCCATCAAACCTCCATACCGCAGAATGCGTTACGGATTCATTTTAAATGACGGAAATGAATCCGTCTGTTTGACTGAAAAAGGCTTCTATGATGAAGCACCAGTTGATGACACAGGTTATTATTACGCTTTTCCTTATTTAAATAACATTGATGTATTCCGTGCTCCTTCCTGGGTTAAAGACACTGTTTGGTATCAAATTTTTCCTGAACGGTTTGGAAATGGTGACCCATCGATCGATCCAGAAGGCGCATTACCTTGGGGAAGTGCTCCACCTGAAAGAGATAATTTCTTTGGCGGAGATATTGAAGGAGTAATCCAGCATATTGACTACCTCGCAAGCCTTGGAATTACCGGTATTTATTTTACTCCTATTTTCAAAGCTCATTCGAACCATAAATATGACACGATTGATTATATGGAATTGGACCCTCAATTCGGCGACAAAGAGACCTTGAAGCGACTGATCAAGGTTTGCCATGAACACGGAATTAAAGTCATGCTTGATGCTGTATTCAACCACAGCGGTTTCTACTTCCCGCAATTCCAGGATGTTCTGGAAAAAGGAGAGAAATCTCTATACAAAGACTGGTTCCACACTTCGGAATTCCCACTGGTAATGGAGCCGCGGCCAAATTATGATACGTTTGCTTTTGAAAAATCGATGCCAAAATTGAATACCGAAAATCCTGAGGTCATCGAATATTTATTGGAGGTCGGGCGCTATTGGGTCCGCGAATTTGATATTGATGGCTGGAGGCTTGATGTAGCTAATGAGGTTGACCATTCTTTTTGGAGGAAATTCCGTACAGAGGTAAAAGCAATCAAGCCTGAACTGTACATCCTGGGTGAAATCTGGCATGACTCCATGCCTTGGCTGCGCGGCGACCAATTCGATGCGGTCATGAACTATCCTTTTACGACTAATATCTTGAATTTATTTGCCCGTAACAAAATTTCGGTAAAAGAATTCATTGAAAATATGACAACAGTCAACCATATGTATCCGAAAAACGTCAATGAGGTTGCCTTCAATCTGATTGGCAGCCATGATACACCCCGCATCCTGACTGAATGCGGCGGAGATATTGATAAGGTAAAACAAATTTTCACCGTCCTCCTTTCATTCATTGGAACTCCTTGTATCTATTATGGAGATGAAATTGGCATGAGCGGTGCTCAGGATCCTGGCTGCCGTGAGTGCATGAAGTGGGATGAAGAGGAACAGAACAAGGACATGTTCAGCCATGTACAGAAGATGATTCAGCTTCGCAAAGAAAATCCGCTTTTAGCAAATGAAGGCGAATTGCATTTCATTCCATCTGATTACCATGAAAGCTGCTTCGCTTATACAAAATCGGATGGAGCAACAACAATTTTGGTTGTTGTTAACATGGGCAGCGAAGAAGCAAGCTACCCTCTTCAATTTAATTTAAAAGGGAAAAAGATCACTAATATCTATACTGGTGAAGAATACGCTGCTGAAAGTGATGACTTGGCTGCCACGATTGCTGGCAGTGGATTTGCATTATTCCAATTCTAGTAGTTCACACCCCTCTTTCGATATTTCGGAAGAGGGGTTTATTTTAATTTTAGTCTCTTAAATGTTGAATAAGAGACTTCAGGGCAGGATTGCTGTTTAATTCAAGCCATGAAAAATACTTCACTATAACTTATTTTATTTCCTAGTTGCCGTATGTAAACTCAATTTCGCGAATTTCCGTAAAATTCACCGGATTCTTTCATTCATCTATCGGTTTAGGAAAATTATTCTGATAAGCTAGAAAATCATTCGCTAAAAAAATAAAATATTTCACTTCAAATTACTCCCATAGTCTGTATAATTAAGGAATTACAACTTGGAGATGCATATTAAATGAAAAAAACTGCTAAATTATCATTGTTCGCTATAACCTGGCCTTTATTTATTGAAATTATGCTTTATATGCTGATGGGAAATGCGGATACGCTGATGCTATCCCAGTATTCGGACAATTCAGTTGCTGCTGTCGGGGTTTCCAATCAGATTCTTTCAATGGTTATTGTTATGTTCGGGTTTATCGCTACTGGAACAGCCATTTTGGTTGCACAGAACCTTGGGGCAAAAAGAGACGACCAGGCACGTGAGGTTTCTGTAGTCTCCATAGGGACAAATCTCGTATTTGGATTACTGCTTAGTGCAGGGGTGTTCATCTTTAGTGAGCCGTTGCTGAGATTAATGGACCTGCCGCCAGAATTATTTGTTGAGGCAAACGCCTATTTAAGGATTGTCGGCGGTTTTTCTTTTATACAATCACTGATTATGACAGTAGGCAGTATTGTACGCAGCTATGGATATACGCGCGATATCATGTACGTTACGATCGGAATGAACATCCTGAATGTCATCGGGAACTATATATTTATTTTCGGTCCGTTCGGTATTCCTGTCCTTGGCGTTGAGGGTGTGGCCATTTCGACTTCTGTCAGCAGGATCATCGGATTGATCGCTGCCTTTTATGTGATGATGAAAAGAATCCCTGGCACACTGCCGATGTCAATGTTGTTCCGTTTTCCAAAAAATCATCTTAAGAATCTTCTTAATATCGGTATCCCTTCTGCCGGGGAGCACCTAAGCTACAATGGGTCGCAAATGCTGATTACGTATTTTATCGCAACGCTCGGCACCCAGGCATTGACCACCAAGGTATATACACAGAATGTCATGATGTTTGTGTTCCTCTTCAGCATTGCCATTAGCCAGGGCACTCAGATTCTGATTGGCCATATGGTAGGCGCCAAAGAAATTGACAATGCTTATAAACGTGCTCTTAAAAGTTTGAAGCTGGCGATTATGATTTCAATCGCAGCAGCGGGTGTCGTTTCTATTTTTGCTAAGGACCTGCTAGGAATCTTCACCGACAATATGAGTATCATAGAGGTCGGAACCACTCTGATCCTGTTAACAATCATTTTGGAACCAGGAAGATCGTTCAACCTAGTCCTCATCAGCTCACTTCGTGCAGCAGGTGATGTGAAATTCCCTGTCTATATGGGGATTCTATCCATGTGGGGAGTCAGCGTGACACTTTCTTACTTCCTTGGAATCTATCTTGAACTAGGCCTTGTCGGCATCTGGATCGCCTTCATAGCCGATGAATGGCTTCGCGGGCTGTTTATGCTCTGGCGCTGGAAATCAAAGATCTGGGTTAAGAAGTCATTTGTTCCTGAAACGAAGCCTGTCCATGCTGAATAATGATTTAGGCAAGCCCCATCTAAGGGCTTGCTTTTTTAGTCGGCGATATTAATATTATAATCCCTAAACCAAATATGAATCTGTGCAAGCTGTGCCAGTAGCTGAGGTCCTGTCATCAGCTGGCCGAACCATGGAATCTTGAAGGATGCTCCTTCCGTTTCAATCATGGCTCTTAATGTGCTCTTATCGAAAAATTCGTGGAGCGCACTGTTGGAATCAGCCATGAACTCAGAGAGCATGCTTTGAACAGCCTGGGTATACCCTGGATGATGCGTTTTTGGGTAAGGACTTTTCTTACGGTACAGTACTTCATCTGGCAGTACACCTTCGAGTGCTTTCCTCAAAATGCCTTTTTCCCTGTTGCCATGCATTTTCATTTCCCAAGGGATATTCCATACATATTCAACAAGACGGTGGTCGGCAAATGGCACCCTCACTTCAAGACTTGCCCCCATACTCATCCTATCCTTACGATCAAGCAATGTCGTCATGAACCAAATGATATTCAGATAGAATAATTGGCGCCGCTTTGCATCCTCTGGCCGTTCTCCATCCAATACTGGCACCTCTGCAATGGTTTCCGAATATTTACCCATCATATAGTCTTCAAGATTCAGTTTTTTCCGCCAGTGATCCCTTAGCATATTTTGACGTTCATTAATCGATCTCATCCAGGGGAATCCTGGCCTGTTTAAATCTTCTTGCCTGTGGAACCAAGGGTATCCTCCAAAGATTTCATCGGCACATTCCCCTGACAGACTTACAGTGAAATCTTGTTTGATCTCCCGGCAAAACCATAGAAGTGAAGAATCAATATCTGCCATCCCAGGCAGGTCACGGACATGGACTGCTTCAGTTAAATATCCAGCCAGGTCTTGCTGGGTAATGATGCTGCTATGATGGGTAGTCTGGAAGGTTTCGGACATTTTATTGATCCAGAATGCATCCGCGTTTGGCTGAAATTCATTTTCCTTGAAATACAGGTCATTTCCTTCGTAATCAATCGAGTAAGTATGCAGGCTGCCCTTTCCTTCTGTTTTATAGTGGTTTGCAGCAATCGCGGTAATCGCACTTGAATCCAAACCGCCTGAGAGAAAGGTGCAAAGCGGAACATCTGAAACTAGCTGGCGTGTCACAGCATCAGTGAACAAATCCCTTACCTTTTCTGAAGTCTCATCAAGAGTGTCTGTATGGCCTTCACTTTTGACATTCCAGTATCTCCAAGTCTTAAGCCCATTTTTCGAAAAAGTAAGACCGTGGCCAGGCCTTAGCTCTTTCATATTTTTGAAAATCCCTGCTCCAGGGGAACGCGACGGGCCAAGCCCGAAAACTTCGCAAAGCCCCTCTCTGTCTACCTCTGCCTTTACCTCAGGATGTGCCAGCAGAGCCTTTTGCTCAGAAGCAAACATTAGACCGGTCGCTGTCTCCCGGAAAAATAGCGGCTTGACTCCAAGTCGGTCCCGGCCTATGAAAAGCTTTTCCTCCTGCTGGTCCCAAACGGCAAATGCGAAAATCCCGTTTAAATGTTCCAGGCAATTTTCCTTCCATTCCATGTAAGAAGTGAGCAAAACCTCTGTATCAGAATGGCCGTTAAAAGAATATCCTATCAATAACAGCGCTTTTCTAAGGTCTTCTGTATTATATAGCTCTCCGTTATAGCAAATCGTATAGCGGTTCGCATCCTTTGATCTTGTCATTGGCTGTTTTCCGCCTTCAGGATCCACAACCACTAGTCTTTTATGTCCGAGCGCTGCATGTTTGGAAGTCCACACATTTGTATCGTCGGGACCTCTTTTACTTAAAGTTTCCGCCATTTTCGCCATGGTTTCTCGCTCTGATTCCAAATTTTTTCTATAGTCTACCCAACCGGTTATTCCACACATTTTTATCATCCTTTCAGCGGAACTTTTCTCGATGGTGTTTAAGCCAATCATCCTTTCCTAACTCTAAGGATCGCTTAAGCATTACTCATCTTATGCAAATACATGCCAACTGGTTAATTTACCTATCTTTTTAAATCATGTTATAAATTCACCAAAATCTGTCTACAAAGATGGTGAGCGATAAAGTTAATCTTTCATCAGGGAATTGCATTCTTCCTTTGGATGGCTAGATGAACCAATCGGACCTTTACGGACAGTTAATCCCCTTTTCCTAATTCCGTTTCCAACGGCTTCAACTGGGGATCGTCTGCCCATTAATCTGCGCTAAATTACGGAGGATCCAGATGAACCGACAGCAACGAACCAATCTCATTGATTTCCAGCCTAGGGCTTTTAACAACGGGACAGTAGAATATATCAATAATCAGTGGGTTTTTTTTGATGATGAAACAGAAGAGGCTGCACTGGTTGAAGAATTCGTCCACCAGGAAGTTGAGGTTCTGCGCAACAATAAATGGTGCAAGGGCTTTTTATTAGACAATGTCTGTATCCAAACTGGGAATGAACAATTTTACTTGCAGGACCAGGAAGTGATCAGAATCAGGAAACAGCTGATTTATTCATTTGAGAGGCTGTTGGATGAGTTAAATGATGAGGCATTCATCCAATTTATCAACACATTGAATTCCCTCAATTTTTCGATCTATGACTGCATTTATTGTTATAACCATCTCACTTTCCTCGATAATGAAACCGGGAAGTCAGGAGTGAATTTCTTAATTCTGGACAATGAAGAGTTGATTTGCAGTGTTCAGCATCATTTCGATTATCATGAAAAACACAATGACCGGTTTGAAATCACCATGAACAATGGCAAACGGGCTGTCATCGAAAGAATCTCATAAAAAACGAGCTGGGGATGAAACTCAACAGTTGCCATAGTTAAAACGCAAAGAAAGCCTGCACACAATGTGCAGGCTTTCTCTGTCATTAGGAAGAATAGATAACACTTTCAGCTGTACGGAAGCCTGTTTCAAAATCCGCAGATTCAAGCGGTTTTTGGATATAGTACCCCTGAGCATAATGACAGTCCATATCTCGCAGAATATTCATTTGTTCATGGGTCTCAACACCCTCTGCCACAATTTTCACGTCAAGGCCCTGGCCCATGGTGATGATTGCTTTGACGATTGCAATGTCGGAAGGATCATCATGAAGATTATTAATAAAAGACTGGTCAATTTTCAATGTATCTATCGGCAGATTACGCAAATAGCTTAATGAGGAATAACCTGTGCCAAAGTCATCAATTGAAACTTTCACCCCTAGATCCTGCAATGCCTTCATAACCGAAATGCTATAGGCTATGTCCTTCAGCATCGCGCTTTCTGTCAGCTCTAGTGATAGATACTCAGGTTCAAGCTGGGATATTTCGAGCGCTTTAATCACTTGTCCGATAAATGCATGCTGCTGAAATTGGTGTGCTGACACATTTACCGATACCCCCAGCTTTGGATATCCTGAGCATTGCCATTCTTTTGTCTGGATGCATGCGGTTGTAAGCACCCAAGCTCCAATTTCCTCGATCAATCCCGTTTCTTCAGCCAGCGGGATGAATTGTGAAGGTGAAACCAATCCAAGGTGTGGATGCTGCCAGCGGATCAGCGCTTCTGTGCAAGTAATTTCTCCTGATTTCAAATCCATTAAAGGCTGATAGCATAAGTAAAATTCATTCTTTTGGAGCGCCTTTCTCAGGTAGCTTTCCAATTCAAGACGAATGATTGCCTGGTCGTTCATCCCTGTCGAAAAGAACGTAATCTTATTTCCGCCTTGATTTTTGGAACGGTTCATCGCAATATCAGCATTCTTCAATAAAATATTCTCATCCAGTCCGTCCCCAGGGAATGAACTTATTCCGATACTTGCGGTGACGATGAATTCCTGGTTCTGGTAATACAATGGTTTTGAGATGATTTTTTGCAGATCAATAGCTAACCTGGTAGTCTGTTCAATGCTCACATTCTTTGTAAGAAGCAGGGTAAATTTATCGCCGCTGAATCTTCCCAAATACGATCCTTTCGGAAGGTGATTCTGAATCCTGGCTGCTATTTCCTTTAAGACAATATCTCCAGCGTAATGCCCGAGACTGTCGTTGATGATTTTGAAACGATCAATATCTATTACAAGCACTGCGAGGAGTTCCTTTTTTTTCTTGGCCTGGCGGAGCCTTTCCTCAAGCTGTTCGGTGAATCTCATCCTGTTCGGCAAGCCGGTATCATGGTCATAGTAAGCGAGCTGGATTATTTTTTCTTCTGTTTTTTTCTGGTCGGTTATATTCCTTCCAATCCCATATGTTCCGACACATTCACCATTAATTGTAATCGGAATATTTTTCACCTGAAAAATCTGCGTTTCTCCGCTCTTAATCGGGATTTCGATTGTATAAGTCTGGTCCCTTCCCCTTAAAGCCTGGACAAAATGCATTTTAGCGCGCGGAACATCTTCCTGGTTGATAAAGCTCAATGCCGGTTTGCCAATAAGCTCAGCTTCACTGAAACCGAATATTTTTAAAAACGATTGGTTCACGCTTGTGAAGTTCCCAATTAAATCAGTTGAATAAACAAAGTCGCCATTGTTGTCGAACAGCGACCGATAATATTGCTCGGAAATTTTCAAACTTTCATTCAGATGGAGAATATCTTGTTGTGAGGTTTCAACTAAAGTGGTCAAAGTTGTATATTGATTTTGTTTTAATAAAATTAATTCCAGTTCTTGCTTGCTAAACATGGTAAAGGAAACAACAATCTGTTTTTCTGCAGGCAAATTTTCGCCAGCTTCGCAGTTCATTATTGCAGCCTGAGGAAGCCTAAGCTTTATCAAATCCTGCAGAGCTTGAAAAGCTTGTTCATCTTCCTGCCTGAAAAAAATTTGCACAAGCAAATTTGGGCAGTCTTGCAATGAATGTCTCTCGATGTAGCTATTAAGTTGTTCTTCGTTTTGATAAACGCAGCTTTTTGTCGTAGCCATTGCAATCTCCAATAATCTTATTTCTCCAATATCCCTAACTCTTAAAATACCATATTTCAATGGGCGAAGATATGACAAAAAAAGAAAAAGCTGCCAACTTATCAGCAGCTTTTTCGACAAAATCGATTATTAGAACAAGTCTGTTCCAAGTGGGAGAGATAATCCCAAATACAATACAAGAAGCAATGCAACAACGAATTGGATCCATAAAATTGAAGCTTTTTCGTTCTTCTTCGTACGGATCAAGATCATTTCCAGCATGGAAATAACCCAAAGCCCTACTGCTGCCTTCAACACGTACATAATAGTAATGTTGATGCTGAACAAAAGCATAAAGCCCGTCAACAGGATCAGCAGGTAAACGACCCTTAGAATCATATGGACAATCTTTGAGCCTTTTTCTTTACCGCTTTTATGTAGACCTATTGAAACAAAAAATAAAATAAGCGCTAAAAACCACGCAGTCATATGGGCATGTATCATTTTTACACGTCCTCCTATCGTCAAATTCTAAAATATCATACCATATACAATGGGAAAATCCTAAATATAACGTGTTGATATGACTAATTGACAGCCTGTACGAAAGTTAGCCTTGGACAACATTGCTCAATGTACCGATTCCTTCAACAGAAACTTCAATCGAATCCCCTGATTTGAGGAAGCGTGGAGGTTTAAAGCCTTTGCCCACTCCCGCTGGTGTTCCGGTAGCGATGATATCTCCAGGCTCCAGCGTCATGCCCTGTGACAGGACTGAAATAATTTCTTCGACCGGAAAGATGAAATTTTCCGTGTTTGAATCCTGCCTGACTTCTCCATTCACCAGCGTTTGGATATTAAGATTGTTCGGATTCCCGATTGCTGACTTATGGACAATCCATGGTCCCATCGGGCAGGTAGTGTCAAGACTCTTCCCAATGAAAAATTGCTTATGGCGCGCCTGCAGGTCTCTTGCTGTCACATCATTTATGATCGTATATCCGAAGACATAATCGAGCGCGTCTTCCCGTTTAATTCCTATCCCCTGCTTACCGATGACTACAGCAAGCTCACCTTCATAATCCAACTGCTCAGTCACTTCCTTATGATCAAGGATTGTTGCTTTGTGGCCAATGACAGATGTTGGCGCTTTTGTGAACACCATGACATGCTCCGGAATATCATCCTTGCTTCCCATCTCAATCGCGTGCTCCGCATAATTCTTTCCAACACAGAAAATATTTTTCGCTGGCTTTGGAATCGGTGCGAGTAAGGTTACAGATTCAATCGGTGTATAAAGTTCCTCTTCAAGGTTATTTTCATTTACCCAATCGGCGACCTTCCTTGCTTCCTCATAAAACGAGTCACCGAGTGCAATGGCCTCCAGCAATGATTCTGGCAACGAGACTGCCCCACCCATTCTTCCGGCCGCTTCAACCAGTGGAAGAATACGATTTTCTCCTTCATTGACAATACCGATAAAAATTCTTGTTTCATTTTTAAAAGTACTGAATTTCATGTTTGGTCCCCCTTATTTTCCTTTTTTAGCTAATGCTGAGATAAATGCTTCGGTTTCAGCAGGAGCAGTAAAATGAAAAATTATTTTTCCCTGCTCCTTGTACTGTTTTAATGACTCGATTATAGCGGGTGCTTTTTTATGTTTGTATTGCGCAACCCAATTAATGAATTCCCAATCAAGCTTTTCCGGGCAGCCTTCATTCATATCCGGCCTGCTTTTCCCGTGATACATAATCCTTCTTTTAAATATCCCGTAAAGGCATCTCACGGTGGAATAATCGAGAAAAATGATGGAATCAGCGGCACTGGCCCTCATAGCCATCGTGCCTCCAAAATTCCCATCCATAATCCATTCATCTTCATCCATAATCTCTGCGATGGTATTCTTCCACTCATCATTATCCGTCTTTTCCCATCCGGGCTTCCAATACAGCGCGTCCAAATGATAAACATTGATGCCAAGAACATCTCCAAGCTTCCGTGCGAGAGTGGATTTTCCCGCACCTCCGCTACCAATTATTATCACTTTTTTCATGAGGCATTTTCCTTTTTAAAGCGTTGCTTCTTCATATACGTGCCGGTTCTCCACAGCCATTCCACCGGTCCATAAAAATACCTCTTTATATACCAGGTGCTGGCGGCTAGCTGAAAAGCGTAAATACTCAAAGCGAGGACTGAGCCTGCAAAAATGGAAACCTTCCCATAATAACCAAACCCATAACTGTAAAAAATCAGTGTAGCAACCATTGATTGAAACAAATAATTGCTGATGGAAAGCCTGCCTGCTGCCTCCAGTGGAGCCAGGACTGCATCAAAGGTTCTTTTCTCCGAGGCAAGTGTTATGATTAGTGCATACGCCATTGCGAGCATTGCACCACCAAAAGCATCCTGGGCGTAATCAGTCATCAAGGTTCTGCCTAAAAGGAATGGCAGTGATTTTATTATCACGCCAGCAATAGCCAGTGCTATGGCAGAATAGGCCATCATATGCCGCTTGCTTTCCACATTTTCAAATAGCCTGAGTTTTGCTGCTCCAGCACCGATCATAAATAAGGGAAGAATCGTAATAAGGTAAAAAATGAATCCCATCAGATCATTATTTTTAAACCATTCTGTCATCCTTTGCTCAGTAACTTCTGCGAAACTGCCAGTTTGATAGGCAATCAGCGCCTGGTTTGCCGCTTCTTTGTCATACATCGTGAACTCACTTTCGCCTTGCAAAGCGTCCGCAGCCCCAAGCATAAAAAGCAGCAGCAAGTTGGGAACAACATATAACATTAATCCGGTTAATAGCATCCTTCTTGCACTCCAGCCAATGAACAGGAGAAAGACAAAACCGGATACAGCATATGTTACTAATATATCACCCTCCCAGATAAAGAAAGCGTGAATCAATCCCATGAATAATAGAATCGAGAGTCTCCTTATGGCAAGCTGGTTAAAGCGAATCCCCTTCTCGAGAGTACGTTCCCGCAAAATAACCAGGCCATATCCAAACAGCATCGCAAACAAGGGATAGAAGCTTGCCTGAACAAAAATATCAATGAACCTGTAGGTAAATAAATTAAGTGTTCCATGCCACCACTTTTCAGGATCGATATAAAAATATGGCGAATGAAAGGAAATCATATTCACCAGGAAAATTCCTAATAATGAAAATCCTCTCATCCTGTCAATTGAAACAATCCTGTTTCCCGCAGGCTGAGTTTTTAACTCCATACTTCCCCTCATTCCATCCAAAAGTTTACATCTATACTATGTATATCATACAAAGCCCTGCATGCCAAAACAAAAAAGAAGGACTGCTCAGCTTATAGAGCAATCCTTGTTAACCTATTAATTTACAAGCTTTCCACTCTTGCCTTTCGCTTCCCAATATTCATTTCTCAAATGAACCTTTTGTATTTTGCCGGATGCTGTCTTCGGCAGTTCTTTTACAAAGGTAACTCCTGTAATAGCTTTGAAATGGGCAAGTTTTTCACGTGAGAAAGCAACAAGATCCTCCCCGGCAACCTGCTCGTTTTCTCTTAGCACTACATAAGCATGTGGGGTCTCACCCCATTTTTCATGCGGCACGGCAATGACTGCTGCTTCAAGAACTGCAGGATGATCGTATAATACGCCTTCAACTTCAATGGATGAAATATTTTCACCGCCGCTGATGATCACGTCTTTTTTACGGTCGACGATATCAATGTTTCCGTACTGATCGACCGTTGCCATATCGCCTGTGTGAAGCCAGCCATTGCGGATGGTTTCCATCGTTGCTTCTTCATTTTTCCAGTAGCCTTTCATGACACCGTTGCTTCTGGTGATTACTTCACCAATCTCAGTGCCGTCATGTGCGACCTCTTCCCCGAAATCATTCACGACTTTTACCTGGCAGGTAATCATTGAAATTCCAGCTTTCGCTTTCATCCGGTACTGTTCATGTAATGGCAGCTGCTTAAGATGTGACCTTACAGTTGAAATTGTGCTTAACGGGGAGGATTCCGTCATCCCATATACCTGGATGAATTCCCATCCCAGTTCTTTTTCCACCCTGGTCACGAATGCTGGTGGCGGTGCAGATCCTGCGATCACAACGCGGACAGACTGTTCAATGATTGGCACATTTTTTTCATAGAACTGGAGAAGTGAATTCAGCACGGTCGGAGCCATATGCATTACGCTAACCTTGTTGTTTGCCAATGCGTTAAAAATAGTTTCAGGAGTTGTTTTGCGCAGGCAAATCTGTGAAGCTCCATTCGCCGTATAATAAAACGGTGACCCCCAGCCATTTACATGGAACATCGGCAGAACATGTAGGAGCACATCTTCATCGCTCACCCTTAAATGGTGCATGGTGCTGAGAGCATGAAGGTAATTGTTCCGGTGTGTCAGCATTACACCTTTTGGATTCCCAGTCGTTCCACTTGTATACAGAAGGCTGCAGACATCATTTTCATCAAGCTCCTCACGTGTAAAAGTTCCTGGAGATTGCTCGGCAAGCCATTCATCGTAACCCAGATCCTTCACGTTTTCTTCTTTATAATGGATGATGATGTGCTCCACAGTTTGCAGCTGGTCTTTGATTGGCTGGACCAAATGGTATAAATCCTGGTCAACAAATAATATCTTCGATTCACTGTGATTCAAAATAAACAAATAATCTTCCGGCTTCAGGCGTATGTTTAATGGAACCATCACCCCGCCTACCTGGAATACACCATAAAAGCCTTCAAGCATTTCGATTGAGTTTGGCGCCAGATACGCGATTCTGTCACCCTTTCCCGCTCCAAGCTTCCTAAGCCCGTCCGATAGCCTATTCACTCTTGCATTCAGTTCGGCATATGTAAGCGATCTGTCCTCTGAAAAAATTGCCTTTTTGTCACCGTAAAGCGAAACGGCGCGGTCTAAGAACTCATTTAAAAGCAATGGAACATTCATATTCTTGCCTCCTGAGAATAAATTTAAGATTCTAAATATATAAATATATTAACACATCCGCTTTTCTGTTATATAACTTTTTGTCTGTTGTATAACATCCTTTTACAGGATCTAATATGGGCATTTTAATCACAATCTTTACCTAGGCACATACGATATAAAGAAATCCAGGAAAGGGTGTTGCTCATGCCGGCAATCGTCGGAATCGTACAGGTAGTCTCTCTGGGCACGAGCGCTGTTTTCAATATTGGCGATGTTTACAGAATCAGCCCGGTTTCCAGCGCAAAAACATTTTCAGGTGCTGGCTCATTCAATACCGGAGATGGATTGACTCTATATAATAATCAAAGCTCTACGAATACCTATGATCAAGATGGTGTGGATCAGGGAAATTATTTAAATGCTTAATGCGGGGGATCAGGATGAATTTCTATATTCAACAATCGATTCACATCAACCTTTTAAAAATTGATGGAATCACCAATTCCTCTGTTCTGCAAATTGGAAGCGCCGGAATCATCAAGCCTGCTTCTTATCTGTACAATACAGGAGGTTTTACCGGACCTGCACCACAGGCTCAGCACCCGGGTGTTATTAGCAGCTCAGATTTGCTTGGTACACCTGCTGTACCTTTACAGTCCCCTGTACGAGAAAGTTGATAACTGGGATCAGTATTTATAAAAGGCTGTTTTCGCATTGATTGTTGTTCGAACAAGTACTTGTATCTGCATTTTTAAAGTTATCGGGGGCTCTTTTAGAATGTGAATTCTGAACTAAATTCTAATTAAACTCTTAAAAACCCAGGCACCTGTTTTTAATTTCGTTGAGAAAGCAACAAAGATTACGAAAAGAGCCTTTTAAAAATAAACTGGTTTGATTCGAGGTGATTCGTTTGGATGCGGAATTCTATCAATATATAAAAAGGCTGCATGTATATGTGGAGCATCAAAGCAAAAAAATAGGCAAGTTGGAGAAAATGGTACTGGATATGCAACAGGAAATTGCAAGCCTTAAAGAAAGACCTCCGGTTCAAATCGGAAATATCGAGTATAAATTTGACCAGTTGAAGGTTGAAACACTAGAAGGAACACTGAATATTGGCTTGAATCCGACAGATCTGAACGAAATCGATGATTTTTCTGTCGATCAGAAAGCCATGAACGTACCAATTCCTCCTAAACAGTTATTCAAGCGGACAATCGAGCTTGAAAACACACTGTATCAATATTTGGAAACTGACCTCGAGCAAATATATCGTGACGCCCAAACCAGTCTGGGAATAACCGTCGATGATTCATATTTCACATTTATAAAAGATGATATTAAAAAACAGTTGTCTGGCAGAGTGGCTTATCATTTAAAAGAACTTTCCTCCACCAGTCGGGGAGAAGAATTAAGCCCTGAGATCAATGCAAATGTGATTGAGCTGCTTAAACAGGAAATCCAGAACGGAGTACTCCTTTTCCTGAAAAATCTGCCTGACAATGTAAAGGAAGGAAGTTCATAATGAATTTTCAAGTATATAACCGGGACATCTGTGTCGGCGACATCAGGGTTATAGGGGTATCAAGCTCCTCATTGCTGATGGTCGGGGATGCGGAGATAATCCAGCTGGCAGCAACATTTGATACTCCAGCAGAATCGCTGGTCATCGGACCATTTGTTCCGCTTTCAGTGGAGTGACGATATGTTTCAAAGAACAGCATGTGTCGATCGCATAAAAGTCGATTCGATTATTTTTTCATCCATTTTCCAAATAGGTGATTCCCAGCAAATCCAGGCCAATTCAAAAGCGATAGCAGTCCAGCGAGAGGCGGAAATTTTTTATGACAACGAAGGGAGCTTCTCAGCCTTTTCCATTTTCTCTGAGGCAATCCCATTCACTCCTGTCGATGAAATCTTCACTAGTTCAACCCAAAATCTCAACCCGGTTCTGAAAGTACGGAATATCGAGATTATTGGCGCCGCCTCTTCCTCAGTTATCCACCTCGGAAACAGCTGCCATATTTCAATGGAAGCCAGGGTAAAGCATATCCGCCAGCTATTGCCACGGGAAGAACTAAACAACTATACCAATCATATGGATAGATAAAGGTTGCACCACGATCTTGTTTTATGAAAAGGCTCTTTTCTAAAAGATGCTATCCTTTGCGCAGAATTTTAAGTGGAGTATTAAAGCAACAAAGTTTACGATCAGAACGTAAATATACAAGAAGAAAAGGATGTTTTCAATGCCAGCAATTATAGGTCCTGTTCAAATTGTTACTGTCAGTGGCGGCACTGTACAGTTCGGCGACTCCCTGTTTATCTCGCCAAAAAGCAACTCCAAGACAACAGCAGGCCAGGGCGGGTTCAATACAGGAGGATTAATCGTCACCAATAACGGTTTAAGTTCAAGTAATGTTCTTGACGCTAACCTTTTTGACCAGCCAACAGTGGGAAATAACTAACGCTTTTTATGTTTTCGCCCATTTGATTTTAAAATTTTAGGCAGCCTTGTTGAAGGCTGCTTTTTTATCCATTTTAGAAACTTATGTATGTCCGGGTGCATGCGGAGCAGCTCAATGGTATTCAAGCTGGCAGCAAGCTCCTCATTCGTAAACAGTGCATGAATCTGTTTATGGCAAGGAATGCAGAGTTTTGCCGTCGGCATAAAAGTCCCGCCCAGTTCTTTAGGTGTCAAGTGGTGGATTGTTACTTCCACATCATCTCTACAGCAAAGTTCACATTTCCCCATCTGCTTTGGTTTTGCCATTTTAATCTCCTATTTTAGCATCC
>NZ_JBALQL010000035.1:61875-88100 GCF_036964885.1 Bacillus sp. JJ1122 | reverse complement strand
CTGCGGGGTCTCACCTGACCAGCTAAGCCCGCAGGACATTGAATAGCTTCCTCGAATCCGCCCACGCACGATGGAAATACGTTAGCATTTTCGCAGGAGTCTACGCGCCTGGAACGAAGGTCAACAGGGTATTAAAAATCAACATTCAGCTTTAACAAAGCATAATCTAAAAAACCGGTCTGGATTATTGTACGCATCCGACCGGTTTTTACTATTTTTTACGGAGCAACGCCGTAATACATCTATTATTCCTATTCAAGCTCTAAAAGATGGCCGCCATCGAAGAAATATAAATATTTCTCATTTACTGGCTGTTTCCATACTTGTTCGATCGCTTTCGCATATAAGCTGATTTGAATGCGATATCGTTCTTCTAAGATAGATTTTGCCTGGTCGAAGCCGCCTTTGTAGCGGTCATGGATGCCGTCTGTCTTGAAGTCGAGCAGCACCGTTCCTTTATCATCCTGGAAAATGCAATCGACGACCCCCTGGATAAAAATCGGCTCATTTTCCCCTTGCCAGTCAGGGTACACTTCATTTGCTGGCAGTGCGAGATAAAACGGCACTTCTCTGCTTACTTTCTGAGCATTCAATAGCCGCCTGCCAATTTCCGTTTCGAAAAAGGCAAGAATCCATTTTTTCTCGATAGCCTCTCTTTGTTCTGGGAAAAGAAGCTCACTCTCTACCATTTTTTCCAGCTGCAAATCGAGTGTAAGGTCGTTAACAGGTTTTGTAAGGTCGATATGCTGCATGACCATATGCATCGCAGTACCGCGTTCTGCAGGTGTTAATTTCTTTTCCTGCATGAATCTTGGCCTGTTCAGGATTGGCTTAGTAAAACGGCGGATCATTTGGGTGCCGCTTTCTTCATCCCTTGTTTCATGATTTCGTTTGAGTTCTGTTACGGATTGCTTCGAACGGTGTGTGGCTGCTTCCTTGTAGTGATAGTTCCAAGAAAGTTGATTGCGTACCTCTTCTGATAAAGCAGAATCGATCTTTACCGGCTTCCCTTCTGCTACAAGGTCCATCAAGCTTTCATGCTCTTCAGTCTTTTCATCAGCATAGGTTGCCACTTCCTCAGCGGTTATCGTTTCGATTTTCCAGCGTGATGGATGGCCGCTGATTTCATCTCCAGCCATTGTACTTGTTTCGCTGCCTCTTAATGAATCACAATCCCTATGACGGATGAGCGCTGGGCCGATCCAGTCAATATAGCCTGACGCTGACGCTCTTAGATATTCATTTAGGAGCCATTCAGGATGGCTTGCTTCATCCTGCCATTTGCTGATTGTATTTTCAGCATCCTTTACAGAACCGATTAAATAAAGCTTTTCCTTTGCCCGGGTCAAAGCAACGTAAAGCACCCTCATTTCTTCAGCGAGCATTTCCATCTTGTGCTTACGCCTAAATGCAAGCTGAGGGAGCGAAGGGTAAGAAATACGTTTTTCAGGATTTATATATTTAGCTGCAAAGCCAAATTCCTTATCAAGCATGTAAAATTTCTTCAAGTCCATCGTATTGAAATTCCGCGCCAGACCTGCAACGAATACAACGGGGAATTCCAGACCTTTACTGCTGTGGATTGTCATGATCCGGACAACGTCCTCCTGCTCTCCAAGCGCCCTGGCTGCACCAAGGTCATCACCACGTTCACGCATCCGTTCAATGAAGCGCAAAAAGCGGAACAACCCCCGGAAGGTTGTTGCCTCATATTGCCTTGCCCTGTCGTAAAGCGCACGCAGGTTTGCCTGGCGCTGCTTCCCGCCTGGCATTCCTCCGGCAAAATCAAAAAATCTGGTTTCTCTGTAAAGCTGCCAGATTAAATCGGAAACAGATCCTTGCCGCGCTGCTGTTCTCCAGTTCTTTAAGCGATTAAAGAAAATCCGTGTCTTCTCATGCAAACTCTCATGTTCAGCTGCTGGTTTCTTTTGGCAAAAAGTTGTCAACGCCTCATAGAAAGTGCCTCGCTTCTGGCTGATCCTGATGACTGCCAGCTCCTCTTCATTCAAGCCTACAACCGGAGACCTGAGTACAGCGGCAAGCGGTATATCCTGATATGGATTGTCAATCACTTTTAACAGTGAAAGCATAATTGCCACTTCTGTCGCCTGGAAATAACCAGTCGATAAATTGGCGTATATCGGAATACCTTGCTGCTTAAACTCCTCCATGATTTGCGGAGCCCATGTCATTGAGCGGAGCAAGATGACAATGTCCCGGTAATTCACAGGCTTAGAAGTCTTCGTCTTGGGATTATAAACGCCCCTGCGTTCCTCAACCATCTCTTTTATATGCTTCGCCATGAGTCTCGCTTCCAGCTGAGATTGTTCGAGGTCATCCGCATCAAATTCCGTTGAAGCTGCTTCATTTTCTTCTGCTGCTTCGCTTTCAGCTGAACCGGCATCACCTTTATCAATCAGCAGAAGTTCAACTGGAAATGACTCATCCTCAGGGTATGGAGCTCCCTTTTTGAGTTCTGCATTTTCATCGTAATGAATCTCGCCCACCTTGATGCCCATGATCTGCTTGAAAAGATAATTGGTGCCGTCCAGGACTTCAGCACGGCTCCTAAAGTTTTTGGCCAGGTCAATTTTCAAACCAGTTTGCTTTCCATCTTCAGTGAATCTGTTGTATTTACCTAAAAACAGGTTCGGCTCAGCAAGGCGGAAGCGGTAAATTGACTGCTTCACATCACCTACCATGAACATGTTTCCTGACTCTTCACCATCTGATGTCACTAACTGGAGGATCGCTTCCTGTACCATATTGGTATCCTGATACTCATCTACGAGCACTTCCTTGAATTTTCTGCGATATGCAAGGGCTGCTTCTGACGGAACAGCCCCAATGATTGGCTCTGTGCTCTCTGTGTCAGGCTGTGCAGTTAGGATATCCAATGTATAGTGCTCAAGATCGGAAAAATCGACAAGTCCGCGTTCCTGCTTCACTTCGCCAAAACGGCGCGAAAATTCTTTTACGAGATCAATCAGGACAGCGATCAATGGTTTCATTTCATGCATATCCTTCTGGAAGCTCTCAGGCTTCCTTGCAAATAATTCGCTTTTCATATCCTGAACGATTTTCTTCGCCCTGTCCCTAAGCTTTCCAGCCTTGTCCACCAGCTGTTTATCAAAATCATCACCCTTGCATGTCTTAGCCCGATCAAATTTAGCCAGCTGCATCGCATCATAAAGCTCAGACCATGAAAGGTCTTTCGCCTTCAATAACGTATCAACCACATGCAGATCATCTGTAAAATTAACAGCTCTCGGTGCAGGGCCCCCTGGCATTCTTGCAATCTCCAATCCTTGTTCAAGGAGCTGCTTTGCTCCCTGAAGCTGAAGCTCGATATCGTTCTTGAGAACCTTCATAAATGGCAGTTCCTCTATTGACGAGCTGCCTGCAGCATCATACATCGAAACGATCGAATCGAGATACACATCGGGTGAGGGATTGGACCTGGAAAAATCAAACAGGTCAGCAATTATATCCTTCAATCCTTCGTCACTACGGTCATTGGTGAATGCATCAACAAGGTTGAAAAACGGCTGGTTGCCTGCCTTTCCGTATTCTTCTTCGAATAAATCCTCTATTACTTCGTCTCGTAATAGCTGCCCCTCGGTCTCATCCGCAATTCTGAAGCCAGGGTCAACATCAATCAGATAATAATACTTTCTAATTACATCAAGGCAAAAGGAATGTAGTGTTGAAATGGAAGCCCGATTCAGCAGGCTGAGCTGCGTTTTTAAATGGCTCGAACTTGGATTGGCGTCAATCGCTTTCTCCAAAGCCTCGCCAATTCTGTGGCGCATTTCAGCGGCTGAAGCATTGGTGAACGTAACAACGAGCAGCTCGTCCACATCAATCGGATTGTTGTCGGTTGTAATTTTTTTGATGATCCTCTCAACTAAAACAGCTGTTTTTCCAGATCCAGCCGCAGCTGCAACCAGGATATCCTGTCCAGATGCCATAATCGCCTTCCACTGATCTTCCGTCCAGGTTGCCCCTTCCGGTACTGGCGGTATATTCATATTAACCAAGATCCTCTTCCTCCTCCCCGATTGATGCAAGAATATCTTGTTTCTTTATATCTTCTAATCTTTCGGTATTTAATGTAAGGCCATCATTCACCTTTAGACTTTCATCCTGTCGCAATGCTTCAAGCAAATCTTCCTTTTTGATAACTGGAAGTTTCCTGAACTCATTGGATTCCACTGCCTGGTCGAACTGGCAAACAGGCTTGAATGAACAGAATGTACACGGTGCGCGGTCTTTGAGCTTATATGGAGAAACATCAACAATCCCGCTGACGATTCCGTTTCCTGTTTCAACATACTTATTACGTACAAACTGCCTCAAATGATCAAAGTCTTCTTTGCTCGCAACCTTCGAGCTTTTAAGAAGGCTTCCATCCTTTTTAAAACCAGCCGAAATGATTTGGGAGCTTCCTGTATCAATGCTTTTATCCATCAGCCTGATGACATTTTCATCGTTAAGAAGCAGCCCATTCATTTTAAAACGCTTTAGAATCTCTTCCTCAATTTCATCAAGAGTCAGCATTTTAGAGGCATTGACAATAGGATTATGGACATGGAAATACAGGACTCCTGCCGGGTCTGCCGGCCTTCCCACCAATAATGGCGAGTGGGTGATGATGATGTCCAGATAGGTAAGCATTTGCAATGCCACTCCATAATAAACCTCGGTCAAATTGACATCTTTCACGCTCGATTTATAGTCGACAACCCTTAGATATACACCATGGTCATCCTCAGCTTTGTCGACACGGTCGATACGGCCCATCAGTTCCATCCTTGTGCCATTCTTCAGTGAAAACGCAAGCGGAGGCAGCTTTCCCTGACGGCCAAAGCCAAGTTCCAGCCCAACAGGAGAGAACCCGCTGACTTTTGCATGCTCACTTAACACGAGTGAAGCGCGGCTAATGATATTTTGCAGCTTTTGCTTGATATAATGGTGCCTGTTCGAGCTCAGAAGAATCTCGTTCTGTAATTTCGGCGCAAGCTTCTGAACCGCATCCCTTGCGAGTGCTTCAGCCTGTACTCTTGTAAGACTTGCCCAGCTGAGGTTTTGCTCCATGACCGTTTCGGCAATTTCCTTCAATGCTGCATGGAACAAGTCTCCGATATCCGGTGCCTCGAGCCTGAAAATCTGTCTGTCGCGAAGCTTCAGTCCATGCTGGACATAGTGCGAGAATGGACAGCTATTGAAAAGCTCCATCCTTGATACGCTCGCTTCAATTTGCTCTCCATACAGCTCCTTGGTGACATCTTCGGAAAGCTGCTTCGTCCTGTTTTCATAAAAGAGACTGTAGAGAACCTTACGGGCAGTATCCGCCCAGCGACGGTCGTTCATATAATAATCGTATACATCCCACCAAAAATCGTAGACAGGGTAATTCCGCTTTTTAAGCTGCAGCTGGGAAGTCAGGTAAGATAATGCCACATTTTCTCCTGCTGCGTATTCAAGCTGTTCCTTCTCCGGCAATTCCGAAGGGTCAGGCATAAAGTAGTGATTTTGATGCTCTGGGAAAAGGTCTGAGATCCTCTTGATTATAGAGGATGGCATCAAAGCTTTTCCTTCTTCATTGGCAATTGGATAGCTGATATAAAGAAGCTCTGAGGGCGTCACAAATGCCTTATAGGCAGTGAAGTTCTCATCGAGCAATTTCGTCCGGCTTCCCGGAGCAAGCTTAACTCCCTTTGAATGCAGAAGATCACGGTCATCATCGCCGAATATTCCATCTTCGGACATCTTAGCAGGAAGAACGCCTTCGTTAACACCAATGACAAACGCTACCTTGATATCAGCAAGCCTCGTTTTTTCAATGTCAGCGACAAGAACCTGATCAATAGCAGGAGGAATCAATGAAAACTTCAGCGATTCGAAACCAGCATCAAGGATTGTGACGAACTGCTTAGGGGCAACCATGCTGTCACCGAGCATTTCCACAAACTGATCGAGCAGGTCAATAACAGCATTCCACGCTTGTTCATGCTCCCTTGCTTCGACAAGCCTTCCTTCCTGTTCAGAAGCCATCCTCCAGAGTTCAAGCTTAGCTGGAATATCAAGCTCCTCCATGAACAAATACACCGCTTCAGACAGTTTCCGTCCGGTGTCAGCTTTCTTCAGTCTCCGTGCCATCCTCATCAGCGGCGCTGTTATTAGCAGCCTAAGGTCATTCAGCTCCTGTTCAGTCTTCTTTTCAGCATCAGTCTGTACAGCACCGTCATATTCAAGGCCTCTGATCCGCCTGTATTTCCATCGATCCTTTTTCGTCCATTTTTCACCCTGTATTCCATACGCAAGAACATAGTTCTCAAGCACGTCCATCTGCTCGCGCATTTTATGAATGTCTGCTCCAGACGGAAATAACAGGTCCGTTTTAACCGCCCTGAAAATTGGTTCATAACGCCAGTTCCCTAAAACAGTTTCCAGGCTTGAACGAACAAGCTCAACCAGCGGATGGTTCAGCATATTTCTTTTCTGGTCGATAAAGTAAGGAAGTCCATAGTCATCAAAAATGGTTTCGAGCACTTCCCGATATTCGTTTCCTCTCATAAGTACAGCGATATCCCGGTATCGATAGCCTTTTTCTCTGGCAAGTCCGCGAATTTTCCGGGCTACACCTTCCATTTCTGCCCTTCTGTTGGCTGCCTGGGCAATATGGATCGCGGCCTCGCCATTAAACCTTGTGGCTGGCCTGGAATCGAATTCCTTCTCAAGATGCTTTAAAGACTCTTCATGCCATCGCATCTGTTCTGTCAAAACAACTTCTTCTTCCAGGTCATAGCCTTTTGTCTTGATTATTTCATGCAGATTTTGGCATGTTTCACCAGTAGCCCTGAACAAATGCAGCTCATCTGGCTGTTCATCTTTATAATTCTCATCAACTGGCAGGGTGACGGTTACCCTTTTACACGTACCAATTAATTGATCAATAATCATCAGCTCAAGCGGAGTGAAGCTGTAAAAGCCATCAATATATACTTCTGCTTTTTTTAAATACTCAGATGCAGGCACTTTTTCGGCCAGGAGCTTGAAGTAATCCTCTGAATCGATATACTTTCCAAACAGTTCATCTTCAAATTGCCTGTAAACAAGCTCCAGGTCATGGATTTTATCACCAAGCGCCTTATTGCCATCAGGATGATCTGCCATTTTTTCGGTCAGCTCTTCCGGCTTGATTGCATAACGCTTAAACTCAATCAGCATTTGTTCCATTTGCTGTACAAAACCACTTTTGTCAGCTGCTTTTTGAAAGATCTTCAGATCGTCTTTTTTATCTTCTATAATTTTGCGGATCATCATGCTGATCCCGACACTATCCAAATGCTGGCGTGTAAAACCGCCTGTTTCCTGAAGAACCCTCCAGGCAAGACGAGGAAAGCTGTACACCTGCGCCCTGATCATTCCCCCGAGCTCTGGATCGGTGGATAATCGATATTCTGACAAGAACGACATTTGCTCAGGAACAAGATAGATGACCGGGTCACCCTGCGGATCAGCAATAAGCCTGTCCTTAATTTCCTGAATGATCAGCTCGGTTTTCCCGCTCCCTGAGCGCCCTAATACCAAACGTACAGACATCTAACTTCCCCTTTCTCCCTATTAAAATAAAAGTCTCTTATGTTGATGATAGCATAGAAGTTTTCTTTATATAAAAATTGAAAAAGGCGCTTTATTTCATGCGCCTTTGGATGTATTCCTGCTGCCAAACAATTGTTCTGTATATAATTTAATTATACCTTTTTTCCCCCTTGTTTTGGAAGCAAAGAGTCCGTTAATTTTTCCCAAAACAACCTGCAATCCGATGGGCAAAAGCATAAAGTATTGTTGGCAGGTGATCATGATGAAATCCATTACCTTTTTTCAAAAAGTGTCAATCCTTCTTACGATAAGTGCAATTATGGTTGCGAGCAATATTTATACGTTAATCCCCATCTATTCCATTCTGGCGGACAATCTTGCCATTGATGAATCCCACGTCGTCTTAGCTGGCGGGCTGTTTACCTTCTTCTATGCATGCGGCCTTCTTTCCTTTGGACCGGTTTCTGACTTTACTGGCCGCAGGAAAATCCTTGTATATGGCCTGTTGGCATCTGCGCTGACAACTCTTGCTGTCGGCTTTTCCACCGGCTCGTTTAGTCTCTGGGTTACCCGGTCGCTGCAGGGGTTGACTCTTGCAACCTTTGCTTCGGTTGCATTCGCTTATACCTACGATTTATTTACCTTCAGGCAAAGGACAATTCTTGTTGTTTTGATCAATACAGGCTTTTTAATCGCCGGCATCTTCGGTCAGGTCGCCAGCGCTTTTCTTGCAAGTCTGTATTCCTGGAACAGTGTTTATCTATTTTTCTCTGGAGTCTATTTTTTCCTGTTTGTGATTGGTTTCTTTTTGCTAAAAGAATCTCCAAGACCTGAAGTGGAAAGCAGGCCGCTATGGAGCGTTTTTTTTAGCTTATTATCCGATTCGCGCTTAATGAAATGCTATATCATTACGTTTTCGCTTCTATTTTCAATCATTGCATTTTACGATTCAATCGGCAGGTCCTTTGCCGGCCCGCCTTCTGACCTATTGATGATCCGACTGGTTGGATTGATTGGTGCTTCCTTATCGCTTTTTACCGGGAAAATGATGGATCGATGGGGAGAATTACGGACATTGATTGTCGGCCTGGCAATTGGTGCCTCCAGTTCGTTCATGCTGCTGTTCCTTCATTCCACGCTTCACTTAGTCGTTTTTTCCATTTTTTTCGTGTCCTCCATCTCACTTGTGATTCCGACAGCCATAACCTTGATTGGCTTTTATGGCAGCAGACAGCGGGCCAAAGCACTTTCGCTCTATTCCTTCATCCTATTGAGCGGTGCAAGCCTCGCACCGCCAGTAGCAGCTCTGTTATCATTTAAAGGAGTCATGCTGCTGTTATCATCATTGTTTTTATTTAATATCATCCTGTGCTTTTTCATAAAAGAAGAAAAGGCATTTCAATCAGCTGATGCCAATTGAAATGCCTTTTAAGATCTTTTTAACTGCCGACCTATTTGTTTACCGAAATGCTGCTTGGTTGGATATTCCGAATTCTACGGATATATTCCGAAATTCACCCCATATATTCCGGAAATTCCAAGTATATTCCGAAATCAGTTTTTAGATGACAGGTTTCTGCTTTTCAGCCAAGGTATTACTTTTCAGCAGTTTCTTATCGATTTTGCCGACATGCGTTTTTGGCATTTGAGCAATGAAATAGATATGCTTTGGGACTTTGTAGCTACCGAGCTTTTGTCTGCAATACTCTTTGACCTCTGCCTCTGCAAGGTCGCTTTTCTCCTCACGTACAATAAAAGCTGTAACAACCTCACCCCATTTATCATCGGGCATCCCAATTATAGCTGCCTCCTGAATCGATGGATGTGAACATAGCCAGTGCTCGATTTCAAGCGGAAAAACATTTTCTCCGCCGGTAATGATCATTTCTTTTTTCCGGCCGACAATATAGAAATAGCCGTCCTCATCCTTTTTAGCCAGGTCACCAGTATATAACCAGCCATCTCTTAATGTGTCTTCTGTTGCTTCTTTATTATTCCAGTAGTAGGAAAAAGCGTGATTCCCTTTTATCGCCAGTTCCCCGACCTCGCCGGGAATTGTTTCAAAGCCTTCTTCGTTTATGATTCTGATTTCATGAAAGAGCATCGGCTTGCCAACAGACCCTCGTTTTACTTCAGCCTCTGCTGGATCAATAAAGAAGTTATTTGGCCCTGCTTCTGTCAGGCCGTAGCCTTCCTTGAACGCCATCCCCTTCCGCTTGAAAGTCTCGTAGATATCTAGCGGACAAGGCGCCCCCCCTGACAAAAATACTTTCATATCTTTGAACTCAGCTTTGTAAAAGAGTTCAGATTTCACGAGCATATGATACATCGTCGGCACAAACAGGACGATTGTACACTTAAATTTTATTAAATTTTCGATTGCTTGTTCCGGGACAAATTCCCTCGCAATAATCATTTGCCCACCAGCCATCAGTATAGGAATCGAAAGCGCGTTAAGTCCGCCTGTATGGAACAACGGCAAATAAGTCACCGTCTTGTCTTCATTCGTCAGGTTCCAGCTGGTAATCGTGGAAATCCCATTCCAAATGATCGCACGGTGTGATAGGACTGCCCCTTTCGGTTTTCCGGTCGTTCCGCCGGTATAAATCATCGCCAGCGGGTCTTCCTCGTCCACTCCGATGTTCTGAAACTTAGATTTGTTCAGACGGCCAGCGTATTGGTCAATCAACAACTCATACTGTATTCCATCTATCAGAAGGCTGCGCTCCTCATGCTGCCATATCATCGTAACCTCATTGGTAAAGTTGGAATGGAACGCAAGAAGCTGCGGATCCGAATCCTTAATGATATAAGTAAGTTCATCGACGGACAATCTCCAGTTAAGCGGCACGAAAATAGCGCCGATCTTGCCACAGGCAAACAGCAAATCAAAGTAACTGATTCCGTTTGGCGCGAGCAGCGCAACCCTGTCTCCCTTTTGGACACCTTTTTCCTGCAGCGACATGGCAATAGCTTTTGCCCGATCATTGACCTCCCTAAAGGTCCAGGCACGATCCGATTCAGCCTCACCAATTGCTTGAGCCGCCGGTGTCATTCTCGCTCTCGTTTCCAGCCAATCGAGCTCCCACCTCACCGCAATCTCCCTCTCTCGTTCATGATAAACTCATTTTAGAAAAGAAGAGTTACAGGTTAGTTACAAACGGACAGAGAGTGATTGAATGAATGGAATTGGTGAAGGTGTTTTTAATTGGATTAAACTTTATAAGTAAAGCCACAGCACGGGGCTGTGGCTTCTAATTTCATTATCTATTCAGCTGCTGTTCATCCAATATGCCCATATTTCTAACATGGTTCTTCGCCTCAGCATCACCAAGCTTGTAAACCATTGCATAAATTTCCTTCATTGTCATATCATATTCCGCATTTTCACGATCAGGGTCTCTGAAAGGAACATGAGCATTCCCGAAAGTTTCCCAATCCGCCTTGTAGTTCTCAACCAGGAACTCACGAAAATCTTTGATTTCCTCCCCAGTGGCAATAAGGGTAAAATGGCCCTCGGGCTCAGCAGGCTGATCCAATACCTCGCCGCTTTCTATGTTAAAGTAGTAAGTTTGTTTTTGTTCCTCCATGTATAGAGCACCTCATTCTTTTTTAATATCATTTACCACTTTTGATAGAAAGTTAATCTTATAAAATTTATCCATAAGAAGTTTTTGGATTTGAACATTTTTTTGTAATTCAGAAACAGCTGTTTTAATTACTTGAATTTCAGTTTGTAATTGTGTCATTTTGTAAAAGATTCAAGATTGGTGGGAAAAATTATTGATATTATGGGAATTTAATATCATTGTACCCTTTAAAACACTTATTTTAGTTGTGAGGATACAATTTTTCTAGGTAAAATGACTTTTTCAAGCGTTGAGGCACTGTTATTAACGGTTGAGGCACTTTTATTAACGGTCGCAGCACTTTTATCAACGGTTGATGCAGTTTTATCTACGGTTGTATTGATTTTTTCACCGATTGAGCAGATGTACCTCCTTTAAAATGAGTTGGAACGATTGTATTCTCACCTTTTAATACCAGTGGAACCTAATTCATCCCTCCTCACCCCAAATAAAAAAAAGCGCCACGAGTGCGCTTTTTCACCATCTACATCATAATCCCGCCATCTACATGAAGGGTTGTTCCGTTTACATAATTGGATTCCTCTGAAGCAAGGAATAGATAAGCGTTCGCGATGTCTTCAGGCAAACCCAGTCTTCCTAACGGAACCATCATTTTCATTTGATCCAGCACTTTTTCCGGAACTTTGGCGGTCATACCGGTTTCGATAAAACCTGGGGCTACTGCATTTACGTTTATTCCCTTGCGACCGAGTTCCTTTGCCCATGTTTTGGTCATCCCGACTACACCGGCTTTAGTTGCAGCATAGTTGGTCTGCCCGACATTGCCATATACTCCGGAAACTGAAGATGTATTAATGATCTTGCCTGAGCCTTGCTGGACCAATGCAGGGACTACTGCCTGGGCACAATTGAATACTCCAGTCAGGTTTACGTCGACGACCTTCTGGAAGTCTTCAACCGCCAGCTTGTGCAGCATGCCATCTCTTGTAATGCCAGCATTATTGACCAGAATATCAATTTTTCTAAACTGGCCAAGAACCTTTTGAACCATGGCATCCACACTGCTTCTGTCCGCAACGTTCACCTGAAAAAATGCGACCTCGTATCCTTCGTCAGACAGCTCAGCTGCGCGCTGTGTTCCTGTTGCCTCATCAAAGTCTGCTAGTGCCACTTTTGCTCCTTCTTTTGCAAAGGTCTTCGCCGCTGCCAGGCCAATCCCATTTGCAGCTCCTGTAATGATCGCAACCTTATCTTTCAATCTCATAAGCTCACCTTCCTATTCTGCTAAAAATTCTTCAATATACTGTTGAAGCTGCGCTAAATCATCCACCAGGGGAGAATGTCCGCAATCCTTTAATTCCACAAATTTGGCACGGCCTTCAAAATCCTCGACAATCTCTTCTGTCATCCGCTGTGTGACGACCAAATCACGGTCACCCCGCAGCACAAGGACAGGTATCTGGATATCCTTCACCTGATTAGTACCTTCCGTTAGCCCGTTATTTACGGCACTAATGTTAAAAGTATTGAGAGAATGATAGATTTCCGCTAGATTGCGCTGTGTCAGCATATCGTCAACATACTCTTCATAATGCTCTTCATCCGGCTGGCGATTCGTGTAGATCAGCATATTCCACATCGCCTTTAAAAACTCTCTATTCTGCTGGTCATATGCAGTTTGGACAGCGACTGTCTTGCCAACGTCGGCTTTTACATCTTCAAAAAATGCTATCCGATTATTAACATCCGGCAGGCCTTCCGGGCTTGTGCCAAAGAAAGGATAGCCTCGAGTTGAAGCAGATGCAAGCAAGATAAGCTTCTCACAATAACCAGGATAATCGGCAGCAAATTGCATCCCAACAGCCCCGCCAGTGGACCATCCTATGATTGAAAAATCCTTCAAGCCAAGCTCATCGACAAACAATTTTACATCATCCGAAAAATCCTTGATCGACATATTTGGTTTGTTGTAGCTTGATTCACCAAAACCTCTCATGTCGAGTGCGTAAATTTTATAAGCAGGATCCATCTTATTAATCAGCAAATCCCAGTGCTTTGATGAAGTCATGTTTCCGTGAATCAACAGAACGTTTTTCACGCCGCCTTCCCGTTCCCGGTAGGCGATTGTCTCTCCGTTTGGCAAATCCACCTTTTTCATTTCGACTGCCTGAGCATCCGTTTTTTCCATTGCTAATCACCCTTTCCCCATCGTATGGTTGTTGCTCCCCATGCATAGCCAATTCCGGCACTGACAAGGACTGCAATATCGCCGTCCCTCAGCTTTCCTGAACTTTCGGCTAACTCCAGCGACAGAATCTGATCAATCTGGCCGATATGGCCATACTCTTCCAGATAAATAGATTTCGAGTCTTCTAAGCCAAGCTCGCGCAAAACATAGTCGTGGGCTGACCTTTTCATATGAAGCATCCCTACATAAGCAATTTCTCCTTCAGAGAAACCGCTCTTTTCAACCGATCCCCTTATTACCTTCAGGAAGTTAACCATCGACTTTTGCTCCAAGCGCTCTTTCATCCCTTGAGGATCCAATACATCAAGCTGGTACAACCCACGTTCAAGATTTTCAGCAGAAATCGGGTTTTTCGTTCCGCCTGCCACGACGACCACATCTTCCGAAAAAGAACCATCTGTAATCATTTCCGTTTCAAGCAGGAGGTTCTCTCCGTGGCCTTTTTTTAATAAAATAGCCCCTCCTCCGGCGCCAAGGTTATACATGAACCGTGTCCTTGGATTCTCATAATCTATGAAGTCGCCGTTTCGGTAGCCGCCAGCGAGCAGCACGGTATTGATTTCGGGATCCGAGAGCATCATCCCTTTAGCCAATTTCAAGGCCATCACTGTCGTCCCGCACCTTAAAGCTGTATCAAAGGCCCAGGCGTTTTTGGCGCCGATTTCTTCCTGAAGCTTGATGCCTGCTGTCCATAAAGGATACTCCTTGTATTCCTCGCCAATATAGATGACCAGGTCTATGTCTAATGGGTCAATGGCTGCTTTCTCCATTGCAATTCTCGCTGCCTTGATTCCCATTTCACAAGTATGGTCCTCCGGTCCCGGAACAGACTTTTTCTTGATTCCCATTTTCTCTTCCACAACTGCTTCTGGAATTCCTGCCAATTTTGCAATTTCCGCACCTGATATATATGTTTCGGGAAGATAGATCCCCGTACTTACGATACCTATTTGCACTGCTCTTCCCCCCGTGAAAATAGTGGACACTGTCTAAGATGGAGTGTCTTTGCTAGCTTGAAATATTGAGTGTGAAAAATAGTAATCTTAAACATGTCAGTCTCTTTTTCAGAAACTTGTATTCTTTTAACCGTTATAAAGCCCCTTGCTGCCGTTATCTTTTCTTGAAGAGTCTTAAGAGCCCCTTTAATGACTACCCGCAGCAAGTTTTCCTCTCGCGAATGGTCTTTAGAACCTTTATTATGGCCATTCGCTTCCGTTTCCTTCTCTTGAATGGTCTTTAGAACCTCTATTATGACCATTCGCTTCCGTTATCTTCTCTTGAATGGTCTTTAGAACCTCTATTATGACTACTCAATTCCTTTATATTCTCTTGAATGGTCTTAATAACCTATTCCCTTCAGCACTCTCTATCCAGCGAATCTATCCTTCTCCAACAATCTCTTTAATAAACTCCATTGCCGATTCCATTGAATCAAACAATGCTTCTTTTTCTTCTTGGACATGAGTGACTTTCACTCTCCAGCATTTTTTGCCGCTTTCCATTTCGATGTCCGCCAGCTGGAAACGGAGCACGAATGATGTGACCTGCTTCATCTCCATCATGAGTCGCCCTGGCTTACAGCTTCTGATTTAACTGGGACAGCCGCCTTCTTTTTCCTGCTGAACTTCAGCTTTTGCAAGGAACCGACGATGCCCATCGGGAAGAACATGACTGCGAGAATATAAATGATGCCAAAGAAAATAATCCATCTTTCAAAAATCCAGTGTACCTTCGCAAGCTCAGTCAGCCAGTGATGCGAGAACTCAATGATGCCTGCACCGATAATCGCGCCAACCAGCGTTCCGACTCCGCCAATGATTGTCATCAGCAATGCGTCAAGCGTGATATCCATCGTAAATACACTGGTATTTACAAATCTGAGTGACACCGCATATAAAATCCCAGCGATTCCAGCTAATACACCAGAAACGACACTAGCAATGATTTTATACTGCAGAACACTGTAGCCAAGCGATTCAGTGCGCTGCTCATTCTCTCTGATTGCCTGCAATACCCTTCCGAGAGGCGAATTAGTAAATCTTTTGAGGAGGATAAAAACAATCACCATCGAGGCAAGGCAAATCAGATAAAAATCAGTACGGTCTTTTAAGAAGTCCGGTACCCTGAAGGTGAACCCATCATTGCCGTAAGTGACAGTCCGCCATTTTTCAGCGAGCACCAGGAACAAGCCTGCAAACGCCATTGTCAGCATTGCATAGAAGTGGCTCTTAAGTCTTAATGTCAGCAGGCCGACAAAATAACTTACCAGGGCGGTCAACAAAATCGTCACAAGAACAGCAAGCAGAAAATAGCTTGTTTCTGGCTCGAATCGTTTCATGAATACACCGACCGTGTAAGCGCCGATACCGAAAAACATCGCATGGCCAAACGAGACAATTCCTGTATAACCGAGCAGGATATCATAGCTCATCGCCAGGACGGCAAAGATGAACACCTGGGAAAGCAGGATCAGCATGCTTCGCGAATCATAGACAAAAGGAAGGACTGCTAAAAACACTGCGATGATCAGATAAATAATATTCATACGTTTAGAAAGCACTTTTGTCATCCTACGCTCACCCCTTCGCCCCGAACAAGCCCTGTGGCCTGAAAATTAGCACTACTGCCATCAGCAGCATATTTGCAGCAAGAGCAAGATCCGGCACATAATACGCCATGAAGGAACCAGACAAGCCAACTAAAATAGCTGCCATAACCGATCCAGAGAAGCTGCCCATTCCGCCGATGACCACCACGATGAACGCGAGGATGGCAAACTCCATGCCCATATCAGCATGAATGACGCCGGAATATGGTCCTAGAAGCATTCCGCCAAGTGCCGCCATGCCTGCCCCGATCATGAATACGAACATGAATACCCTTTGGATGTTGATTCCAAGCGATTGGACCATTTCCTTGTTCATGACACCAGCGCGTACTACCAAACCGATTTTTGTCTTTTTAAGCAGGAATTGCACTGCCAGGAATACCGCAAACCCTACTGCTATGATAAATGCACGATATTTGATGATAATGACATTGCCAACCTCCCAGCTTCCTGAAAGATAATCAGGTGTGGCAGCAGAAATCTGGTTTGGCCCCCATACTACTTTTAACATTTCAGATAATACCAGCATCAAGCCGAGCGTGATTAAAATCTGCTGTACATGATTTCCATAAACAGGTTTAATGATCCAGCGTTCCGTAATGATCCCAAGAATCATTCCTGTTAAAATGGCGCCGAGGATGCCGATGAGAAAGCTTCCCGTCGAGGTGTAGATCCAGATGCCGCTGTATGCTCCCCAGGCAAACAGTCCGCCATGGGCAAAATTCAGCACATCCATCAAGCCGAAAATCAAGGTCAGGCCAGCAGCCAGCAGGAAGATCAGCATCCCTGTCGCAAGGCCATTAAGACTTAAACTAATTAGGACATCCACTATTTCTTCCTCCCTTCCTAAGCAATCCCGAGATATTTCCTTCTCATTTCTTCATCTTCACGCAGGATTTTCATTGGCCCATTTGAAACAGTCCGGCCATCATCGACAATGTAAAAGCTGTCGCCAATTGTACTGGCCATCATGAAGTTTTGCTCTACCAGAATGATCGTTGTCTTTTCCTTCATTTGCTGAATGGATTCCATCACCTTTTCAACGACAATCGGCGCAAGCCCTTTGCTTGGTTCATCAATCAAGAGCAGCTCATTATCGTTGACATAAGCACGTGCGATGGAGAGCATTTGCTTCTGCCCGCCGCTCAAGAGACCGCCTGGCTTTTTCCAAAATCGTTTTAGATCTGGAAACAGATCAAGAATATAATCAAGCCTTTGGCGGGTTACATCATTTTCCTTTTTGACAGCCACTTTCATATTCTCTTCAACCGTTAATTCAGCAAAGATTCCCTGATCCTCGGGAACATAGCCGATGCCTTTATTGGCAATCGTATACGTTGGCAAGCCCTTGATTTCTTCACCTTTGTATTGAATCAAGCCTTTTGATGCCTGGTTCAAGCCCATGATCGTCCTTAAAGTAGTCGTTTTTCCGGCACCGTTCCTTCCCAGCAGAACCGTTACTTCACCCATTGGCACTTCAAAGGAAACGCCTTGAAGGATATGGTACTGGCCGATATATGTTTCAACCTGGTCAAGTTTTAGCAGCGTGCTCACTATGCAAACCTCCTAAATAGGCAGACTGGACTGTTTCATTTTTCATGATTTCCTCAGGAGTCCCATCGGCAAGCAGAGTCCCATTGAATAACACCATAATGGAATCTGAAAGGTCCATGATCATATCCATTTTGTGTTCAATCAAGATAATGGTGCGGTCGCCTCTTTGTTTAATTTTGCGGATGACTTCCAGAATGGCCGGTACTTCTTCGAGCGACATGCCTGCAGTCGGTTCATCAAGGAGCAGTACTTCCGTATTCAAAGCAAGAAGCATCGCGATTTCCAGCTTCCTTTTTTCACCGTGGGCAAGGTTCCTTGCCAGGGCATCCTTTTTGTCTTCAAGTAAAACCAGCTTCAGCCACTCTGCTGCTTCCTCTTCAAATTTATTGAACGCTTTGAAATGCCTGAACATCTGATAGCGGACTCCGGCATGTGACTGGACCGCCAGGCGGACATTTTCCATCACTGTCAAATTAGGGAATACATTGGTGATCTGGAAGGACCGCCCGATTCCCGCTCTCGTCCTTTTCGTTGGAGAAAGCTTCGTGATTTCGCTGCCTTTATACATGATCTGTCCTTTTGTTGGCATAAGCTGCCCGCTCAGCAAGTTAAAGAAAGTAGTCTTGCCCGCCCCGTTCGGACCAATGATGGACTTGAAATGATTTTGCGGGACCGAGATGCTGACAGAGTCGACGGCCGTATGCCCTCCAAACGTGATACTCAAGTCTTTTGTTTCTAAAATTGCAGCCACTTTATTCACCACCCTTATAAAATAAAAGCATAATGAACTCCGGTGAAATGTCCCGAAGTTCATTATGAGTGTTTTAGTTGCGGACTGGAGGAGCCGTTTCTTCCGGTGAAAGTTCACGAATCAGGACAGGTACTGGATAGTCCACTCCATCCTTCTTTTCAAGCTTGATAGCGTATAGGGCTTGAAGTGCCTGATGGTCTTCTGCACGGAATGTCATCTTGCCTTTTGGAGATTCAAAGCTCATGCCTTCCATTGTTTTGATCAATTTCTTGGAATCTGTGTCACCCTCTGTTTTCTTAAGAGCTTCGACAATCGCGATCGCCGCACTCATACCACCTGGAGTGAATAAATCAGGAAGCTCGCCGTTGAAGCGCTTTTTATGCTCATCAACAAGCCATTTGTTTATGTCATTTTGAGGAAGGTCGTGGTAGTAAACCGTGAAGCCTTCCATGCCTACTAGCGGCTGCATTGTTGCAAGGGCTGCGATATCAGGAGCACCTGTTGAAATCTTGATGCCTTTTTCCTGTACCTTCATGTCAGCAATCTGGTTCCAAGGAGAGTTAGCTCCAGCCCAAACGACAAATAGGTAATCAGGCTTCTGGTCAATGATTTTTTGAATATTAGAAGTAAAATCTGTAGCTGCAGGATCGGCATATTCTTCATGAACGATTTCCGCACCCAATTTTTCCGCTGCTTCCTTAAATGCTGCGACTCCATCACGTCCAAATGAGTAATCAGGAGCCAGCGTTGCGATTTTTACGCCTTTTTTTGCAATTGCCGCAGCACCTGCTACTGCATCCTGCGAAGAATTCCGTGCAGTACGGAAAATGTATTCATTGAATTCAGAGCCAGTGATGCTGTCTGCAACGGCAGGCTCGACAACCATGATTTTTTCATATTCTTCAGCCAGGGGAAGCACGGCCAATGTGTCACCCGAACTAGAAGATCCGACAAGGAAATCCACTTCATCTTCTTCAAGAAGCTTTGTCGCTTTTTGGACTGCTACTTCTGGTTTTGTTTCAGTATCTTCCACAATAAATTCGATTTTGCGGCCAGCAACTTCGTTCGTGCCATTTGTCGCATATTCAAGCCCAAGCTCGAAACCGCGAAGAGTTTGTTTTCCGTATGCCTCCAGGCCACCTGTCTGAGAGGCAAGAACACCAATTTTGATTGGTTCAGTATTCTTTGGTTCCTCTTTTTTACCCTTTTCACCTGAACCGGCTGTTTTCTCTGTCCCCGATGATCCAGAGCAGGCACTCGCGAACAGCAGAACTAAAATCAGCATAAAAGATAAAGCAAAATTCCGTTTTGAAGCTTTCATTTCCTTTCCCCCTTTAAAATGGTTAACTAAAAGCTCACCAAGCTTTGACTTCATCTTAAAAAAAGGAAGTTACAAATGAGTTACATCCCTAAAAACATCATCCTCTTAACCTTAGAAGGCGGATGAAATATAATAAGGACATAATTAATAAGCGGAGGTATTTTCGTGGTGGCGACTGAATATGCAGAAAAACTGAGACTTGTCTTGCAAGAGCATAGAAATGAAGAGGAGGCTGTAAGGCTGAGCAAATATATGCGAAACCAGTTTGTATTCTTCGGTTTGCGCGCTCCTCTTTCAAGAGGTTTAGTTAAAGAATACATCGGAAAGAACGGTCTCCCTGACCAAGATGAATTAGTGGAGACAATCAAAGCTTTATGGTCGTTTGAGGAAAGAGAAATGCAGATGGCCGGACTTTACATCATGGATAAAATGATTAAAAACATACGGACAAGCGATCTTGGTATGATTGAATTCATGATTACCACAAAATCCTGGTGGGATACTGTAGACCATATTGCCAAACACCATGCAGGGAAGTATTTTTACATGTATCCTGAGAAGCTTGGAACAATTGATACCTGGCTTGAGTCAGGAAATGTCTGGTTAATCCGTTCGGCTATATTATTTCAACTGGGATATAAGGAGAAAACAAATGAGGATTTGCTTTCTTCTATCATTGAAAGATCATTGGGGTCAAAGGAGTTTTTCATTAATAAAGCAATTGGCTGGGCATTAAGAGAATACGGTAAAAGCAATCCTGATTATACGATAAATTTTGTTAACAATCATACCCTGGCTCCGCTCTCAAAAAGAGAAGCATTAAAACTATTGCAGATATCACTGGCAGAAAATATAGAATAATAAAGTATCCCCTCCCATGAAAATGGCAATAACTGTACTTAGTTGCCAATAGCCTAGGAGGGGATTTATTTTATGAAGGGGATCTATTTTATAAATGAACAGATTCATATAAATGATTTTTCACGTGAAGAAAGTATCGAAATCCAGAAGCAGGCCTTGCTGAATTACATTGAAGCAGCCCGTATGGAGCCAGTTAAATTAAATCCATATCAGCTATACACCCATTACACCATCCCGCACGCACTTCTTTATGATTTAAGACTTCATAAAAGACAGTTGGATTGTCTGCTGATGTATTCAAGGAACTCAATTGACGATTTTGCAGAGACTTATCCTGCACGATGGCTGATCATCAAAAGCTATTTTAATCGAATATTGACAGTTGTCTAAACAAAGATTAGTTCCCGTCTGTACCTCCAAAAGCGATGCAATATCCATCCAGATCTGTGAGGGCAAACTCCTTCCATGGGCCATTGTTTTCATCCACCCATGGATCAATGACAATCTTTGCTCCTTTAGCTTTGAACTCGCTGTGAAGATCATCCAACGCCTGCCAATTCTCTGCATAGCAATACAGGTCAACACCATGTTCCATTCCTGCTGAGGGAGGATTTGGCTTGACATCTTTTGGATCCCGGGCCTCGAGCAGCTTTATTGCAAGTCCCGTAAAGCCATCTCTCAGCACCCACCAATCTGTCACTTCACAGCCTAACACCTCGGAATAGTAGTTCTTTGCTCTTTCAATATCTGAAACTACCAACACTTTTAATGAACTATGAATTTGTCCTTTATCCAATATCGTCATTCCTTTTTAAACATTATTGCCCTGAATAATCATGTCATACATATGCCTGGTGGGCTCAAGCGGCGTTACGCCTAATTCCTGCTCAAGGACCTCACCGCATTTCTTGTACCATTTGATTGCCTGAGGACGATTGTTTTTACGGTAATAGCAAAACATCAATAGTCGATACGCTTCCTCCCATGTCCGGTCTTTATGAAGGATTTTCTGGCACCAGTGAATCGCAGAATCATAGTTTTCCATTCTTACATTCAGCTGCGCCAGTTTCTCTGCACTTCGCAAAAAGTATACGAGAAGTCGTTCACGTTCATTGATGCACCAGTCCTCGTACCTTCTTTCCGGCAAGAAGTCTCCGTTATACAAAAACAATGCTCTTTCAAGATCTTCTATTGATTTTTCTACATTTATTTCCTCTAATCCTGCCTCTGCCCATTCTTCAAATAATTGTGCATCCAAATCGAGTACCGCCTGAGGATTAATACCATATCCGGTTCCTTCCCTAATGATAAAGAATGGGGCAGACCTTGCTTTGCGGGCAGGCTCCAGTACATTATTCAAAGCATTTAAGGCAACTTTGAAATCTCTGTCTGCATTCTTTTCAAGATGTTCCGGCCATAGAATCTGGAAGATGTCTTCCTTCATAAGAAATTGTCCGCGCTTCGTCAAGAATAACTGAAACAATTCTTTTGCTTTGCCTCTTTGCCAATCTCTGTCCTCCACTTCCCGGTCTCCGAGCCAAACCCTGAATTGGCCCAGCGCCTGAACCTTCAATGAATAGCCTGGATGCGCGCTTAAACGGGGCAGGTTCATATCCTCCAGCAGCTTTTCTGCATACGACGGCATAAGTGACTGTTTCACAGCATCGATCAGCATTGGAGCAAAAACTTGCAGGTCCCTCGGACCAAAAGTTGTCCTTTTTTTGATGAAAAATTCATAACCACCTGATTTCATCAATTTTAAAAATTTCGTGAAGGCAGCCTTGAATCCATCCTCCTCTTTTAACGAATAGAAGTAAAAAGATTTCCAAAACGACAAAAGCATTTTCCCAAATTCATCCCCGCATTGGCCAAAAAGTTCCTCTGCTTTCTGCAGGTCCTCCCTTGCCTCCGGGAACTTGTTATTAAGAATCGCTGCTATCGCCATACAAAGCGTAATCAACGAAGACAGCCAGGTGTCTTTCACCTGTTCGGTTTCAAGCAGCGCCTTCCTGCCCGCATCAGCCGCACGTTCATATTCCCGCCTGCTGCCATAGAGAATGCACAGACCCATTAAAGGTTCTGCTTTTCCCCTCTCCATGTTTAACCGCCCCATAATCTCAAGCGCCGTTTCATAACACTTTTCTCCGAGCTGCAAATCATATTGATCAATCAACTGGACAGCATGGCCCATCCTGATCCATCCGCAGGCTTCCACAAAGGGAGCCTGGACTTTGATACCATGCTGTATCCCTGATTGAGATAATGCTTTTGCCTGGAGCCCATTGCCTGTAAATGCCTCGATCAAAGCCAATAGCAGGTCTGTCTCCCTATGTGATTGTGGCAGAAGCTGCTTATCAACTGAGTGATGAACTTCCTTCACTGACGCCAAAAGTCTTCGCATATCCTCAAAACGGCCTGTTCTCAAATAAAGTCTTGCTTCAAGATTGCCATCCTCAATCGGGACCCCAATTGCTCTTGCACGCTCAATCCATCTTTCAGCTTTCAATGCCTGACCAGAATTAATCAGATTTTCTGCAAGCATCCGGTAAAGCCTGCCAGTTTCCTCTGCTGATCCTTCTGGCAATGCCTTTTCACGAAGTTCAATTGCTTGCGCGAGGATACGTTCTGCTTTTAAAGGCTGAATCGTATCAAGATAAATTTTGGCCTTCCCTTCAAGCGACTTGCTTTTCCATTCCATATCACCAATTTTGTCAGCCGTCTCGATAGCCAGGTCATAGCTTGTTTCAGCTTGCTTATATAGGGACCGATAGCGATATACTTCCCCTTCCAAAAACAGCAGGGTGCAGTAACGCATTTTTTCCTGCTGAGGAATTTTTGAAAGACGCTCATTCAAGTTTTTGAGCTTTCCCCTTTCCAGTAGCTGCATGCCCTGCTCATCCATGATGGCAGCGGCTGCATCATATTGCCCGATTTTTTCACAGCAAAATAATGCCTCCTCCCACTGCCCATTTTTTTCAAAATAGCGGGCGCTGTTCAGCATCAGACTCCGATAATTTTCTGGCTGGCTGAGCATGAGCCTGTCCTCCAAAAACTCCCGAAACAAGGCATGATAACGGAATTGATTGTCTCCGACCTGATGGATGAACAAATTTTTCGCGGTCAGCTGCTGAAGCATCTGTAATGAGCCATTCATTCCAAGAACGCTATCGCATACATCTGGACTGATTTCTTCAAAGATGCAGGTTTGCTCCAGAAATTGCTGGATCATCGGCGGCTGTTTCGAGAACACCTCATGCACAAGGTATTGGAATAAATCCTCCAGCGATTTTGAAGGCTCTGTAAAGAGTTGATTCAGACTTTGCAAATGTGGGATTTGCTGCGCGATCATTCCTACAGCAATTACCCATCCTTCCGTTATGTTATAAAGATGTTCAATTTGATCATCCGTAATTTCAAGCTCATAATATTCGGATAATAATAATTCGATTTCGTCTTTGCCAAATACCAAATCTTTTTTTGAAAGCTCATTCAGTTCATTTTTCACCTTCATTTTAGCGAGGATTTTCCATCCCGGCTTTGTTCTTGTGGAGAGGACCAGGTGTAAATGTCCTGGGATGTGCTCCAGCAGCTTTTCAATCCAAATATTGATATGATAGGAATGCTCAATTGCATGAAAGTCATCGAGAATGACCGTGATTGGTTCTTCTATTTGCAGGATTTCATTGATGAAGATTGAGCAAAGCATGCTTAGTTCTTCTTCTCTTATGTATCGATCCATATTTTTTATGTAAGAAGACAGTTCATTGCCAAAGGCAGGAAAGACTGTTTGAATGGAGGCAGTCAGGTAAGAAAGGAATGGAAGAATATCATCATCCGATGAGGAGATCGTATACCAGCAGCAGGTCTGGTTTTCATCCTTGACAAACATTGCTAATGCAGTGCTTTTTCCATAGCCGGCACCAGCCTGGATGATCGTCAGTGGTTTTTCAGTAATCGCTTTCATTTTTTTCGAAAATTTCGCACGACGAATCCATTGCTCCTGAAGTGTAGGAACAATGAGCTTTGTTTTGATTAATGGCAATGTCCCCTGCATATAATCTCCGCCTTGTTTTCTTAAAATTAATACTATTCTAACATATAGGAAATAAAAAAAGACTCGAAATCTGCCGAGTCCTTCCATTTTATTTCTTCTAAAAGTCGAAAAGCTTTTATTAAAATGTTACGGCCATCTCTTCCAGCGGCCAGTACCGCAAATTAACCTTCCCTACAACCTGATCTACAGAAATGAATCCAAATTGTCTGCTGTCCCAGCTGCCTAGCCTGTTATCACCAAGGACAAAAAGCTTTCCTTCCGGCACTCTTTTCACGCCTGTCAAGTCTTCCAGCGTAAAGTCCCCCGTCAGATAGCCGCCTAGTGATTCTTCCCTGTACTGCTTCAAGAAGGGTTCGTATACCTTCTTTCCATCGACATACAGCCGATCCTCCCGGTATTCAATTTTCTCTCCCGGTAGACCAATGACTCGCTTTACAAAGTCTTCTTTTTCATTTGCATGAAAGACAATGACGTCAAAACGTTCAAGTTCATCAACATCATCGCCGAATTTATTTACCACAACTTTATTGCCTTCCTCCAGGGTCGGAAGCATTGATTCCCCTTCGACTACATAATTTGAAAAAAAGAAAATCCTGATAAATGCGAAAATGATAATCCCCAAAGCAAAAGCTTTGATCCACTCAATTCCCTCTTTTTTAACGATCTCTTTCATACGCTTCCTCACCACCATCATTTGCTGTTTTTCTTTAACTCCTGATTCCCTGTGCCTATACTATTACTTGGAAAGGAACTTACTTTATTTTTGCTATCAAATAACTTTATATGGACCTTTACGAAAATATTGGGAATCGAGTATTTACAGAAAACGGTTATCTATGTTTATACTCGTTTTAAATTATTCAGTAGATTTCCGTTTCAGGAAATTCTGAAAAAAACTGGTTTGACTATCGAACTTTATCATCTTTTTCCACACTCATATTCATTTTTACTTCAATTCTTTTCCCGATATACCAGAGAATAGCGATGATCACAAGGACAACGGCAGTCCTGAATGGGTTTGTGATTAAAGAGCGGAGGTCATATCCGACAAAACTTATCGTAAAAATCATCACCATCTTGCCAGCGATAACGGCCAGCATATACTGAGCCATGCTTATTTTGGACAGGCCCGCAACAATATTTACGAGAGCAGATGGCGTGAACGGAAAGCATAGCATGAGGAAAATCGGGCCAAACCCATGGCGCTCAATCCAGTTCATCCCCTTTTGAACCTTTGAATGACGCTGTAAAAAGCGCAGTGCCCGACCCTGTCCATAATTCCTAAAAATCAAAAATACAATTAAAGCACCCAGCACCGCGCCAATCCAGGAAAATAGAAAACCGAGCCAAAGGCCAAAAGCATTTGCATTGGCCATGACAAATAAAAACAATGGCAAAAAGGGAAGAAATGCTTCCAGCATCGGGAGCAATATTCCCGGGATAGGTCCAAATGACCGATATTGCCTGAGAAGGTCCATAATATTTTCGATTGTAAACCATTCTTTTAATAATTCAAAATCCATTGAAGTCTCCTTATCCAATAGCTCTGCAGGTAAGAAAAGCGCAAGCGCCTTGGTCAGCCCCGACAGCGCTGGCCGACCGGTGAAGTCGTTCTTTGACTTCACCTGAG
>NZ_JBALQL010000035.1:0-61727 GCF_036964885.1 Bacillus sp. JJ1122 | reverse complement strand
CTGGAGCTGGACATTTCTTAAAGTGAATTTTATACTTTCTTATCTTTCTAAAAAGCTCACCCTTATGCCATTCGTTCTTTGGCTTGCTTTACATCACTGCAGAGCTTCACCAAACAATCTTATTTCATAAATACCTCATTTAAATTATTGTACACCTCAAACGAATGAATGAGAACTTTCTAACATCATACATTTATTTTGCTAAAAATTCCTGAAGTGCTTGCCTGTTTTCTTCAAGGTTGATTGCCAGTATGGCACCTGCACCCTCAACTCTTTGATTTTCGTAAGATCCTTCAACCGGGATTCTCATCGTATCGATATTACAATTGTCCTTTGATAGGAAACCTTTTCCCATAAACAAGATGTCCCCTGTATCCATATTTGTATTCACAAATGGCATTACTACACCAACAAGCTTCGGAAGCTTAGGCAGGGTTTGAAAGCTGGCGAACTGTTTGCCCACTTCCTTTATGACGCTTTGCTGACGTTCTACACGCCCAAAATCTCCAACTGCATCATGACGGAACCGCACATAACCTAATAAATGCTTCCCATCCAGCTTCTGTAATCCTGGCTCCAGTGTGACTCCAATGTTTTCTGACATCCTCTTTTCAACGTTTACTTCAACACCATCTGGGAAAGCTTCATCAACCACACGGACAAATCCTTCAAAATCGACGATTGCATAGTACTGGAGATCAATATCGAAGTTCTCCTTAATTGTTTGCCTAAGCAATTCAGGTCCGCCTAAAGCAAATGCGGCATTAATCTTATTGTCACCATAGCCCGGAATGCTGATATACGTATCCCTCATAATGGACGTCAGCTTATAGGTGCCCTTATCCGGATTATAGCTTGCAATCATAATTGTATCTGCACGCGACTTCTCTTTTCCTCTGGCATCGCTGCCAAGCAATAGAATATTGGTGGCGCCATTTCGGTCTCGTTTACCATTGAATTCATACTCCTGCTTATTTTGCTCAGCTGTTTTGGCTGAATCACTTACACCTGCTCTATATTGAAAATAAGAATAAACAGCCAAAGCACCAATGAGAAGAAACAGCAAGAAAAAGACCCCTGACCATCTTATTCTTTTCTTCTTTTTATTACGCTGAGTTCTTTCATATCTCATGTTAAAATTCCTTCCAAAATTAGATTTTAATATAACAGACTTATTTTTTTTCAAATAGTTACTGATGCTCTTATTTTCCTTCTTTCTCTATAACCTTAAACTTCTCCAAAGAAAATTTCAAAAAAATAAAACCCACAGTCGGGAGGACTGTGGGTTTCAAACGTATAGGCCCTGTTAAACAAGTCTGTTGATTTTCGTTCCAGGCGCTTCGCTTTCCGCGGGGCTGGCGCTGAACCCGCAGGAGTCTGCGCGCCTTCCCCTACAATCAACAGGTTATAAAAATCAACATTCAGCTTTAACAGAATCGTTTTAAATCATTTTGGGCTCGGTTAACCTTATATTGTTTTACGTTACGTTTCAGCGTTTGCTCAAAATAAAACAGGCTAATATTGATCTTGTCAGCAAAAACTATCGATTACTTTAGATGGTCATTGAACCAGTCAACAATATAGGCTAAGCGGTTCAACCTCAGGTTGGGCTTTCCGCTTCTGGATAGCTCGTGGTTTGATTCCGGGAAACGGATGAACTTTGTTTTCTTCCCCTGTCTCTTCAATGCGATAAACAGCTGTTCCGCCTGCTCAATCGGGCAGCGGTAATCTTTTTCGCTATGAAGGATCAATAAAGGAGTATTAATTTTATCAGCATATGCAAGTGGTGAATGCTTCCATAATGTTTCAATATCATTTAGATCTGCTTTTATTTGCCACTCTGTAAAATAGTATCCGATGTCGCTTACCCCATAAAAACTAATCCAATTTGAGATTGAACGCTGGGTGACGGCAGCTTTGAATCGGTCCGTATGGCCGACAATCCAGTTTGTCATGAAGCCGCCGTAGCTTCCACCGGTTACACCAAGTCTTTCACTGTCAATGAAATCATAATTTTCCAGCACATAGTCAACTGCATCTATGACATCCTGGTAATCTCCGCCGCCATAATCGCCGCGGACGGCATTAACAAATTGCTGCCCGTATCCATGGCTTCCGCGCGGATTAATGTAGAGAACTCCGTATCCTTCTGAAGCAAGAACCTGGAATTCATTAAAATAAGTATTTGCATACAGAGCGTGTGGTCCACCATGTATTTCCAAAATCAACGGATATTTCTTTCCATCTTCCATGCCAGCCGGCTGCATGATCCAGCCATGGAGCCTAGTTCCGTCACCCGCAGCAAACGAAATTGGCTCAGGCTTCGATAAGGTAACTTCATCAAGGAACTTTCCATTCACTGAAGTGAGCTGCTTTATATCTCCTGTTGTTACCTCTAGCTGGAATAGCTCCCCTGGCAAAACCGGATTGCTGATCGCAGCCACGATTCTTTGATTTTTACGATCAAGTGTATATCCATATACATGCTGCTGATCCAGCAAGGCAGGATATATTTCACCAGCTAAATTCCCAAAATAGATGACCGTATTGCCCTGGTCGCTTGCAAGGAAATAAAAGCTCTCGCTGTCTTCTCCCCATAAAAAGGCTGGGCTGTGGGCACCTTGCTGAAAATCCGCTGCAACTGCGTCTCCTACAAGGATATCCATATTATCGGTGATGCATTGGATATTGCCTGTTGCTAATTCTTGTACCCATAATTGAGGCAACGTTGCATTTTCAAACTCTCTTTCATGGCCGATATAACCTAGGTATTTTCCATCAGGTGAAAAAGCGGCACTGCCATAGTATCCTTTTCCATTCGTTATTTTTGTGATTTTGCCGGTTTCCACATCCAACAGCAATAAATCGCTTTTAAATGAGAAATCGCGCTCTGCTGTTTCATCCGCTGACAGTACAATTGTTTTGCCGTCAGGTGACCAGCACTGCAGGTGGTAGTCTGCTTCTCTCTTTGTAATGAGCTCTGCTTTGCCATCCGCAAGACTTATAATTGCTGTCTGCTTATACTTTCCATCCCAGAAACCCGCAGCATCTGACTTATACTTCATTTCCTCTGCCACAAAAGGCTCGAGCTTCTTTTCATCCTTCTTCTCTTCTTCCTTCTCCAGTAAATCCTCTTCTGGTTTGAGGAAAACCGAACAGGCTAGTTTAGAACCATCTGGTGACCATACAGGCCCGCTTGCACCATTTTTAAAGCTTGTGGCTTGCCTAGCCTCTCCACCAGCTGCATCCAGAACATAAACTTGATTTTTCCCTGCTCTGTTGGAAACAAACGCAAGCTGTGACCCGTCTGGTGACCATCTAGGTGAATGGTTTCGATATTCCCCATACGTCCATTGCTTCGGTTCTCTGTCTTCTTCAATATCGATTATGTATAAATTAGACACATAGTCATTCTTTTTTTCCACCATCTCTGTCTGAACAAATACACACTTCTTGCCATCAGGTGAAAGTTGAGGATCTGTCACGGACTTCAATTCGTATAAATCTTCTGCTTTGAGAAATCTTTTTTCTCCCATCTAAGCAGCCACCCTTCCTAAATAATTTATTTATCTATCTTTATTTCGATAACAGAAATATATTTCCTTCTTCTTAATAAAAATTCTTTTACACTTTGGCTCTGTTAAACAAGGCTGTTGATTTTCGTTCCAGGCGCTTCGCTTTCCGCTTGGCTGGCTTTAACAGAGCCTACACTCTAAATGAATGGATTAGTACCTTGAAATTTTTGTATAACGTTTGGAAATTATGATAAGGAACAGGAAAATTTTTTTACACTCTTGAAATCCGCTAAAAAATCCAGTACGATTATAACGAACAAATGTTCTATTTTATTCAAAAAGGAGCAAAGCAAAATGACAAGGATTCCTGAACAAGAACGCGATATCATGGAACAGGCCATTTATTTGCCGATGGTGCTTGTCGTGCTAAACCGGGATCTTTCTGTCGTTGAAAAAAGTCCATTCAAATTAAAGAAGCCATATTTGGAGCTAATCGAAGAAACAATGAAGGCAGTCCAGAAAGAACTCGCTAAAGTAAAAAGCTATTTAAAAAAGCATAACCTTAAGGTTGAGGAAGTAAAGCGTGATGATGCATTTACGATGTTCCTCTTCATTTATCAAGGCTACGAAGAACACCACAATTATTTTAATCCCCGTATTCGCAACAAGGTCCAGGAATTGATGCTATATTATTTATTCAAGCGGTTCAAACAAGCCGATCCCCCCCTGGAAAAAAGCTAAAGGAATCCGGCTGATCATCGGATTCCCCTGAATTTCCATCTTATAGATGTGGCTATTTCCTCTTACAGTCTTTATTATCGGCAGGCAAATGACGCACTGCTTGCTGTTTCCGTATATAATGCTGCGCACCTTTTCGTGGAAACCAAAAATGCCAGTAAATCCAAAAAGCATTAAATATTAATTAATTGTCCTTAAAAACCTCACTTACCAAACTGGCATGATGATAGCCTTGCGACTCGCTGTATTTCGAACCATGGAGCAAGTAAAGGGCTTTCCGTTCAGTTTCTTTCATCCGCTGCATAAATTTTGTGCGGAGCAAGGATGTCCGCAGAAGCTGGTTTTCAAATGAATGGTGAGATACTGGCAAGGTAATGGATTTTTTATTTCTGAAGATAACCTGTGTGCTATGGGAATCCACCTTTTTATGGAATAAAACATGCTCATGTGACACCCATATACAGTCAGGATTTGCAGGTGAATTTGTGGGCATAAAATAAATGGAGCTAATGGGGTCAATAATGATGGGAATTTTATGGGTAATCCCTGTCAGCTGCCGGGTTCCTTCTTTTCTCCCTTCATAGCTGGAACCAAAATATTTACAGCTTTTTTTCACGATTTCAATCGGCCTGAATGGAGATAAATACTCCTCTTCCAATTCTATTACCTTGCTGTATGTCTTGCTTCCGTATTCTTCAGGGAGAATGATCATTGTAAAAGGATTTATTTCGTACTCTTCTACTAAATTCTTTTGGTTGATTGTCATTCCTTCATCTCCTAAAATACCATATACCCTATTGTAACATAACGGCTAAAATTTTCTTCCCTCTCAGGAAAAATTCCTATTTTAGCCACATTTAATGACACGTGAAAAATTTTCTAAAAATTATAAAAATTTAGTTGATTATCTTTTCTTTCCTCCATATAATATAAAAAAGGTCTAAGAGGTGAGGTCAGTGAAAGAAAAATCGTATTCTGAAATCATGAAGGCCAGTGTCATGAAACGCATAAAAGCCAAGGAATCTTTTGTTCTGGACCTGTATGTTGACATGCTAATTTCTGAAATCCAATTAAACACGAAAAAAGAAAAATTGCTGTCTAAAATCGATAAAGCAATAGATGAACGTGACCAAATTTTATTTCTAACCTTGACAGAAGAGTTGAAGGATCTTAACAAACAATTTGGAACGTAAATGAGTGAAATCCCCCATAAAGGGGGTTTTTATTATTTTACAATAAGGCTGTGTTAAACTTTGCTGTTGATTTTCCGTTCCATCAATAGGTGCTATAAACAACTCTGTCCTTTAACACAGACTTAAATAAAAAACAGCCCCTGAAAATTTCTTTCAGGGGCATATTGTTTCATCTTCACTCTTGTTCATTCCGCTTTTGCACTTCATAATCCTCAAGACGGGATATTCTTTCAAGCATAGTCGGGTGTCCGTACCTAAAAATCTTCACCATAAATGGAGGATTAACCTGGCTAAGCCCTGCTTTTGTAAGCTCTTGGAAGGATGAAATCGCTGCGTCTGTATTATCAGTCATTTCAATCGCATATTTATCAGCGCGAGTTTCCTGATAGCGTGAAACAAGGTTTGAAACCGGGCTTGCTGCAAACATCATCATCGACAGGAACATAAGGAAGAGTGGCAGCGATCTGAGATCACCAGGATGGGTAATTTTAAATTCTCGCCCCCAGCGCTCGATTGCCCATTTCATCAATCGTGAAACAGCATACAGGCCGAAGAGAGATAAGAGCAGATATCCGCCAATACCGATATATATATGTTTTTCTACATAGTGGGCCATTTCATGGGCCATGATGAACAGAATTTGGTCATCGTTCAGCCGATTCAGGGTCGTATCCCACAGGACGATGCGGGAATTAGAACCGATACCAGTAACATATGCATTAAGAGCATTCGTTTTTTCAGCCATATTCACTTCAAACACATGCTGCGCCGGGATGTTCGCCTGCTCTGCAAGATCAAGGATTTTCGTTTCGAGCTCCTTGTTTTTTAGCGGGTAGAAGTCGTTATAAAGCGGATCAATCACGACCGGCTGGAGGAACATAATGAAAAGTGTGAACGGCACTGACAGCAGCCATGCGAACAGCCACCAGAACCTTTTGCTTTTATTCATCAGCCAGTACAGGACCACAACGATCACGAACATCATTGCATAATTGATCCAGAAATCGATCAATTCATCCTTCATCCACGAAGCAAAAGTCTGGGTTGAAATATTATAGGTCTTTGAAAGTGTAAAGCTAATATAGCTAAGCGGGAATGTTGCCACGAACGCAAAGAACGAAAGCCAGATCAAGTAGATGGCCGTTTGGCCGTATTTATTCTTGGATGTTTGTTCTCCCCATTTTTTAAAGGCCTTGGAGAGACCTAATAGCAAAATCAAAAAGTAAAACAGCCATTCAAATGGTGTAGAAAGAAAGAATAATAAGTTCCTGATTTTTGAATATTCCTCGCTGAGCATCAACTCCCTGCCATTCAGAAAAGTCGCCGGATCTGCCCTGGAGCCTTCAAATTCAAATGGAAGATTTGTATCTGCAAAATAAAAAAGGTACCAATATACCGCAAATCCGTAGAGCACATAGGCGATTACTCCATAAAAGCCCATTTTTCTCGCCATAGCTATTCCCCCTTTACGTACAACCCTTCAATAACTATTTTAGTCTGCTGCTTAAAAAATAGAACAAGTTATTGTCATGTTAAAGCACATACAGAAAAAGGGTACCAAGATGATTTCTTGGTACCCTGCATAACTTGTTTATTTTTATTGATGGCTCTAACAAGGGTGTTAACAGAGCCTAATTAATAAAAGTTTTATCGATCAATGCCTTAAAGTCTGGTTTATCCTTTAAGAATTTTAAGGCATATGAGGAATCTGAGAATTCCTGGATTGTTTTCTCATCTACTTCATAAGTGAAGCCAATTCGCTCCCAGGCTAGCTTTACTACGTCCTTTTCAAGCTCCTGCTTTGTTGTTTCTTTGATGTCTTTAATTGTGATTTGCTGTGCTTCCTCGGGATTTTCATTAATGAATTGGACGGCTTGCTTATGAGCATCAATAATTTTTTGAACCATTTCAGGATTCTCTTTAATCATTTTACCTGAAGTGACCATGACAGAAGCTGGCAATGTTTCGCCATAGGCTACCTCATCCCAGCCTATAACAACTTCTGCTCCGGTTTGTTTTTCAATAACAGCTGCCCATGGTTCAGGAGCTACAGCAATGTCGATTTTTCCTGATTTCAGCATCGCAGCATATTGTGCCGGCTGTCCTGTAAGATGCTTCATCGTTCCGCCGATGCGTTCTGATGTAATGCCTGCTTCCTCAAGATATGTTTCATATTGGACATCATGTGTGCAGCCAACGCCTGGAGTAATGAAGGTTTTGCCCGCAAAGTCTTCAACAGAGTCGATGCTGACTCCTTTTCTTGCTAAAACGACCGTGCCGCCAGTCGACGCCCCGGCGATGATTTTCACATCAGCGCCTGTTGTATAATTGTTCATCGCAGGAGCAGGACCTACAAGTCCCGCATCAATTTCGCCGGTTTTAAGCGCCGTCATGAACGAGCCGCCTTCAGCGAAGGTTTTATATTCGATTGTTGTGCCGTCGCCAAGCTGCTGCTGGTAAAACCCTTTATCCTTTGCAACCATCGCAGGCACATGATTGATGTTCGGAAAGTAGCCAATGACGATTTTTTCTTTGCCAGCCGATGTTTTCGATGCCCCGCCTGAACCGCATCCTGAAAGCAGCACCGCAAAAGTGAACAAGAAGGTTACTGCTAAAATAGCTTTTTTCATAAGATTTCCCCCTTAGTTTTATGATTCTAGTCCCCAGCGTTGAAGCACCGATTTTTCGATACGCTGGAAAATAATCTGGTCAACAATTGTTCCAATAACCCCAATGATAATCATGACACCAATTACCAGAGCCATGTTTCCGAAATCCGAAGCATAGCGCAGCGTGTAGCCAAGCCCCGGTCCCGTGCTCAACAGTTCACCTGCCATCAGCGCACGCCAGGCAAAAGCCCATGCAAGCCTTGCACCTGTCACGGCATACGGAATCGATGCTGGAAATATAACTCTTCGAAATAAATCCCAGCCGGTGGACCCCATTGTCCTGGCTGCCTTTATATAAAGTGGTGAAACATTCTTGATGCCCATCCTGAGATTGAGAGTCATCACAAATGTTCCTCCAAGTACAACAACGAATATGACGGCTTTTTCATTCATGCCAAACCACATGATGGCCAGTGGCAGCCAGACGATACTTGGTACGCTTTGAAGTGCAAGCACGACTGTACCTATCGTCTCATCGGCTGATTTCGACCTCGCTAGCAGGACTCCCAGTGCCGATCCAATCACAAGAGATATCCCTAGCCCAATTGCCAGACGTTTAAAGCTGGCAACCAAATCGTATACCAATGTTTTATCCTGGAACCCAGTCACTAACGCGTCAAGCACTTTTTCAGGAGACGGCAAGATAATTGGCAGCCACCACTCCATTTTCGAACCGGTATACCAAAATGAAATGATTACTGCAAAAAATATGATTCTTTTAATGGTTGGATTCATGTGCAAGTTCCTCTCTGACCACTTTGTCGATTTCCTTCTTCAGGAATCCCATGATGTATTCTTCCAGCTCCACCATTGCTTTTTTGTGCTGATGACGAGGCCTTGGGATGTCCACCTTAATATCCTGAAGGATGATACCAGGCTTCGTCCCCATCACAATGATCCGGTCTGATAGTTTAATGGATTCAGAGATGCTATGGGTTACAAATAAAATCGTCTTTTTCGTTTCTGTCCAGATTGTCTCCAACTGGTCATGGAGCCGAGTGCGCGTCTGTTCATCAAGCGCGCCAAACGGTTCATCCATCAAAAGAATATCCGGATTCATCGCAAGTGCTCTGGCGATTGCGACACGCTGCTGCATTCCGCCAGACAGCTCGTGTGGATAATGCCCTGTATAGTTTCCTAGCTGGACCATTTGCAGATATTTTTTTGCTTGTGCTTCTGCCTGTTTTTTTGGAAGTTCTCTTTTAAATGGAAAAATGACATTCTCAAGCACATTCAGCCATGGAAACAAAGCCGCCTGCTGAAAAACCATTCCCCGGTCCTTCCCTGGCTTTTCTACCTGCTTTCCATCGATAAGAATTTCTCCGCTGGTTGCTGGGGTCAGCCCGGCAACAATCGAAAGAAGTGTAGATTTCCCGCAGCCAGAAGGACCAAGAATAGAAACAAATTCACCTTTATTTACTCCAAGATCAATACCTTTCAAAATATCAATCTGGTGATTATCTTTATCTGCGTATTGTTTATGAACATTATTAATAGAAATGAACAATTAAATCACCCCATTCAAATAAAACAAATAAGTCTAGTCGGAATTAATAAAGTTAATTATAATGTATTCTCTGACCTTGTCAACATTTCGTTTTTTCCGCGTGTTTTTTTCAGGTTTAACCTTAATCGGTAATTTCTTCCCAGATTTTCATGTTCACAAAATTTTATTCCACTAGGTGTTAAAATCAACATTCAACTTTAACAGAGCTAAAAACAAAAAAATAGACCTGCAACAAAGCAGATCTAGAAAAAATAAGAATATAGAGTCAAAACGGAAATAGAGCCTATAACTACGACGATTACATTTGCACCCAGGTAAGCGGCAATGAACGCAGATGCTGCTCCGATGACACCGTACCAGATATCTTCCTGGATAAAAAGTATTGCCGGGAAAATCAAGGCACCTAGCGTGGCATAGGGAACATTTTTCAATACTCCCTGTAAAAATGGCGGAAGTTCCTTCCCTTTAAACATGACAAACGGCAGCATTCTTGGAAGGTAGGTTACGACCGCCATGCCGATAATCATGATCATCATCTCTCTACTCATCTGCATCTGCCCTCCTGCCAAGCTTAACTGTTTCCACTATTTCTACTAGAATTGCAGACAGCAGGGTAGCCAATACAATTGCCCAGCCTGTGGACATCAATTCAGTCAAGGTGAAAATAGAGTTGAAGCACGCCGCCAGAACGGCTAGAAAAACAACCTTCGCATTTTTCTTCATCGACGGCACTAAAAGTCCGACAAACATTGCATAAAGAGCAACCGACATGCTTTCCTGCAAGGTTTGCGGCAGCCCTGTACCTATAAGGAAACCTAATCCTGAAAAGATTACCCAGCTTGAATATGCGGTAAGGTTCAAACCGAACATGTATCCTGCATTTACAGTCCCTTCGCGAGTCGCAGCCACCGAAAAGGTTTCATCGGTAATACCGAATGAATAGGCCATTCTCGCAGGGATACTGTCTTCGTCTGCCTTTTCGTTCAGTGAGGCAGACATAAGAAAATGACGGATATTTACAATAAAAGTAGTAAGGACAATTTCGAAAATCCCAATTCCCTGCGCCAGAAGGCTTAATGATATGTATTGAGCTGCACCTGCAAACACTAGAAGACTCATCATCACTGTTTCACCCAATGATAGTCCTGTCGTCTTGGCAATCAAACCGAAGGTAAGCGCAATCGGCATATAGCCTATCGCAATGCTGATGCCAGATTGGATTCCTTTTTTAAACTCCGTTGCCTGCTTAACTGCTAATGTGCTTTCCACGCGCTCCCCTCCCTCAGAAACTATTATACTTTTATTCAATTTAAAATCCTTTACTCCATTAAAATATATTATACATACTTCCATTAGCATGGAAAAGTATTTCTTTACCCGAAACAAAAAACACGACCAAAGCCGTGTTTCATCACTTTCCTTTAAAAACTGGCTTCCTCTTCTCACTAAAAGCAGCTAAAGCCTCAAGGCGGTCTTCAGTTGGAATCGTCACTTCATACGCTTTTCGTTCAATTTGCAATCCAGTCTGCAGATCAGCATTCATCCCTTGCTTGATAGCGAATTTTGCCTGCTGTAATGCAACCGGCCCATTTGCATGCATCATATCTGCCCAGTTAAAGCATTCATCCAGCAAGTTTTCCTTTTCTGCTACAGAAGTGACAAGTCCAGATTGCAATGCCTCCTCCGCGCTAATTCGGCGGGCAGTCAAAATCAATTCTAAGGCTTTTGCCTGACCGACTAGCCTTGGCAGACGCTGTGTTCCGCCTGCGCCTGGAATGATACCTAGACTTGTTTCTGTCAAACCCATGAGCGTCCCTGCTGCGGCAATACGAAAATCACAGGCAATGGCTAACTCCATCCCTCCTCCAAACGCAAATCCATTGATTGCTGCGATGGTAGGCTGCGGCAGCTGGTCAATGGCAGTGAATACTTCACCAATTTTAAAAATATTCCGCTTAACGTCTTCCTGAGCCAAAGTCCTGCGCTCTTTTAGATCCGCTCCCACACTGAATGCTTTCTCGCCGGCACCGGTAAAAATAATCACTCTTGCTTCAAGGCTTGTCCTGATTTTTTCAACGATCTTTTGAAGTTCTTCAAGCATCTCATAATTAAATGCGTTGAGTGCATCAGGGCGATTTAAAGTAACAATCGCTGTATATCCTTTTAATTCAAAATGGATATTTTTCAAATTACACCACTCCTTTCTTAATTCTCATTCTTGATAAATATAAAAAAATCCTCTTTAAAAAAGAGGCCAGCTAGGAAGCCTGCCTCTTTCAAATTTATTTACCCTGTAAAACTTGATTTTTCAATGCTCTTCTTAAAATTTTGCCGGTTGTATTCTTAGGGAGCTCTTCCAGGAACTCGATTGCACTTGGCACTTTGTATTTAGCCATATGCTCACGGCAATATTCGAGCAGCTGGCCTTCTGTCAGGTCTGGATTCTTGCTGACAACGTAGCATCTGACTGCTTCGCCCAAATTAGGGTCAGGTACCCCAAGAACGGCAACCTCGACAACATCAGGATGGTTATACAATGCTTCTTCGACTTCACGAGGATACACATTATACCCACCGACAATGATCATATCTTTTTTGCGGTCGACGATATAAAAATAGCCTTCGTCGTCCATGCGTGCAAGGTCGCCAGTATAAAGCCAGCCATCCTTGATTGTTGCAGCCGTCTCTTCAGGCATTTTGTAGTAGCCTGCCATAACATTAGGTCCACGAACAATCAATTCGCCAACTTCTCCAGGAGCAACTTCTTCCCCTAGTTCATTTACTACCTTGTTTTCTACATTAATAATCGAAGTGCCAATCGAACCAGCCTTGCGAGGGCGGTCAAGAGGATTGAAACATGTCACTGGTGAAGCTTCAGACAGTCCATACCCTTCGGAAACCATCACGTTGAATTTTCTTTCGAAGTTATGCAGCAATGCTACCGGAAGTGATGCTCCCCCAGAAATGCACAGTCTCAAAGATTTTAAATCATCCGGGTTTCCTTCTGGATACTGGAATAGGAAATTGTACATCGTTGGTACACCAGCAAATACACTTGCCTCATATTTCTTTGCGATTCTAAAAACCTCTGCAGGACTGAAGCGAGGAACGATTAACAAGGTTCCTCCATTCATTAATGGTGCATTCAAGGCAACTGTCAAACAAAATACATGGAACATTGGCAACGCAGTAATGACACGATCATCTTCATTCATTTTCAGGTAATCGCTTACATCTTTCGCGTTGCTGTAAAGGTTCTTGTGTGTAAGCATGGCACCCTTTGGTTTTCCTGTTGTTCCAGAGGTATAAAGAATGATGGCGACATCGTCTTCATTAAGCTCTGGCCCTTTATATCCATGATCACCAGAAGCAACGACGTGTGTAAACGGTTTCATTTTTGACCCTAATGACAAATTGGAAATTTCCTCTTCGGACATTTGACTCTGGCCTGTTTCGCAAATAATGAAATTCTCTACCTTTGGCAGGTGCTGATGCATTTTTTCAGCCAAAGGCAGCATCAGATCCAGTCCAACAACGGCTTTAACATCCCCGTTATTCAGTATATAACCAATTTCATCTGCAGTATAAATAGGATTAATGGGAATAACTGTTGCACCAAGCCGAAGAGCTCCGTACAAGCTGATGACAAAGTGTGGAGAGTTTCCTAGCAGCAGTGCGATATGATCGCCTTTTTTCACCCCTAATTTTTCAAGGCCCGAAGCAAACTTGGTAACAGTGGCATCGAGTTCAGCATATGTACTTGCTTTATCCATGAAAAAATATGCCGGCTTTTCGCCAAGCACAGAGGCAGTGTGATGAAGCTGTGATGAAAGATTCATTAACTCCCTTCCCCCTTCGTGGTGATGTAATTTCACCAAACTCGTAAAAAGTTTTCTAAATTTATTATATTGAAAGAAAATTATGTATTCAAGAAAAATGTACTGACATTTTCAGCAATTTAACAAAAAATAATAAAAAACGCGATGTCCAAGACATCGCGCTACTCCCTGCTAATAAATTAAATTAATAAAATCTTCCTTAGAAATATTTCCGAAATAATGTTTTATATCGATTTCTTCTAAAGCTGCCGCTATTTGTGATTTCTCATATTTTTGGCCTATGAGCTTATCCTCAATTTCGCCCACATCGCCGACACCAAAGAAATCTCCATATATTTTGCAGTTTTCAATGATTCCTTTGTTCACCTCAAAGCGCACATCGATTTGGCCGACAGGGAAACGATGAGAATGCTGAAGATTAAATTTTGGTGACTTTCCATAATTCCAGTCCCAGTTCTGATATCTTTCTTTTGAAAGTTCATGGATATTCTCCCAGTCCTCTTCTGTTAGGACATACTCCGGGATTTCCTCCATCCCTTCAAAAATATTTTTTAATAGAAGACTGCGGAACTCTTCAATTGTCACAGTTTCAGAAAGAAACTCAGAAATGTTTGCCACACGGCTCCGTATGGATTTAATGCCTTTTGATTCGATTTTATCTTTTTTCACGTTAAGGGCTGAAACAACACTTTCGATTTCTGAATCGAATAATAATGTTCCGTGGCTGAACATTCGGCCCCTTGTAGAGAACTGGGCATTTCCTGAAATTTTTCTTCCTTCGGCGAGAAGGTCATTCCTGCCGCTTAATTCAGCGTCCACACCTAATTTTCTCAAAGCATTGACGACTGGCTCTGTGAACTTTCTGAAGTTATGAAAGCTCTCACCGTCATCCTTCGTAATGAAGCTGAAATTCAGGTTACCTAAATCATGATACACAGCGCCACCGCCTGATAGCCGGCGGACAACGTGAATTCCATTCTTCTCGACATACTCTGTATTGATTTCTTCGATCGTGTTCTGGTTTTTGCCGATGATGATGGACGGCTCGTTTATATAAAATAAAAGATATGTTTGGTTTATATCGAGATTCTTTAAGGCGTATTCTTCTATCGCCAAATTAATTCTTGGATCTGTGATCCCCTTATTATCGATAAATAGCATCGCTGATTCTCCTTTTATAATGTAAACTCCAGTCCTTCTTTTGCCAGTGATATCGGTCCTTGATATATGGTCAATGCTTCAGTAACAAGCTGTTCCAGTTCACCATAATGAGGAAGATGAGTCAGAATGAGCTGTTTAACCCCTGCTTCCTGAGCGAGCCTTCCATTATCATAACTGTTCATATGACCTGCTCCCTTGCCATCCTGGCTGCCATAAAAATTGCACTCGGAAAGCAGTAAATCTGCACCTGACGCAAAAGAAATGAATTCTTCCTTGTAAGAGGTGTCGGCTGTGTAAACCATGACTTTTCCTCCTGCTTCCACTCTCATTGCATAGCATGGAACAGGGTGAACCGCGGTCATGAAAGTAATTGTAAATGGACCGATTTCAAGCTTTTTTTTAGGATCAAAAGCAATACCCTTTGTGATGTTTTTATATGTAAGCTTTGCAAATTCCTGCTTGTCCTTTGCATGACCGTAAATAGGAAGCTGTGGTGACTTTTTACCTAAAAACCCCTGGATAAGTCTTGCGTGCTGCAGCACACCGATATCCGCTACATGATCAGGATGGTAATGCGACAAGACCAGAGCGTCCAGTTCTTCAGGCTGGACAAAGTTTGGAAGCTTCGCCAGCACCCCGCTGCCGAAATCTATCATAAGCTTGAAGCCGTCATGCTCGAGCAAATACCCGGTGCTAGCCTCGTTAACCTTAGGATATCCGCCCCAACACCCAACAATTGTAAGCTTCATTGGTATTCCTCCTTTAAACCAGTGTTTGCTTTCACTATACTTCATTTTACCCATTTTTTCATTTAAACGGTATTTTTCAGAAAACAATCGTTGACGATTCCATACTGTTATAATACAATTTAAACAACAACATAACTGTATCAAAACACTTTTAAAAATTGGGGGCGAACAGCATGATTGAAAATATTGTTGAATTCTTTCGTAATTTACCTCAGAAACAATGCATGGAGTGTGGAGAACCAATAAAAGAACAGCACGAATGTTATGGAAACAAGTGCGATGGATGCATGCATCCTGGGAAACTATAAAACTTCCATTAATTTCCCGCCTTTGTTTATACGGTTGTAATAAACTTTCTTTCAACAAGAAAGGCCAGCTCGTTCATTTTGAACGGCTGGCCTTTTTTAATTGCTATAAAAACGTCTACTTTTCTGCAGAAACGGCAAAGCGCCTCTTATGCATAAGTTGGAAGTATATCCACGTTCCAATCGATAATGCTACAATATATGCTCCGAGGATTTCAGCATTTTGCCACATAAAGCTTAGATCCCCGCTTGAAATGACGGATTTGAAACCTTGTACTGAATACGTCATTGGCAAGAATGCATTAAACTTCTGCAAGAATCCTGGTATCAATTCCAAAGGGAATGTACCCGCACTTGTTGTAAGCTGAAGTATTAAGATGACAATTGCCACAAATCGTCCAGGATCCCCCAATATAGTAACAAGGAATTGAACAAGGGTGATAAATGTCAAACTTGTTATTATGGAGAACAGAAGGAAGAGCGGAAGGCTCTTAACCTGCAAACCTAATCCTCCGAGCAATATGGCATCAGCGATCAATGCCTGAATAACCCCGATTCCAGCTAAAATCACAAACTTACTCCTGAACCAGCTGAAGCCGCTTGATGGCACCCCTGCAGGTTCTCTTAACGGAAAGACAATAGACAGAAGCAATGCACCGACGAAAAGACCTAAAGATAAAAAGTATGGTGCGAAGCCCGTTCCATAGTTTGGAACTTTGTTGATTTTCTCATTATCCAATTTAACAGGAGCAGCAAGCATATTATACGTATCATCAGAAGGATTGACCTTCGCTTTTTCTGCACCTTCTTTAAGTTTATCAGCGAGTTCCGTTGTACCAGCTGCTACTTTCCCGTTCCCTTCAGCAAGTCTCTCGGCACCAGATGACAGCTTGCCAGCTCCATCTGCCATTGCAGATGATCCTGTTGCAAGCTGATCCATTCCCCCAGCAAGTTTGGTCGAACCAGCTGCAAGTTTTTCTGAACCAGCTTTAGCCTCGGCAAGCTTTTCACCAAACATGCTCATTCCAGAATTAAACTGTTCCTGTCCAGCAGCTAGTTTATTCGCTCCATTTTCAAGCTGGGCTCCTCCTGATGAAAGTTCTTCAAAACCTTTACGCAACTGTGATTGCCCCAGAGATAATTGACCCAGACCGCCATTTAGCTGCTGTGCTCCACCTGCAAGGGCACCAGCTGATTCTGAAAGAGTACCTGTGCCTTGAGCAAGCTGGGCACTTCCTGCTTCCAATTTTTGCAATGCTTCTGCAAGCTGTTTCTGCTTATCTGGATATTCAGCTAAAAGCGGCTGCATCATTTGCATTTGTTTCTGCAGCTCCTGAATGCCAGAGTGCAGCTCATTTGCTCCTGCAGCAGCATTATCTGAGCCCTTTTTCCAGGCTTGCATATTTTGCGACAGCTGCTCAGAACCCTGTTTAAGCTTAGATGTACCGTCTTCCATCGCAGGAAGCTTGCTGTTTGCTTGCTGCAAACCGGCAGCTAACTTTGATGCACCTGCAGACAATTCTTTTTCACCCGAAAGGATTTCTCCAGATGCGGCTTCTAGCTTCTTATGCCCATCTTCCAGCTGTCCCAGTCCGGATGCAAGGGAGTTTGCTCCATTAGCAACCTCTTTTACACCTGACTTCGCTGAAAGCATGCCGTTGTTGAACTCAACAGATTTCCCGGCAAGAAGTGATAGATTTTCATAGAGCTCATTTGAACCATTCTTTAATTCCCCTGCACCATCCTTTAATTCTGATGCGCCTTCACTTGCTTTGTCCAATCCGTCAGCCAGATCACCTATTTTATCAAACATTGTTTCTGCATAGGTTTCAGACACCTTCTCAGATACAGAGGCCTTAATTCTTTCTGCTGCCGTTTCACCAATTTGAGCAGAAAGAAAGTTAAAGCTTTCATTCGGCATGTAAATGAGTTCAAGTTTTTTTGGCGTGTCGTCCAGCAATGTAGTAGCATTTTCGGAGAAATTTTCCGGAATTTTAATGAGCATATAATACTCTTGCTCTTTTAACCCTTTTTCCCCGTCTGCTTTATCTACAAAATCAAAACTAAAGTCTTTGCTTTCCTGCAGTTTCTCAACTAAATTATCCCCAAGCTCCAATTTTTCTCCTTCGATCATTGCACCTGAATCCTCATTGACAATAGCAACTGGCAAATCAGAAAGATGTTCATAAGGATCCCAAAACGCCCACAGGAACATTCCGCTGTATAGAACCGGGATAAAAATCACAGCTAAAATTGGGATCAGCAGCTTCTTATTGCGAAGTATCGCTAAAAATTCCTGTTTTAATAGTTTGTTTTTCATAGTTGTCCTCCCTTTTGTAATAAATGACCATTTTGTTCATTTGGTCAATCGACTCCATAAAACAAGGACTATCCTATATAGACAATCCTTTGAAAATGTAAAACTCAAACAGCTGTGAGATGTCTTCCTTTTCCAGCGGTGTGTGTTTTTTCTCCCAGTCAAATATTAAGGCAATATAGAGTTTCATCATGATAAACGCCGTCATTTCGGGATCGCACTCTTTAATCTCCTTTTTTTGAACAGCGAGAACGACCTTATCCTTAATATAGTTGATAATGGCTGTTTCCATTTTTGCCATCACTTCCAATACTGCAGGTGTCCCTAAGTCTCTCGCTTCCTGAGAAAGTTTGATCGTCAGCTGGTGTTCTTTACGGAACTCAAGGAGCTTATACAGAGCCCGATGAACGTTTTCGTAAAATGAATGAGACGGATCTACGGATTCATCTGCAACCCGCTTCATTTCCTTGATGAGCCTGTTCACGATCTCATCGAAAAGTTCCTCCTTGTTCTTGAAAAAGGTATATATCGTCCCTTTTCCAACATTGGCCATTTTGGCAACCTGGTCAATGGTTGTAGCCTTATAGCCATAGAGAGAAAATGAATTGGATGCTGAATCAATGATTTGCTGTTTTCGGTCGATTGCCATGATTACACCTCTCTACGAATAAAAAATGACCAAATGAGAGAATTGGTCAATTCGTTCAATAGATACTTTATCACAAATGATTTTGCTTTACAACATAAATATAGTGTTTTGTTTCTTAGCTTATGGAGTTTTATGATTTCTAATTTTTTTATCTAAATAAAAGAAAAAACCCTAAAAGGGTTTTTAAGATCCGAGTTTTAAAAATTTCAGGATTTTTTCTACAGCTGCTTCACCCTGGTCAATGCAGTCTGGAAGACCAACACCTTCATAGGAGCTGCCTCCTATAAAAACACCTGGAAGCTCATTTGCAAGATCGTCTTTCAGCTTTTCGACTCTTTCTTTGTGGCCAACTGTATACTGCGGCATCGCTTCTTTCCAGCGGGATACGACCGCAAAATCAGGTTGTGTCTGAATATCCATGGTTTTGTTCAAATCTTCAAGGGCGATTTTGATGATTTCATCATCGGATAGTTCAACGACTGCTTCGTCTCCCGGTCTCCCGACATAAAGCCGGAGCAAAACTTTACCTTCCGGCGTCGTATGCGGCCACTTTTTATGTGTCCAAGTACAAGCAGTAATCGTGTAATCACTGTTTCGCGAAACAACAAACCCAGTACCATCGATATCTTCTTTTATGACACTTTCCGGGAAAGCCATTGCGACAGTTGCAACAGATGTCGAAGGAATATCACGAAACGGCTCAAAAATGTGATCATGATCAGAAAACATATGCAGGGCCGCTTCGTGCGGAGCCGAAACAAGAATGCTGTCCGCATCGAGTGTTTCGCCGCTGCTCAATCTCAAACGATAGCCATTATCCTGTTGCTTGCTGACTTTATCAACCCTGATGCCCTTTAAAACTGAACCTGATTCAAGTTTCGATTCTATTGCGTCTACGAAGGATTGAAGCCCTGTTTTCACTGTCAGAAACATTCCTTTTTTCTTTTCATGGCCGTCTCCAGCTGTTTTCTTTTTCGGGACAGGAGTGGTTTTCTTTGTACCAAGAATCAGACTGCCGTATTTTTGCTCTACTTGGTAAAATTGAGGGAATGTTGATAAAAGACTCATGTTATCAATATCTCCTGCGTAAATACCTGAAAGTAAAGGCTCAATCAGATTTTCTACAACTTCATCACCAAGCCTGCGCCGGAAAAACTCGCCTAATGACTGGTCACCTTTAACCTTGGAAGGAGGCATAAAAAAGTCTCCCGCTGCTCTGAACTTTCCTGGCCATGAAAATAGGCCCGTTGTAATGAAAGGAGCGATTTGAGTCGGAATTCCCATAACAGCGCCGCCAGGCATAGGGTGAAGCTTGTCCTTAACCAAAACATAGGATTTCCCTGTGCTGTTGTTAACCAGCTGATCGCCAAGTCCAACTTCGCGAACCAGCCGACCTGCACTCGCCTTCCTTTCAAGAAAAGAATCAGGGCCCCTTTCAATGACAAAGCCATCTTTAAGATAGGTCTGCATTTTTCCGCCGACTCGGTGCGAGGCTTCGACTAACTTTACATCAAGGGGAAGCTGGCTTTCCCGGGCATATTTCTGCAAATAATACGCAGCAGTCAGACCAGTTATGCCGCCTCCGACAATTACGACTTTTTTCATTTCTGTCACGGTAAATCGCCTTCTTTTTATAGTTTTAGCGTGAAGTAGACAGCTTCTTTAATATCACATCTGCCATCGCGTCAATAAATTCAGGCTCTGCGTTCGGCATTGGAGGCCTGTAATAGCTTGCTCCGATTTCGTCCGTGACTTTTTTACATTCATAATCGTTGTCATAAAGGACTTCCAGATGGTCGGATACAAATCCCGCAGGCACATAAACAAATGCTTTATAATCATGTGCTTCGAACAGGTCCCGGGTAAGATCCTGCACATCAGGCCCAAGCCAGGGTTCAGGAGTATTCCCAGCACTCTGCCAGCCTACCTCGTAGTTCTTAACATTTGCTTTTTGGGCAATCATGTCTGCAGTCTTTTGCAGCTGATCCGGGTATGGATCGCCCATCTGAAGGATTTTCTCCGGAAGACTGTGGGCAGAAACAATCAATACTGCATTTTCACGCTCCTCTGCAGGCATGTCGACGAATGTTTTCTCCACACGGTCAGACCAGTATTTAATAAATTTAGGCTCGTCATACCAGCTCTCGACTGATACGATTTCCGGTCCACCAAGCTTTGAAGCTTCTTCCTTGGCTCGTCCATTGTAGGATTTCACGCTGAATGTCGAAAAGTGCGGAGCCAACACGATGCTTACAGCCTCTTCTATGCCATCTTCATGCATTTGCTTGACTGCGTCCTCGATAAAAGGCTCGATATGCTTGAGACCAAGATACATCTTAAATTCAATCTCATCCTGTAAACTGTTTAAGTGCTGCTCAAGCTTCTCACCTTGCTCAATCGTAATTTTCGCAAGAGGTGAAATGCCCCCGATTGCTTCATAGCGCTGACGCAAATCTTCAAGCATCTCAGGCGACGGCGTCCTGCCGTGGCGAATATGTGTATAGTATCGTTCAATATCTTCTTCTTGGTAGGGTGTTCCATATGCCATAACTAGCAAACCCATCTTTTTCTTTGTCATGATTGCACCTCTTTTACTGTCTCTAAGCTTTTATTCTGCCAAAAACAAGACTATTTTACCAATTGTAATGCTCTGCAGCAGACATGAGGCCTATCTGCTAAGCTTTGAGGCAGAATACTCATGTACAAAAGCGGTCAACTTTTTCAACGTCTCTGGGTTCACTGAAGGGAAAACCCCATGTCCAAGGTTAAAAATATAGCCAGGCTGTGTCATTCCCTGATCAAGGATTGCTTTTGCTCTTTCTTCAATTACTTCCCATGGAGCAAGCAGAATTGCAGGATCAAGATTTCCCATGACTGTTTTCTGGATTCCAAGCTCACGAGCTTCGCTAATTTGCAAACGCCAATCAAGTCCTACAACATCAAGCGGAAGGTCATTCCACTCCAAGGCAAGATGACTTGCACCTACACCAAACATGATAAGAGGTACATTTTCTTCCTTTAAAGATGAGAAAATCCTGTTCATTACTGGTTTGATAAATGTGCGATAATCTTGGACGTTAAGCGCACCTACCCATGAATCAAAGATCTGGATTGCTTTTACCCCTGCTTTGATTTGGGATTTCACATATGTAATCACCATATCGCCTAACTTGTCCATTAGAGCGAACCAAGCTTCAGGCTGTGCGTACATGAAAGCTTTTGTCTTGTTATAATTCTTCGAAGGACCGCCTTCAATCATATAGCTTGCTAATGTAAACGGAGCTCCTGAGAAACCAATCAAAGGTACAGATAGTTGTTCCTGTGTTAGCAGCTTGATAGTATCGAGAACGTAAGGAATATCTGATTCTGGATTGATATTGCCTAATTTTTCAACATCAGCAAGAGATGTGACCGGATTAGCAATAACTGGACCTATTCCTGTTTTAATTTCTACATCTACTCCCATAGCAGGAAGAGGTGTCATGATATCCTTATAAAGGATCGCCGCGTCCACGCCATATTGCTCAACTGGCAGCCGCGTAACATAAGCACAAAGCTCAGGCTGGTGTGTGATTTCAAATAATGAATACTTTTCCTTGATTGCTCTATATTCAGGCTGTGATCTGCCAGCCTGCCTCATATACCAGACAGGAACATAATCTGTTTGCTCTCCTCTGGCTGCTTTTAGAAATGTATCGTTGATTGTTTTGCTCATTAGGGGAAGTCCACCTTTCAGTAATGTCTGTCTTCCATTGTAATATAAATAGATTAAAATAAAAAACACCATTTTTTCGCTATATACACTATATCCTTTTTAATAACCAATTTCATAGAAGACGCTCGAAAATGTCGAAAAATTGACGAATTTACTTTTTTTACGTTATTTAAATGATGGATATGGTTAAATTCCACTGTAGGTTTCAATCATCAACATTGCTCAATACCACAGTCAATATGGTAAATTGCCTTTATCACCAGCTGCTTCCATTCGAAATGGACCATAAACGCAGCTCTAAATTTAAAAAAGCATTCATGATTAGGTTTAGTTCCTTCAAATTAGTATAATTACAGTATTGAATGTATTTTATTAATGAGGTGAAAAAAGATGAATTTGTATATAGCTTCTGGCACAGCAGATTATTTGACGAAACTGAAAGAGCAGCATCCTGAAGAGACTCTTGTTTTAATGAACAATAGTGAATCAGCAATCCTTGTTCACGAGACAATTGGAGCAAGCTTGTTCAATGAGCCAAGAAAATATGAAGTGATTGATACCGCAGGTTCACTTAACCAGCCTGGTTTCTCCGTTTTCAACAATATACCAGTCACAGATGAAGGACGCCCTCTTTTCGAGAATCGCTTTTTAAACAGGCCGAGGCTAATAGAGAATGAACGCGGTTTTAAAGCCATTCGTGTTCTTCGCCCACTGTCATCTAATACTTATATTATTTTGACTGTATGGGAAAATGAAGGAGCATTCGAAAATTGGCAAAAATCGAAGGCATATGATCATGCTCACAAAAACCGCGGAACAGAAGCCGGCATCGATAACGCAAAACCGCACATTTTCGAAAGCGCTTCGTATGTCTCGAAGTATTATATTGGAGAATAGTAAATGGGAGGCGTAAGCTGCCTCCCATTTTTTATGGATTCTTCACTAACCCATTCCTATTCGCATATACGGCAGCCTGTGTTCTGTCTGAAATCCCTAGTTTGTCAAGTATATTTGAGACATGAGTCTTTACGGTTTTTACTCCTATATAAAGTTCTTCACTGATTTGCTGGTTTGTCATCCCTTCTCCAATACACTTCAGCACATCAAGCTCGCGTTCTGTCAGTTCACTGTGTGGTTTTCGATCCTGGCTTCTGAGCCTGTTCATCATCCGATTCGCTACCTTTGGCTCAATCACTGGTTCACCTTTTGCCGCTTTCTCAATCGCATTGATAATTTCAGAAGCCGTCGCTGTTTTCAGCATGTAACTGAAAGCCCCTGCCTCAATAGCCGGGAAGACCTGTTCATCGTCATAAAAGCTTGTGATGATGATGACTTTGCATTCAGGGCAGAAGCTCAAGATTTCCCTGGTCGCATCGATTCCAGTGCCACTTTCCATTAATAGATCCATTAATACTACATCCGGCAATGTTTCTTTTACAAGTGCTACGGCTTTTTTGCCGCTATCTGCTTCACCGACAATTTCAATTTCCGGTTCTGTGGCTAAATAGGACAATATGCCTTTGCGCACCATCTCGTGATCATCAACTACAGCAACTCTGATTTTCTCCACTACTCTTCCCTCCTCAAAGCAGGTATCCGAATATCAATATATGTTCCTTCTTTTTCTTTCGACCTGATGTTATATGTACCGCCGATTTGTTCACATCGTTCCCGCATTGTCTTTAACCCATAAGACGCCATCCGTTCGTTATGGATGTTAAAACCTTTCCCATTGTCGCCAATGAATAAATGAATATAGCGATCTTCTTCAGACAGTACCAGCTTTACCTTAGAGGCATCTGCATGCCTAAGAATATTTGAAAGGGCTTCCTGCACAATCCGGAAAATATGCTCTTCTCCAGCTTTGGATAGATTTTCAATTTCATCGACGCTTGCTTCAAAATTCAGGCTTGTTTTTTGCTTAAGCTCCTGTATCAGCTTGACAATGCCATCGCAAAGACTCTCACCACTCAATTGGACTGGCCGTAAATGGAGGAGCAAAGCACGCATTTCTCCTTGAGCTTTAACCGCAATCTCTGATATTTGCTCCAATTGCTGCTTTGCCTTCTCCGGATTTTGTTCAAATAATCGCAGTGAGGCTGAAGACATCATACTCAGCGCAAACAGCTGCTGGCTTACTACATCATGAAGATCTCTTGCAAGACGCTGCCTTTCTTCCATAATTGCAGCCGCCCTAGCTGTTTGTGAAAGCTCTGTTTTTTCCTCGGCAAGCCTCTGCAGAGATTGAACCTGTTCTTGAAAATGTTCCGATAGCTGATTGAGCTCTTCAGAGATTAACCCTATTTCATCCTTTTCATAGGTAATAATTCTTTCACTGAATTTCCCTCTGCGAAGTGTCGTGACGAATAATAAGATATCTCCAAGCCTACCTTTAATTAAATAACTTCCCCTAAGTCCGAAGTACAGACCGCCAGAAGCCAATATAATGAAACTATATAGCCACAGCAAAAAAGTCATTTTGGTTGTCAGTCCACTATGTGGTTCTATATATAAGTAGATTTGCATTCCTATAAAAAGAACGAGTGAAGAGATGAAAGCCATCATCAAAAAGGTCTGGATAAACCAAAACCGGATACTGGACATTTGCTTCATTTCCTTCCCCCTATACCCGGTCAATTCGAATCGAGCCTACCTTGAGCTCTACGGTTATTTTCAGTTTCCTTACAGCTTCTTCATAGTTATCGGACTTATATGTGATCACATGTTTTATTTGATCTGGTGCATAATCAAAAACCTTGCATTCTCCAACGTTCACAGCAGCATTGATCATGACCGGGACATCCTCTGGAATGATCATTTTTACATCACCGATCCAGCCCTTCACTTTGACTGGTGTTTCCTTTTCAGGAATGAATCCCTTGCTGAAATCCATAAAATAATCGCCGACCATATTGAACAAATCAATTGGCTCGACTGCCCAGTTTTGCTTCTTGAAATTTACATCCCCGACCGATATTCCCTTGATTCTTTTTATAGAAGCAGAATCATGATACCCCGAAGTATCTTCATCCTCCTTTTCTAAAGGAAAATCTGTATTAAAACTGACTTTCATTTTGTTCTTATTAAAAAGCATACTAATTCCAAAATAGGTCAACAATACCGGCCACAGCTTCCAAACATCCAGAAATTGGAATGCTAACATGCCTAGTCGATCGAGAATCAGCAGCCCAGAAAAAATAAGAATAAATGAACTCCAGCCAAAATGCCGTTTTTTACGCATCAAGGAATTTATTAATTCCACACAGCCGTAAACAAGCAATACGAAAGGATAGGAAACGACAAATAGCTCTTTTATTTCCAAGGAAATGACACCAATATTAACCAATAAAAGAATAATACCTAGACCAGATAATAATAAGGCAAACGCCACCTGATTCATTGAACGATTTCGCAACTGCATACCCTTCTTTCTTCCTATCCTAATCTCTTATTCTTTTCCGAAGGAAAAAATCCCTCTTTTCCTTTTAATTTTGGCTCCTTGTTAAATTTCATTAATCATATCTCATTCTTTATTTTAAAGGATGAATGGCTGTTTTTCGCCCCGCCTAAGACAGTGTTGTCCTCCGTCTAGAGACTGAAAAAAATAATATTCATTCCTTCTCACAACTTTAATTGTTCATCATATCCTGTAGTACTCAATTAGGGAATTTGCCCATTAAGAAGAGAGGCAAATCCAATTACTTATACTGAGAAAGGAGAATGGTTTTATGGCTATAGAGTTAACTGCACTTCATTGGATATATGTTTTATTTATTTTCTTGATCATCGGATTCATGGTCATGAAAAGAGATACATCATTCATATCCATCATCGGCATTTTTTTATTAGCTGTAGTTGCGACAGGATCCTTAAGTGGATCGGTCAGCAGTATTTTCAATAGCTTCATATATGCAATAACCGAGCTATTGCCCACTATTCTTGTCATTTCGATTATTGTGGCCATGAGCCGCACATTGACGGTGACAGGAATAAACGATGCGATGATTTCACCTTTCGCCAAACTGATTCGGACACCGGCACTTGCTTATTGGACGATCGGTATTTTAATGATGGTGATTTCCTGGTTTTTCTGGCCATCACCCGCTGTTGCGTTAATGGGTGCTGTCCTGCTGCCAGTAGCAGTCAGGGTTGGCCTGCCCGCACTCGGTGTAGCCGTTGCAATGAACCTATTCGGCCATGGCATAGCGCTTTCCGGTGATTTCGTCATCCAGGCTGCACCAAAATTGACTGCCGATGCAGCTGGCATTCCGGTCGGTTCTGTCGTGCAAGCAAGTATCCCGCTCGTTATTGTAATGGGTGTGGTGACCACCATTACAGCTTTCTATTTATTAAAAAGAGATATGAAGAACGGCAAACTTAAGGGTGGAGAAGGAATAGAATCAGAGATTGTAAAAACAAGTGATCCGAATCTGCTGTCTGCTGGCGCCAAAAAGTTTTTCGCATTGCTGATTCCCATCCTGTTTGCTGCAGATGTTGCAGCCATGTCCATCCTCGACCTTCAAGGAGGTGACGCCACTGCACTTATTGGAGGTACGTCCATTTTCATCCTGCTGCTCATTTCGCTTGCAGCCCACAAAAACAATGGCCTTGAAAAAACCACTAGCTATCTTATTGAGGGATTCCAATTTGGCTTCAAGGTTTTTGGACCCGTCATCCCGATTGCTGCCTTCTTCTATCTTGGAGATTCCGGATTCACCAAAATCATTGGAGAATTTCTCCCTAAAACTTCACAAGGGATTGTAAATGATTTAGGGGTTGCTTTAGCTCACATCGTTCCATTGAACGCTGAAGTGGGGGCTGTTACACTGACTGCTGTCGGTGCGATCACGGGGCTTGATGGTTCTGGTTTTTCCGGGATTTCACTCGCCGGATCTGTTGCATCCATTTTCTCGACTGCAATTGGTGCAGGAGCAGCAACCTTAACAGCTCTAGGCCAGATTGCTGCCATATGGGTCGGCGGAGGCACCCTCGTCCCATGGGCCCTGATTCCTGCTGCCGCTATTTGCGGGGTCGATCCATTTGAATTAGCCAGAAGGAACCTGCTGCCGGTTACCATTGGCCTGGTCGTCACCACCATTGTTGCGATGTTCCTCATTTAAAATACTGGAGTCAAGTGACTCTGTTTATATATGAAGCTTCCAATCTGGAAGCTTCTTTTTGCTGAATGAGTGAATAGCTTTATATTGAGATTATATAAATGCTATAATTATTTAAATTATCAAATTACTTTTTTTACGTGGAGGAGATGGATCAAGTGCAGGATCAGCTGTTTAGCCAAATCGAGAATTTATATCCTGAAATGGTGGAAATCCGCCGCTTTATGCACCAGCATCCTGAATTGTCATTTCAGGAAGTGAACACAGCAAACTATATTCAATCTTACTACGAAAAAATGGGCGTTGAAGTACGCGGAAATGTCGGAGGCAATGGAGTTGTTGCTAAGATTCATGGCTCAAAGCCTGGGAAAACTGTAGCACTAAGAGCTGACTTTGATGCATTGCCAATTCAAGACGAAAAGGATGTCCCATACAAGTCACTCGTTCCAGGAGTGATGCATGCATGTGGCCATGATGGACATACTGCCGCATTGTTGGTGCTCGCCAAAGTTCTGCACGAGTCCAGGGAAAACCTGCATGGTACATATGTAATGATTCATCAGCATGCCGAGGAATATGCTCCTGGAGGGGCTATTTCAATGATCGAAGATGGCTGCCTGGAAGGTGTAGATGTTATTTTTGGCACACATTTATGGGCTACAGAAACGACTGGAACAATTCAATATCGAATTGGGCCAATCATGGCTGCAGCTGACCGATTCGAAATCGCGATCCAGGGCAAAGGCGGACATGGTGCCCAGCCGCATAAAACGAAAGATGCTATTCTTGCAGGTTCGCAACTGGTGACAAATCTTCAGCAAATCGTGAGCAGACGGGTAAATCCTGTTGATTCTGCAGTCGTAAGCGTTGGCTCCTTCATGGCTGACAATGCTTTTAACGTGATTGCCGATAAAGCAAAGCTCATTGGTACAGTCAGGAGTTTTAATGAAAGTACCAGAGAGTTCATCGCGACTGAAATAGAAAAAATCATCCACGGAACGTGCCTCGCAATGGACTGTTCCTATGATTACGTCTTTCACAGAGGCTACCCTCCAGTTGTAAACCATGCTGCGGAAACAGAATTCCTGATCGATTGTGCTTCCAAGGTGCCTGAGGTGAAAAAAATAGAAGAAACGGAACCGCAAATGGGCGGTGAAGACTTTGCCTACTATTTGCAGCATGTAAAAGGCACCTTCTTCTTCACCGGAGCAAAACCGCATACAGATGAAGCATACCCTCATCATCACCCAATGTTCGATTTTGATGAAAAAGCCATGTTGATTGCAGCAAAGACATTATGCTCTGCTGCGATTCACTATCAAGCATATGAAAAAGCTCGCCAGGAAAAGCACGAAACTTTGGCCTAATGCAAACACCCCTGCAGGTTACATCTGCGGGGGTGTTTTTAATATCCTCAATCGATATGCATTCATCGCGGTTTCTCCAAGTTGATCAAGAAGATTATAATTGGCATAGGCACCTACAACAGCCCCAATGCCAGGAATCATTTGCAGCATTTTTACCAAGTCAATATAATCTCTGTATTCCTGCTGGAACTCCTGCCAATTGACTTCAACGAACTGGGCTTTCTTTTCCTCCCAGCTTTCAATCCTCTCGAGTGTTTCCTTCCGTTTTTCATCACTTGAGAAGGCTAGCTGGAATACAGAGAGAATGAACAGTCTTTCTTCATATTTTGATGGATCATAACCATATATGGATGCTCCATCAAACAAAAATTTCATTTTAATCGATAAAAGCAGAGGAAAGTCCGCCATTCCCAGCAAAATACCGCCTGCCCCCGTACCAGCCCCTTCAACAGCCGCCGTTTTTCGAAATCCAGCCAGCCTTTTCTGAAGAAGTCCATCCTTTTCTGCCAGTGTCAGACCTGCCCCCTGCTGTTTTTTTGTGGTGATGTTTGAGCCTGCAAGCGTTGCCTTCACCATATTTTTAATGCTTTCTGTGAGGATTTGATGGACTTTTTCCGGAATCATCTGGTTGACTTTGGTTTGTGCTTTCTTTGAAGCACGGGCTAAAAAACCTGAGCGTTTTTTTAACTTCCTTTTCCACTCGAGTACATCTTCGTACACCTTCAGCTCATATTCATTCAACGTTACTACCCCCTAGTTGATTCTACGCCTGAAATAATAAATAGTTTCAAAAAAAATCCATTTCATAAGTGCCGATGCATGAATGAAATGGATTTTGAGTTAGTATGTTATTTAATATTGTCCCTAAAAAAATCTACCTAATTTTGAAAAAAAATCTCAGGGAGGCTAAGCCTTAATCAGCTTGCTTTGAATGTAAACAAAAACAAAGAATATCGAAAAAGCAATGCCAGCAGCTAATATTATAGCCCCAAACAGCCATTCACCTTTAAGCAGAACAATTCCTGCAAAAACGGCAGATTGAAAAATCATTATTTTAATCAACAAACTTGTAAATGATTTTTTCCTGGCTGCTTCCGGTACGGGATACAAATTAATCCATAGCTTATTTTGATGATGACTCCATAATGGAAGAAGCTGAAAACCTGTTAAGTATAGGAATAGGATGGCAATTAATATTTGACCCGGACCGTATGTGAAAAAGTAAAGCGCCGCCACGCCAATTGCAGTCAGCCGAACGAGCAAACCAAAATAATCCCCTGCCCTTGCAAAGGTCCTTAAATAAAGATGGCTGAAGGTCAAATCCTGTCGATATGGAATTGTCTTGAACAGCCAGTCCAGCCATCTGCGTCGTTTGGTACGATCTCTTAATTTAGGGACATCTGTAAATAAATTCGCAAGCCGGTAAAAGGAATTCATCCGTCTTTCTTCATCTTCTATCAGCTGTTCCCACTTCAGCCCCTTGCTGCTCGTCTGTTTTTTGTAGTAAACATATAGCAAGATCAGCATAATGGCAGGAATGGCTGCGAAAATCAACTGTGCACCTGAAAAGATGAAGTACAAGAGAACAGCATTGATACAAAAGCGTACCAGGCTATCTGTGATTTTTACGCTTTTCTCAATATAATATTGCACTCGCCATCGAATCAGTAAATTGATCCATTTTAGAAGTACAAGTATGCCTAACAGAACGAAAAAGGATTTAAAGTTGGCTCCATGGACTTTTACATGCAGCGGCATTAGTACAGCCAGAACATTCAGTAATAGATAGGACTGTAGACTGAGGCTAAACACGATCGATTTTTTAAAATAATCCGCAAGCCGTGTTTCAAGCGGCAGCAAGAAAATCTTATCGGCCTCTGTCAAGAAAGTCTGAATTGGACTGTAAGTGAGTACGCCAGCAAGCACAATAGCCATAATCCAAGCTGCCGGAAAGTCTGGCTCTAGCGTCTTTATCCACTCTTGATAATAAAATGCTGCCGATCCAATCAGAAACAGAAGGACCACTACAAGATGTCCATTAAAAATATACCGTAGATAACTTCCTGTTTCTTTTGTGAATGAGGTGAAGCGTTCCTTCCATAATGTCTGTGGATTAAACATAGTCTTCTTCCTTCGTCAGCTGGATATACAAGTCGTCCAACGTGGCACCTGGCATAGAAAATTGTTCGCGCAGCTCGTCGAGTGTTCCCAGCGCCCTTACCTCACCATTATGGAGGATGACAAAACGGTCACAATATCTTTCAGCAGTTGCCAGGATATGGGTGGACATCAAAATGCCTGCACCGCTTTCTTTCATTCGATTCATTAAATCAAGCAGAGACTGAATTCCCAGCGGATCAAGGCCTACAAAAGGTTCATCTACTATATAAAGGGATGGCTGAACAAGGAATGCGCACATGATCATTACCTTTTGTTTCATGCCTTTTGAGAAATGAGCAGGAAACCATTTAAGCCTCTTGCTCATTCTAAATTCTTTCAAAAGTACTTCGATTCGCTGTTTGTATATTCTTTCTTCTAGACCGTACGCCATAGCAGTCATTTTAAGATGTTCTTCTAAAGTCAATTCATCGTATAGAATGGGCGTCTCTGGAACGAAGGTAAATTGTCTCCTGTATTCCTCTCGATTTTCGATGAATGTTTTTCCATTTATCTTAATGTCACCCTGGTGCGGCTCCATAAGACCGATTACATGTTTAATCGTTGTACTTTTTCCCGCTCCGTTCAGTCCGATCAATCCCACAATTTCGTTTGGATTCACCGTAAAGCTTACATTTTTTAAAACCGGATTCCTTGTATATCCCCCGGTTACCTGATTGATTTCCAATAATGACATCGCAAACGCCCTTCCAATCGTATTTCCTGTACATATAGTTTAACAAATCCAAAAGGTTTAGGAAAACCTGCAACATTTCTTAAATTCTTTTTGCATATTCCCTGTTTAACCGGGCATCATAATCTTTGAAGGGGCAACAAGTAATCAATCGAAATGAGGTGTCTGTAAAAGACATATTGTTCGATTTATAAAACACACTGATTTCAACGTTCAAATAAGGGGATGGTTGCATTGCGCTACGTAAATGTTAACCCAGCCGTTCAGTAACATCACTCCACATTTTGAAATGAGGTGTGTGTCGCAGATCACTTCTCCGCTTTATAAGTTGTGAAACCTACTAAAGCAGACAGGGGATGGTCCGATTGAACCAGGTATTGAATAACCCATCATTTATCTAAATTCAAATTGAATTTAAAATGAGGTGTTTATCAAAGGTATGCCTGCTGAGAACGTAAATGAACAGTAGTTAGTTCCCCTTCAGGGACAGGATTCCATGCGGATCCTGTCCTTCTTATTTTTTTGCTCTGTTAAACAATGCTGTTGATTTTCGTTCCAGGCGCTGAGCCTCCTCGTCGCAGGCTCCTGCGGGGTCTCACCTGTCCAGCTGCGCCCACAGGACACTGAATAGCTTCCTCGAATCCGTCCACGCACGATGGAAATGCGTTAGCATTTTCGGAGGAGTCTACGCGCCTTCCACAACAATCAACAGGTTTTATAACAATATTGAGCTTTTACAGCGCCGTTTCTTTAAAATCATTGGCAAAATATGATAAAATACCATAAACATGTCCGAAAAACTTGAGAACCTTAATAGTTTGGACTGACATAAGTGGCTAAGTGCTTGAGCAGGAACCATTTATTATTTAGGAAGGGTGAATATGATGGGTGATTGTATTTTTTGCAAAATTATCAATGGAGAAATTCCTTCGGCTAAGGTATATGAGGATGAAAATGTCCTCGCCTTCCTTGATATCAGTCAGGTAACAAAGGGACATACACTAGTCATTCCAAAGGTACATAAAGAAAACGTATTTACCTTAACTGATGAAATTGCTGCTAATGTATTCTCCGCTGTACCGAAAGTCGCAAATGCTATCAAAGCTGCATACGATCCAATCGGATTGAATGTACTGCAAAATAATGGTGAAGCTGCTGGGCAATCTGTCTTTCACTTCCACATGCATTTGATTCCACGCTATGGAAAAGGCGATGGTTTTGGGGCTGTCTGGAAGACTCACCAGGAAGAATATACTTCTGACGATTACAAGAAAATCGCTGCTGAAATTAACAGCAAAATCTAAACTTCCGCTTTGCGGGAGTTTTTTCTATGTGAACTCTGGTGTAACCTCTTACAAATCCCCTTTTTGTTCTAACCCCCTTCTTTAGATACTTTTACCTTTTGTTCGTCCGAATTGAGTCATCAAAATTCACCTTTGATGGTCATTTTCCTTTTACCTAGCCTTCAAGAAACTTCGTTGATGATTAATTTCCCCTAGGATGAAACCAATTTTTGCTTCAACAGCTTTCCTTGCTGCTAATTTCCTTAGCCATGCTTATTTTGAGCTGCAATAGCCAAAATCAGCATTCACGTGTTTTATTTTAATTTTTCTGAAAACATTAGAAATCCCAATCTATTTCTGGTAGCATGAGTATAACTTTAACTCTTTAGTGAAGTACCGTAATTTAAATTTGGGGGGATTAAGTTGAAACGTGCATTTAACTTTAATGCGGGACCAGCAGCATTGCCTGAAGCTGTATTGTCTAAAGCAGAAAAAGAGATGATGAATTACCAGGGCAGCGGCATGGCAGTCATGGAATTAAGCCACCGCAGCAAAGAATTTGAAGAGATCAATGACCGCACAAAAAAATTGCTTAGCAAGCTTTTAGACATTCCTGCTGATTATGAAATCCTTTTTTTACAGGGAGGTGCCAGCCTGCAGTTTTCCATGATTCCGATGAATCTTCTTGAAAGCGGGAGTACGGCGGACTATGTTCTTACGGGGACATGGTCAGAAAAAGCATACGAAGAAGCACTGAAAATTGGAAAAGCTGAAGTGGCAGCCTCTTCAAAGGAAAAAAGCTACAAATTAATCCCCACTATTAACGAAACCAACTTAACAGACGGTGCTGCTTATTTGCACATTACTACGAACAATACAATTTTTGGAACACAGTGGCATGCCATTCCAGAAGGTTTGTCAGTACCGCTTATCGCGGATATGTCCAGTGATATCCTGAGCAGGCCACTGACGATTTCATCCTATGGGCTGATTTACGCCGGTGCACAGAAAAATCTTGGTCCATCAGGTGTCACTGTCGTCATTATCCATAAAGATCTGCTGAAGCGTTCCGGCAAGAACCTGCCTGCCATGCTGAATTATCAGGTTCACGCTACTTCAAAATCACTTTACAACACTCCGCCTACTCTATCTGTTTACTTTCTGATGCTTGTCCTTGAATGGGCGGAATCTTTAGGAGGAGTGACCGAGCTTGAAAAGCTGAACAAGAAGAAAGCCGGCCTGCTATATGATGCCATAGACAATAGTGATGGATTTTATAAAGGGCATGCTGAAAAAGACAGCCGTTCTCTTATGAATGTCACTTTCACTTTAGAAAACGACGATTTAACAACTTCCTTCCTGCATGAAGCGGCCGAAATAGGATTTGTCGGTCTCGCCGGACACCGGTCTGTAGGCGGCTGCCGCGCGTCGATTTATAACGCTGTCCCACTCGACCATGTAGAAAAATTGGCAAACTTCATGAACAGTTTCAGACAAAGAAAGTAGCCTATCAACCACTTATCCCACATTAACGCTTTACCTCACTGGGGGTCTGACCCCCAGTGATTTAAAGTGGTAAATTATCTTTTTTCTTTACTGTATTTGCATTTGTGTTATAATTGTACCAAGCTTTTCGCTGCAGGCACGAGAGCACTGCAGGAGAAGTACTAGTTAGCTAGAATAGCAGAGGAGAGATGAGAATTGAATACGAAGAATCTTGTAGCATTGTCACTTTTAGTGGGAATGGGGGCAGTTTTGCACGCGATTGTGCCTGGTTTTTTCCTAGGAATGAAGCCGGATATGATGCTCACCATGATGTTCCTGGGAATTATTTTATTCCCTGACAAAAAAAGTGTTTTATTAGTTGGAGTTGTGACTGGACTTATATCTGGATTGACAACTACTTTCCCTGGTGGCATGGTTCCAAACATTATCGATAAACCTGTAACAGCGTTTGTCTTTTTCGGAATCCTGTTATTGATGAAACGTTATCAAACTTCTATTTATACTGTAGCTGCCTTAACAGCCGTAGGCACGATTGTTTCCGGAATCGTTTTCCTTGGTTCTGCCTACTATCTGGTTGGACTTCCTGGACCGTTCACCGCATTATTTGCAGCGGTAGTGCTTCCAGCAGCGGCATTCAATACAGTTTTCATGGCGATCCTTTATCCAGTTGCCACAAGCATTTTCAAGAGAGCTAAACTTGCAGAAGTAAATTAATATGAAAAGCCCCTGTTCCCAACAGAACAGGGGCTTTATTTATGTTTACTGTTATTAGCTTAAATTGTTTTAAGATCCTTTCCCATTGATTTGTGATAATTGGTTCTTTTACGAAGGTTTTTTATGGATGGATAAGCACAGCTAAACAATCTAATGAAATGAATAAAAGATAATCCCTATTAATAATAAGATTGCTCCTCCGCCTGCAAGTGAACGTGCTCTTTTTCGCAACAGCACCTTTGGAGGATACATTCTCGGTTTATTTAATGCAAGGAGATTATGGATTGACCCGGCAAACATAGCAAAGCTGACGAGAAATACCACACTGATAAAAATCCCCATTCCTCTCCTCTCCTTCCTGTACCGCATTCCCTTATTTATCTTTATGCCTGTTAATTTAAGGCTATGAGACACAAAACGTTTAATTAATCAATTTTAGGAAATTAAATAAACAAGAAGAGAAGAAAAAAGGAATCTCCATCCTTTTGAAGAACATATACAAGAAAGAATGACGAGGTGTAAAAAAATGAATACAAAATCATTATTAATGGGATTCTTGGTTGGCGGAGTTGCAGCCGGAGTAGCTACCCTTCTTTCAGCGCCAAATCCCGGATATCAAACAAGGGGAATCCTTAAGGCTAACAAAGATGAATTTATCGGCTCAATTAAAGATGTGAAGGATGCCGCTATAGAGCTGAAGGATACGGTAGCTTACGCTTCTAAGGAAGGGAAAACAGTTATCCAATCATTCGTAACAGATGTTAAAACTGCAATTTATAAATGGCAGCTTCATACTGAAGCAAATAAAAATGAGCTTCAGAAAGATGTCATGGAGCTTGAAGAAACAATCAAGGAGCTTGAAACAGAACTAGCTGCTTCAAATACAAAATAAATCCTGAAAATCCTTCCCAATTTTTTATTTTTTCCAACTGGGAAGGATTTTCCTTTTACATACAGAAAGATATATTATGCAAATGGCGTTTTTATTATGACAAATAAAAAATTCCTCTAAAACAACCCGACTTTAGATGGAATTTAACAAATTCAAAAAATTTTGTAAATTTATATCTTTATTAATTTTTGTTTTATTGGCATAATGAAAATAGAAAGAATAATAAAGTAGGTGAATATGAGAATGGCAGATAAAAACTATTCAATGAAAGAAGCAATGATGTTTAGCCAGAGAATTGCACAGTTAAGCAAAGCGCTTTGGAAGTCGGTTGAAAAAGATTGGCAGCAATGGATCAAACCATTCGACCTTAATATTAATGAGCACCATATATTATGGATTGCTTATCACTTGAATGGAGCATCGATATCAGATGTGGCTAAATTTGGGGTTATGCATGTTTCAACAGCCTTCAATTTCTCGAAAAAGCTTGAGGAACGGGGATATTTAAAGTTCTCGAAGAAGGAAAGCGATAAGAGGAACACTTACATCCAGTTAACAGAACAGGGTGAATCTATTTTACTGGCCTTAATGGAAAACTATGAACCTGATAAAAACGCTGTCTTTTCAGGCGCCATGCCTTTGAAAGAGCTCTACGGGAAATTTCCGGATATCATCGAAATTATGGCTATCGTCAGAAATATCTACGGAGATGATTTTATGGAAATCTTCGAAAAGTCTTTTTCAAATATAGACAACAAATTCACTGATGCAGACGGTACACTCAAGAAAATAGATCCAGCCGAAAAGGAGTACGCTTAATTTCCAATATACTTTCTTAACTCCGTCATAAGAGGAAGGAATAACCCCTGTGACTCACAAGCCTTGATTACTTCCTCTGGCTGCAGTTTCGGCTGAACGACAGTTGAAAACTTCTTATAAAGCGGATGAAAATACATAAATCCCTCCGCTTTTTGTTCTTCCAGGTGCATGCTCATTTTCTCACAAGCCTCAAGAATATTTGCTACTTCCTGCTGGGTTAATCCTCTTTCAATAATTAGCGAATAAAAATGTTCCTTCGATCCTTTTACCATTTTTAATAGCAATTTTTGATGGAATTCGAGCATATTTAGTTTTTCTATGATTTTTCCGTAATCCATTTTGCCTTCCCCTTCAATCCTCTTTTAACTTTATACTACCCGAGTGCACCTTGATGTTGCAATTACAAGACAGCGATTTGAAGAATATTGAATTTGCTGACTCAAGCATGATAAAAAACTATCTTTTTCTTAAAATATTTGTTATTGTATTTAAGATAAAAAGATTGATAAGGGGGGATTCTTCGATGATCTCCATTATATTCGTGTTTGTTCTTTTTGCATTTTCCATTCTTTTCTTTATTAATAAATTAACCGATTCCCTCTGTATCCAAAAGGAAATTCCAGAAGACAAACATGCTAAAATTTTCAGGACGATCAATATTTTAGTTACAATCTTGTTAATTTCTTCTTTTATTGAAGTTTTGTATGCGTGAAAACATAAATTAAGCGGTGAGGCTGCCCTCACCGCTTTTTATTTATGGCTGAGATTCGTTGCCGAGTACCAGCCTCCATTATTTTATAAGATTGCATCAAGCTTACAGCCAAGAGCAACCGATGATAATCAAAAGAATGAACAAGACAACAACTAGTGCGAAGCCGCTGCCAAAGCCACTGTGTCCTCCTGACATAGGGATTCCTCCTTCCTCTTTACAAACCTGGGCTAAACTTAGCTTTTTCAAAATATGGGAGCCGAATGTCCCACATATTCTACTTACGAGTTAACACCAGCAAGCTGCACCTACAATGATTAACAGAATGAATAACACGACAACTAATGCGAAACCACTACCGTGACCTGCACCCATATTAACACCTCCTTCCAAAGTGTCTAGAATATCTTATTCACTAAGTTCATTTCCGCTTAGGCATTTATCCTGCATTATAAGCATTTTGTTGATTAACAGAAGGAAGCACCGACGATAATCAACAAAATGAACAAGACAACGATTAAAGCAAATCCCGAATTACATTGGCCCATAAAAAATTACCTCCTTTATTTCTCTTCCCTACATCCTATGCACAAGTGCGGAGACGGTCTGGATGTTTGCCCATGTTTCTGGACGCAGTAAAAAAAATCCCGGATATAATTTTTGTAGAAAATTGAAATTATGTTATAGTAGAGTTTGTGGATTAAGATATGCCCACTAGAAATTTCTCTTTAGGAGTTGTTCACCATGAAAAAATTGTTACTTACCCTCACGGTTGCAGCCGGAGTAATAGGATTAAGCGCATGCAGCGGCGATAATGAAAGTTCTTCTGAAGTACTCGTTGAAACAAAAGCTGGAAATATCACAAAAGATGAGCTTTATGAATCAATGAAGGATAAGTACGGAGAACAGGCACTACAGGAATTGTTGTACCAAAAAGTACTTGCTAAAAACTATAAAGTAACTGATAAAGAGGTAGACGCAAAGGTTGCTGAATTGAAAAAAGAGCTTGGAGATAACTTTGAATTAGTTCTTCAACAGAACCAGCTTAAAGATGAGAATGAATTAAAGAAAGTTCTTAAAGACCAAATGCTCATGGAAAAAGCTGCACTAAAAGACGTTAAAGTATCTGAAAAAGACGTAAAAAAGAGTTACGAAAACTACAAACCTGAAATCAAAGCTAGCCACATTCTAGTTAAAGATGAAAAGACTGCACAGGAAGTAAAGAAAAAGCTTGATGGCGGAGCGAAGTTTGAAGATCTTGCTAAAGAATATTCACAAGATCCTGGTTCTGCTGCTAATGGCGGCGACCTTGGTTTCTTCGGCCCTGGAAAAATGGATCCTGCATTTGAAGAAGCAGCTTACAAACTTGAAGCTGGCCAGGTCAGCGAGCCTGTAAAATCACAGTTTGGCTACCACATCATTAAAGTAACAGAGAAGAAAGAAAAAGAATCGTACGATAAAATGAAGGACAAGTTGGAATATGATCTTAAGCTTGCCCAGGTAGACGCTAATAAAATTCAAGAAGTCATGAAGCGTGAGCTTAAAGCTGCTGATGTTGAAATAAAAGATAAAGATCTTAAAGGTGCCGCTGAATTCCCAGAAGCACCAACTCAGCAATAACCACAAGTCAGAACGTCATATTTGTTCAATTAAAAAGAACGCTGGCTCCAAATATGGAGCCAGCGTTCTTTTATGCTTCAAGCGATTTTTCACGCTGTTCTCTTTCTTGTTCAAGCCTCTTCATATAAAGCTCGCCTTCACGTTCAATGCTTTCCAATTCTTTTTCCCTTTCTTCCTTCCCTGTTTTCACCGCCATAAAAGCACTAAATACGATACCTGCTGCGACCGCTATTACCCAAATTGGAATTGACATTTTTTATACCCTCCATAGTTTACAGGTTGTCCAAATTGACTCTTACTGTATAGATATGTATCAGGTTATGAAATATGCCATTTTAAGAAAAAATTAATCGATTCAATATTGCATACAAAAAGGCTCCATTAACAAGGCTATTGATTATCGTTCAATGCGCTTCGCTTCGAATTTACACGCACCCGATGAAAAAAAGTTAGCATTTCCGGAAGAGTCTACGACCCTTCCACTAGAATCAACAGGGTATTAAAAATCAACATTCACCTTTAACAGAGCATACAAAAAAAGCCATTCCAATGGAAGGCTCTTTTGATTTGCTTATTTATGGAAAACTGGCTTGTAAAATGAACGGTTATCGAGCGCGAATACTCTTTCTGAAAATTCTCCAGGCTTAACTCGTGCAAGTGCACGGTCAAGCATGTTCATTTTTGCATCCAGATTATCAATATAATGCAGAATTTCTGCTTCTTTGATCAACGGTGGTTTTGGGCTTCCCCATTCAGCTTTGCCGTGATGTGATAAAACCATATGCTGCAGGATAACGACTTCTTCCCCAGCAATACCCAACTCGTCAGCTGCTTTGCCTATCTCATTGACCATGATGGAAATATGCCCAAGCAGATTTCCTTCCACGGTATAAGTTGTTGAAATCGGCCCAGAGAGCTCGAAAACTTTTCCTAAATCATGAAGGATGACTCCTGCATATAAAAGGTCTTTATCCAGGCTTGGATACAGGGACGCTATCGACTTAGCAAGGTCCAGCATCGAAACTACATGGTACGCCAGCCCTGAAACAAATTCATGATGATTTTTAGTGGCAGCCGGGTATTCCATGAAGGCTTGATGATGCTTTTTTAACAAATGTCTTGTGATGCGCTGGATATTGGGATTTTTCATGTCAAAAATATATTGTGTAAGCTTACTGGACATTTCATCCTGGCTGACTGGGGCTGTTTCAAGGAAATCAGAAAGTTTAACAGAGTCAGCTGCAGAAGCAGGCCGGATTTGCCTTATTTTTAATTGGTTACGGCCTCGGTAATTCTGAATATCTCCTAATACTTTCACGATATTTTCGGCGGAGTAGATGCTTTCATCTCCGTCGGACACATCCCAAAGCTTTGCTTCAATCTCCCCGCTTTGATCCTGCAGGATGAGTGTCAAAAATGGTTTTCCATTGCTGGCAATTCCCTTTGACGAGTGCTTTATGAGCAAAAACAACTCTACCTGGTCACCTGTTTCATGATTTAATATACCTTTATTCATCTCTAACCGACCTCTCCTCTCTGCAACAGTATAACATACAGAGTCTATAGTCTCTGATACTCAAAACATGGCATTTCTAAACTATGTTTGGACTTTTTTCTTCCAAATTCAGAATCTCATCATTGTTAAAATAATCAAGCAAGTGACGATGGCACGTGAAGAACAGGATTTGATTATTGGGCATTTCCCTAAGTAAACCAATAATACGCTCAGTTCTTTTGTGATCGAAATTAACAAAGCTGTCGTCAATAATAATCGGAAACGGATATCGATCATAATGGACTGAGGCCAGGGCAAGCCTGACCGCTACATAAACTTGTTCTGCAGTTGCTTGACTGAGTTCATTCGCTTCAAAAAGGATATGGTCATTTCTCTCAATTAAAAAACCGCTCCCTGATAACTGAGGAATGATCCTTACATAGATTCCGTCTGTCAAAACAGAAAGGAAGCTTTCAGCTTGCGCGAGCATTCTAGGCATCCGCTCGTCTTTAAAGCGATTGATTGTCCTCGAAAGCAAATCCCTGGCAATCGCATACTTTGCCCATTCTTTTGCATCCTCTACAAAATCATGCTTCATTTGTTTGTATTTATGTAGCAATTCACTGTAAAGTCCGCCTTCCTCCAGTACATTCATGCTATGTTTGACATTGGCAAGACTGTCAAATTGAGAGGATAACTCTTTCTTGCGCTGTTCAGTCAGCTGAACATTTTCAGTAATCTGGTCCTCAAGTGCATTGCCAGTTAATATCTGTTCCCTATCTTGAGAAGTTATGCCAGATACCGCCAGCTGGTGATTCACATCAGCCAGTCTTACTGACCAACTTTTCATTTGTTCATGCTTTTTAGCCTGGATGCGGAATTCATCCTCATCATCGGCTTTAGCCTGGGCAAACAAACTCAGCTTCTCTTCTGTAAGTATCTGCTGATCCTTTTCAAGCACAGCAACTTCCTCTTTAAGCTCATCCAATTTCACGATAAGTTCATGATATTTCGCTTTTAGGTCGATGGCTTCCCGCAATTTCTTTTTCACTAAAGCTGCCGTCTCGATAGTAGACAGATTAGCACTCTGCAGGAAACGTTCTCCCAACATTTTAAGGGCTTTTTCAAACTCCTCTAAAGTCCCTGATATAGATTGCAGCTTTTCCTCTGTTCTCTTTCTTTCGCGGAAATTTTGTTTTTGCTTCTCGACTAATTGATATGCATCGAATAACTTTCCGTGTCCGGAGGCTGAACTTAATCCAAGCTGTGAGATTAATGCTGCTTTTTTTAATTTAACTTCAGCTTCTTCCATTTCCCATCTTTCAAATTGCTCGATGACTTTTTCATATCTTATCTGCTGCTGCTCGATCTTCACAAGCAATTCACGGTGGCGGTGTCTCAGTTCCTCATCCTTGTGAAGCTGGCTTTTTATAGAAAAATGATGACCATCGGGCTGCTTGTTCAGCATCTCTGTCAAAGTTCGCTCCCGGTTTAAAAGCTCGGTAAGGATTTTATCTCCAGGTGCTTTGACCTTATGGGCGTCAGGTTTGATATGAATGATAAGCAGGAATAACAATCCCGTGATTCCAACTGCTGACAGCAGCCATTGGCCGTTGATAGCTCCCCATAACAATATGATGAGAAAAATAGCCCCAAACAGCAGAAGCTGGTAGAGATCTTTTTTCTTTTGGCTTGTCATTCTGATCTCTTCTTTTTTCACTCTGTCTTTATGGGCCAGTATCTGATCTTTCACCTGACTTAATTCAAGCTGGATCTGCTGCTTGTTCTCGAGAACAGTCAAATCTTCTGTTAACTGAACTCTCTTCGCTTCTGGCAGCAGTTCATTCTCCACCGTTGAAAGATTACCCTCCAATTGGACAAGCGCTGTTTTTTCTTCTTCAAACCCAGATTCAAGCTCCAACCTTTTGTCTGTTAATCTTTGCTGTGTTCGCTGAATATTCTCGGATTCTTCTTTTATAAAAACACTTGTATTTATTCGTTGGATCGTTTCTTCATTGAAATCAGTATGTAAATTATCATTTATTTGGCTGATCTCTTCCGTAAGCTCCTCAATCTTCCATTCAAGAAGCCGTTTTTCCTGCTTTAACTGGTCAAGCAAAGGCAGATTATCTAGTATGGATTCAATTTCGGTTTCCCGCTCAAGCAATTCAGAATCAGGTTTTGTTGACTCAGCTTCCTTCATAAGAGTCATCATTTTTTCCTTAATCCATAACATTCTTGCCTGGATTGGCTTAAGCTGCTGATCAATCTTCTCAAAACGGAGCAGCCCGTCCTGCGGAAAATTAACTGGCCCATACTCTTCAAGCTTTCTTTGCAAAGCAGCTTCCTCGATCACCATTTGCTCATTTCGTTTGTATTCTTTCAGCTTAGCGTTTCTTTGCTCGCATTCTATTATATTTGTCTCAAGCTGAGCTATTTTCCGTTCAATCGCTTCTTTCTCGCTTAATAGCTCAGAATAGTGCTCATTCTGATATTCAGCCTGTTTCAAGGCTGACTGCACTTCCTTTAATTCTTTCAGCTTTTCATTAATTAAAGGTTTCTTCCCACTGGGTTTGAATCGGATCTCCATTTCTTTTAGCAATGCGGTTTCAGCATTAAACAGCTTATCTGTACCCAGTGTACCTGCGGAAAACAAATACTTTCCAAGCTCTTCTCCCTTTATAGCCTGGATATTCTGCAGTCCATGGACATTGAAGGAGAAGATTGCCTGGTAAATGCTTTTATCCATTCTTTGCATCAGATCTTTCAGCAGCTCTTCACCACCTACCGTCCCATCCTCGAGCGACACTGTAACATCACCTGCCGCTCTGCCCTTTACTCTCTCGATTACTGCGATTCCCTTCCCAGGAAAAAAAGCTTTTATTTTTCCGCCATATTTGGAATGGTTTTTTGGTTCATAGCGCAATTCAGTGCTTTGTCTGGCCGGAAAGCCAAAAAGGATACTATGTATAAACGACATAATCGTGGACTTGCCTGCTTCATTTTCGCCATAGAATACATGAAATCGATCCATTGAGGTAATTTGATAATTTTCCAGCTTGCCATACCCATAGATATGTAAATCGATGATTCGCATCTCGCTTCCTCCTTCCATTAATTCTTCATCAGCAATTGAAGCAGAATTTTTTCTGCATCCAGCACAAGCTGCTCCTTTTCACTTTCTTCCAGTCCTGAAAGATGTCTTCGCGCCTGGCTGTGCTGGAATAAAGGAGAGAGCGCATCACTCATGTCCTCATACTTTTCAATCGTATCGAACAGATCCTGGTAAAAATCACTTTGCTTTAAAAGCTCACCACGATTGGCAGCGATTTGTTCTTTATAGGCAAGCCTGTGAACCCAGACAAAGGATTCCTCCTCTTTTTCTTCATCCTGTAAAAGTTCGAGCAGTTCGCCGCTATCAATCTTGTCCTTCACTTCCATTAAGCCCGGATCAAGATGTTCAATGTGGATTGCCAGCAGAACGCCTTTCCCTTCTTTTCTTTTTTCATCCAGTGAAGAAAGACATTGCTGATAAACATCATTGAAGCTTTCCGCATTCTTTCCATCTATCATGATTTCTTCCCATATGACGTCAGCCGTTTCAACAAATGACACTTCTGAACCGCTTTCAGTCATGCTTACTATGTATGCACCTTTGTCTCCCTGTTCTTTCCTGTTACGTCCTTGCGGATTGCCAGGATACACAACATGCGGTTGTTCAGCTATTATTGCTCTTTTATGGATATGACCGAGTGCCCAGTAATCGTAGCCCTTGTCCAAAAGTTCGGATAAGCGGAAAGGAGCATAATTTCCATGCTCACTTGCGCCCTCATTGTGGCCGTGCAGCAATCCGATATGAAAATCCGCACCAGCAATCCTTTCATACTTCTCTATCCATCTCTCCATGACGTGCCTTTCAGGATAACTGAAGCCATACAAATGGACCCGCGTGCCATCCTTTTTACTAAACGGCGACATTGAAACCTGGTCTTTAAAAAAGAAAACATTATCAGGAAATTCAATTTCAACCGAATGGCCCCCAAGGTGATCATGATTTCCATGGATGGCATATACTTTTACACCTTTTTGCGCTAATCTGTTCATTTCATTCCTTAATACAGCCTGTGCACGGATGCTTCTGTCTTCACCGTCATACAGATCGCCAGCTATCACTACAAAATCCACCTCATGTTTGATAGCAGCATCCGTTATATTTTTTAATGCTTTAAAGGTACTTTCCTGAAGCCGATGAAAAATGGCTTTCGGCAGATGCCTCAGTCCCACCATCGGACTATCAAGATGAAGATCAGCAGTATGTAAAAACTTGATCTGTTTCATATGAAATTTCCTTTCCAGTCCTTTTTTCGTCTAAGCATTTTACTTTTTCTTGTAAACTATGTCTATAAAATAAAACGATTAAATTTACACAAACAATCTTTACCTATTTATTTTAACACTCTGAAAATACGAATGCACGTTCTTATCTCTTTTATTAGAAAAATAGCTGCAGCTCCGTTATTCGGGCTGCAGCCATTCTCTGTAAGCTATCCAAGATACTCTGTAAACAATGCCTCTTCTTTTATACTTCCCTCTTTTAGTTGGACCTGATAAGCTCTTGCATCTCGCCTTGAACTTACGGCCTTGGAAAGTTCACCGTCGATAAAATGTAAAGCCGCTCCGTCATCTGCAGCAAAACCCCCAGGAAGCTGTCCAGCAGAAACCAATTGCTGGTAGGTTGGCCGGCGGTCTGCCTCACCATCATAATGAGGACAATTGCTTCCTTTTAAGAATCCTAGGCTTTTTAGAGGTTCAAGCCCTTCGCCAAAGGAATCAGTAACTCCTGCTTCAAACCAGCAGATCGAGCCCGCACTAATTCCCGCCATCACAATCCCGTCCTGCCATGCTTTTTTGAGGATGATGTCAAGGCTCCAATCCTTCCAGAGGGCAATCAGGTTTTTGGTATTGCCGCCACCAACGTAAATGACATCTTTATCCATGACAAAGTCTTCTAAATCCCGTGAAGGCGGACTGAATAATGACAAATGGGATGGTACACAATTATGTGACTCAAAGGAATTATAAAACCTCGAAATATAATTTTCAGAATCCCCGCTGGCAGTTGGAACAAAACACACTTTCGGACTTTGTTTTTTTGTTTGAGCTAAAATATACAAATCCAGCAAGGGGTTGTCTGGCTCCATCGAAAAACCTCCACCGCCAAGGGCAATGATCTGCCTCATCACAATCACACTCCTTCATTTATATAGAGTTTCTATTCAACAATCTATATGTAAGTTCCTCCTGATAAAAATTCCGCAATTCATGGAATTGCGGAATTTCTATTGCTCTATTCATTTTTTGTCAGCTGAAGAGCCTTTCTAATGTCTTTAAAGGAATTGGATTTCCCATACATGAGAACCCCTCCGCGGTAAACCCTTGCACCGAATATGGCCAAGAAGAGAATTGTTGCGATAAGGATCGCAATCGACAAGGCAACTTCCCAGAATGGGATATTCAGCATTCCTACACGCAAGAACATAAGCATTGGTGAGAAGAACGGTATGAAGGAAGTATATTTTATGAACGGAGCCTCCGGCTGGCCCAAGCCAAACATAGCCATCATGAAACCGGCCACAACCAGCATGGTCATCGGCGTGATCATTTGCTGAACATCCTCAATCCGGCTGACAAGGGACCCAAGGAATGCCGCCATTGTAGCATAAAGGAAATACCCTAAGATAAAAAAGATGACGGCATATGCGATGGTGCTGGCAGGAACATTTCCAAAACCAAAGAAATCAAAGAAGCCGCCTTTCATTGTTTTGAGATTTTGTTTGATTGAAAAATACCCAACAAGCAGGAGAACCGCCAATTGAGTTAAGCTTAAGAGACCGACTCCTATAATCTTCGCGAACATTTGCTTGATTGGCGAAACACTGGAAATAAGGATTTCCATCACCCGGGAGGACTTTTCGGTTGCAACTTCCATTGCAATCATATTCGCATACAAAATGACAGCAAAATAAATGATGAACAACAGGACATAAACAAGGCCCCTGGCCTGGTTCAGTTCCTCTTCTGTCTTCGCACCTTTTTCTATGGCTGATTTTTCAAAATCGACTGGTGCATACAATTTTTCAAGCTGCTCTGGAGCAATGTTAATCTGTGTTGAGGCCATCATCGTTTTAATTTGCTGCAGAGATGACTGAAGATCTGCCGGAATAGTAGAATCCGCAATGCTCATTGCTTTATAAGAAGCGGCTGGGAGGCCTTCCTTGTTAAGCGCTACCTCCAGCAACCCTTTATAGCTGCCATCCTCGACTGCTTTTTTTGCCTGATTTGCATTTCCTTTATATTCTTCAAGGACAATATCATTATCTGCTGCCTTCATCTGCTCTTTCAGCGGCACAAAGAGCTGCCCAGATTCATCGATTACTGCGATTTTTTCGACTGATCCATCTTTATTGAAAAAATCTATAATGTTCGTCATATTGGTTAAAGCCAGCATGATGACTGCCGTAATAATTGTCGTCACAAGAAAAGATTTCGTTTTCAATTTGCTCAAATAGGTATGGAATAATATGATGAAAAAGTTATTCATAAGAATCACCTACTTTCTCTATAAAAATATCATTCAAGCTAGGTTCCTCTAGGACGAATTTGCGAATAAACCCCTTGCCGACGATTTCCTGTAAAATTCCTTCAGCAATTTGCTCTCCCTCAATTTGCAGATGGATTCCCTCCGTAGTCTTCTTCGCTTTCGTCACGCCTGGAAAATCTTTAAGGAAAGCTGTATCAAAATCAGCATGAATCACTAAATTCTTCTTCCCAAAGGAGCGTTTAATTTCCTTTAAGGAACCATGTACCACAGGGCTGCCTTTATGCATGATACATATATGCTCACACATTTCCTCTACATGCTCCATCCTGTGGCTTGCAAACACGATAGTGGTTCCTGCATTTTTCAGTCCAACCACCGCCTCTTTTAACAGTTCCACATTCACAGGGTCCAGGCCGCTGAACGGTTCATCAAGAATCAAGAGTTTTGGTTTATGAATGACGGCTGCAATGAATTGGATTTTTTGCTGGTTCCCTTTGGACAGTTCTTCTACCTTTTTATCCGCGTACTCAGGCACCTTGAAACGATTCAGCCAATAATCCAGCTCTTTTAATGCCGCTTGCTTTTGCATTCCTCTCAACCTTGCAAGATAGACGATTTGGTCGCGCACTTTTAGCTTCGGATATAATCCTCTTTCTTCCGGTAAATAACCGATTATGCTGCTCGTGCTATAATTTATCGGGTTTCCGTCCCACGTAATCTTGCCTTCAGATGCATCAAGCAGCCCAAGGATCATCCTGAAAGTTGTTGTCTTCCCTGCCCCGTTTGCACCAAGGAATCCGAACATTTCTTTTTCGGGTATAGTAAGTGAAAGACTGTTTACTGCAGTGAATCCGCCGAATCTCTTTGTAACATGATCGAGTTTCAAAACCATTTTGATTCTCCTCCTTTTCCCATAACTTATTACGTCAATTGAAAGGAAATAGTTTCATATTTTCAGATGTATTTTATTTTGCATAATTAAAAAAATTATGCAAAAATAATAGTAATCATCTGAATCTTTTAACAAAGGGGAATTTGTTATGGAAACTTACAAGCTGACAGCCTTTGAACCAAATGGAGAAAAATTGATCGATGAGTCCTTCCAGGCCGGAAACGACGACGAAGCAAAAGAAATAGGCGCAAGAATGCTTGAGGAAAAAAATCTGAGCGAAAAAACACACCGCTGCACATCCCCAAGAGGAAAATTGATTTTATTCCGTCCTTAAGTTCAGCTAAAAAAGGCAAAGAGGTATCATTCCTCTTTGCTTTTTTGGTCATTTGCTATTTTATTTTAAGTAATTCCACTTAATCTGAGAACCTCTTATTTTCCCTTGAAGTCCGGTTTCCTTTTTTCCAAAAATGCTTTGATTCCTTCCTGGTGGTCCTCGGTTTGACGCATTTTATACTGTCCATATTTCTCAAGTTCAAGAATTTTCAATAATGATGGTCTGTTTTTCTCGGCAAGAATTTTTTTCGTTTTGATCATTGCCTGAATCGGTTTACCAAGCCATTCCTGTACCTTGGCTTCGACGGCCCCGGTAAAATCTCCATCCGGAACTTCATCAACTAAGCCAAGACGATATGCTTCATTCGCGGAAAGTGTCTTTCCGTCCCATATCAGCTGCTTTGCCTTGGATTCCCCGAGACGTTCTTCCATGAAAAAGTGTCCTCCGCCGTCAGGTATCAATCCAATCCCAATGAAATTCATTGCGATTTTACTAGATGGCTCGGCAATTATGTAATCCGCAGCTAGTGCGAGACTGAAACCAAGTCCGGCAGCAGCACCAGTAATTGCGCTAACAGTCACTTTTGGCATGCTGTACAAGGTTACAATCAAGTCATGAATATAATCCATTACATGGTAGAAATCGCTTTCATTTGTATTCGAAAGCATCGTCTTAATATCCCCGCCAGCAGAAAACGCACGCCCGGCTCCCTTTATCACGACGATGTCAACTTCATCTGATTTACAGATTTCTTTTAAATTGGCGCTGACTCCCCTAATCATTTCAACATCAAGTGCATTCAATGCCTCCGGTCTGTTTAGCTCCAGAACCGCTACCCGGCCATCAATCCTCAGCTTGACAGTTTCAGTGGAAGATTCAATCGTCACCCTGCAACCCCTCCTAAAATTACTTCAATCAATTCTATTATATAGGGTAAAGTTATATTTAAAAACTATTTTTCTAATTATTTTGATTTTTTAATTTTAATGAATCTAAATACTTGTACGAGGAGGGATAGAAGCATAGCCATATTTTGTCCGTTTTACATGTATCGACACATTATTGCTGAATAGTAGTATTTCTGTAGTATTTCTGACCGAATGAAAGTTCCCGCTTAATCTTTTTCCATTCATTCGATAACTAACTTTATGCGAAAATAAAAATGCTCCCGATTATGGCGGGAGCATGGGTATTCTTATCACTGATTATTTCTGAAGAATGTGTAGTCTATATCAAAGCCTTATTAAACAATGAATCAAGGATCTCAATTTTTTTATCTGCGTATTCTGCGAAGCTGTCATTATAGGACTTCGGATCTTTTGGATTTGAAAATTGGGTGATGACACCGGTCTCTGGATCGATGAATTTGCTTGACGCACCGCAGCCAAGGCCGATGATCGTCTGTTGCTCTTCCATGATGATGATGTTGTACAGGCTTTCCTGCTCAGGCAAGGAGTATCCAACATTCTCAAGGTTGCCCAGGATATTTTTCTGGCGGTATAGATAATATGGTACATAGTTATGCTGTTTTGTCCAAGCTTCGGCCATTCCCATCATCTTTTCAATTTCACTTCGGTCTGCTACTTTATATTTGTTCTTATTTTTTGTCATTTCAGAAGCTCTTTTAAATGATAGAGTGTGGACTGTCAATGACTCTGGCATCAACTTTTCTGATTCAGCCAGGGTATGGGCAAACTCTTTCGTCTCTTCGCCTGGCAGGCCGATGATCAAGTCCATATTGATATTGTTCATGCCCATTTCGCGTGCCAGGTGAAACTTCTCGATTGTTTCCTCCACGGTGTGGTGGCGTCCAATGGCCTTTAAAGTTTCCTGGATGTATGACTGCGGATTGATGCTGATGCGGTCAATGTTCCATTTCTTCAGCACTTCCAATTTCTCAGGTGTGATCGTGTCAGGGCGCCCCGCTTCTACGGTAACTTCCCTGATTTTTTCCACATCAGGGAAGGATGCGTGGACCTCTTCATAAAGCATATCCATTTCTTCTGCGGTAATTGAAGTAGGAGTACCGCCTCCATAGTATACTGTCGTAATTTTGATATTATTTCTCTTGAGCCAGTCCCCTATCTTTCTTATTTCATAGTGAAGTCCGCCCAGGAATGAATCAACCGATCCCTGCCTTCCATTAATTGCATATGCCGGGAATGTGCAATATGCACATTTCGTTGGGCAGAATGGGATGCCGATATAAATGCTGACCTCATTTTTCAAATCATAAAAATCAGGAATAACGGAGAGCTGGCGATCTACGATTTGCTGCATGAGTTCGATTTTTTCATCAGAAATAAGAAATTGTTCTTTTAGCTCGTGGTGGGCAGCTTGCTGTTCTATCCCTTCACGCAGCTTCTTATGCAAAAGCTTTGTTGGTCTTACCCCAGTGAGGATACCCCATTTTTGAACGATTCCAGTCCAATCCTGAAGAACTGTCAAATAAGCTCTGGACACTACATTTTTCAGCAGCTTGAATATTTCCTTTTCACTTAGCCCCTCAGGGATTTCTTTTTGAGCATCCGCTGAAAGTACTGTCCCTTCCCGCGTTGTCAAAGAAGCATTAACTGATGTCAGATTACCGTATGTTACTGCAAACTCGATTTTAGCGTCCGCGTCTGTTTCAGCTTCTGCTAAAGTCACATCAGATTCTTCAAAGAATAAATTAGCAATCAAGGATAAGGGGCGGTGAAACCTGTCATCCTCAATTCCTGTTATATAAATTTTCATTTATGATCACCTTTTCATTAAACATGCTTCACTTAGTGTAATAGAATCTTGTTCAATAGGTCAAGACAGTACAAAAGCTACCAATTTCTTTGAATTGGAATTCCAATGTGGTTATTCTATTAATTAAGGTTTTGAATATAAAAACAAGCATGCCCTATGCTCAAACCAAGGCATGCTTTCCTATGTTACATCTTTATGATGTTCATTTTACGAAGAAATTCAATCGGCTGCTGTTTGCGGAAATGTTCCTTCACCATGTAGCTTACACCATGCTGATTGTTGGAGCGCGTTACCCAATCTGCCGCTTTCTTCACCTCGACAGGTGCATTATTCATGGCAACCCCAAGTCCGCATGCCTCGATCATTTCCATATCATCCTCACCATCACCGATTGCCACCATTTCTTTTAACGGGATGCCAAGGTGTTCGCCGAGATGGGTTAGGCCGCTCAATTTAGAAACGCCCTCAGGCATTACATCAAGTCTATAGTCGTTCAATTTTGTCAGCGAAACTTCAGAGAACATTCCTTTTATCGCCTGCTTGGCATCGGTCAAGTCCTCTCCATACTCGAAATAGACTTCGATTTTCGGAGGAGAGATTGGTTCGCTAACTAATGTTTCACTGATTGAATCCGTGAATTGCTGAGAATAAAAAATTGGGTCACCAGTAGTGAATACCGTTTTTGCCAGCAAATTATGATTCAGTTTATATTTGTTTGCCAGCGAAAATTTTTCGTGCACAATGCGGATTTGACATGGAAAGCTTTCCAGGAATCTGACTAGCTGGAAGGTAACATCCTCCGGGATTCGTTTTGCTAGAAGCGGTTCACTTCGCAGATCAGCAGAAATGTAGGATCCTAAATGTGTTACAAGCAGGGAATTTATTTTCAGCGCTTTTGCCACCTTTTTAGCAGATGGAAAACTCCTGGAAGTCACTAGAGTCACATAGACTCCCTTTTGCTGAACGTATTCGATTGCATCTCTGGTGGATTTATGGAGCCTTCCATTTGATTGAAGAATCGTGCCATCTACGTTAAGCGCAAGAAGACGGTATAACATTTGTATGCCCCCATTTCTTCGGTGTTTTTGTCCTTATTTAACTTGTATGATAGAAACCGAAGGAATAGAACAAACGCAAGATGCATGATTTTCTTGCTGGTTTAAATAAGAAAAGCGCAAGCGCCTTGGTCAGCCCCGACAAGCGCTGGTGGGCCTGACAGTGAAGTCGCTTTTTGACTTCATTGGCAGGACCGAAACCGAAATGTGTAGCCGACTGCCCAGAAACGCAGAAACTGGAGACTCCGACAAAGAAGCGCTTTTTGCTTCTGCCGGCGGAGTTGAAGTTTCGGAGTTTCTAGGAGGCGAAACTAGACAAGCGACTCGAGGGGCTAGGCGCTGGAGCTGGACAAATTCCGAAGTGAATATCTTATCCTGCACAAAAACTCCCGGCACTTGTGCCGGGAGCCTGTTCATTCTATTTATTGCTGGTTTGGATTGCCATAAAGCTCTTCCAAAGGCTTCATGATGATCTGGTTTAGTTCAGCAATAACCATGCTCATCCTTTGTTCCGCTTCCATCAGCTGAGAAATTTTTTCGTGCTGCTGCACTAATGCAACTGTCTTTTGAGCCTGTTCCACTTCTTCTTGTGTAATTTCCTGACCCATCATTTGTTTTTCCTGCAGCTGCATTTGAATATTGCGGAAGCTTTCAAACATTTTTCTTGCTGATTCATCGCTGTTCACTGCATCATAAAGATTTTTCAAGTTCGTATATTCAGCACTGTTCCTGATTGCCTTTTCTAAATCATAGGCTGCATCGTAAGTATTCACTGCCATTTAAATCACTCCTTCTACGTTTAAAGCTCCACTCCACTATAACAAACTATGCATTCAAATGCGAGAAGTTCGAAATCCAGGGAATCTTGCTTATTCACCCTTAAAAATCACCATTAACTGACCATATTCATAATATGCATTATGTGTGTTTGCCTATTTTAAAGGAGGCTGTTTTCGCAATGCTGATCATGATGAAGCAGCGGAAAGCAAGGCTGCATTTTTTATGAAAAGAGCCTCACAGAAATTGAGGAGAATCTATGACGCCAGCAAAAACCCATGGCCAAAAAATGAGCCCTGTCATCGCTTTGCTGACTGAAATAAAAGAAGAACATGGACCAGACTTCGGCAAAGTCCACTCTTTCTGCGAAGAGCTTCATCAGGGGGTATCTGAGCTGGGAGGAAGCTTTTATGTCTTTTCACTTAAAGGCTTTTCTGACGAAGGAGTTGAAGGATTTTATTATGATGACGATGAGGATGATTGGAAAAAAGGATCTCTTCCCTTCCCCAATGTGATCTACAATCGGATTTCTTCACGCCGTACGGAATATAGCAAGGGATTTAAGGGATTTTTAAATAAATTGGACTCACTGGGAATAAGTATATTTAATCACCGTTTTCTTTCAAAATGGGAAATTCATGAATTTTTAATGAGGGAAGAGCATTTGCATCCTTATATTCCCGAAACACAACTGTTTACGGTACCTGTGCTAGAAAGCATGCTAGACCAACATGATGAGCTATATATTAAACCGGTGCATGGAAGCCAGGGCCGCCAAATAATCCGGCTTGTAAAAGATGAGGTCCTTATCCATGCTTCTTTTTCCACTGTGCAGCCAAAAGAACTCCCAGCATTCACAAATGTTAAAAGTTTAGCTCGAGCTTTAACCAACAAAGTGGAAAAGCAGCAGTACATCATCCAGCAGGGAATTCAGCTATCTGAACTAAATGGGAGAAGAATGGATTTCCGGGTCCTATGCCATAAAAATGACCAGCATTTCTGGAAGGTCACATCAATCGTGGCTAGGGTATCAGCTGAACATTATTTTGTATCAAATATCGCGAGGGGCGGAGAGGTAATGCGTCCAGCCCACACGCTATCTTTGATATTTGGCAAGGAACAGGCAAGACAGCAGCTTGCGCTGATGAAAGAATTGGCTCTTGAAACTGCTGAAGCCATCAGTCAGCATGCCGAAGGGTTGACCGCAGAGCTCGGGATTGATATTGGAATCGATGTTAAAGGAAACCTATGGCTGATCGAAGCCAATTCCAAGCCTTCTAAAAATTTTGAAGAGCGCGGAACGAAAATCCGGCCCTCGACGAAAGCCATAATTGAACATTGCTATGGACTTTTTGAATCGTAACGGCCAAGAGGAGTATGAGTATGATTTCATTTGGAATGATGTCACTGAACTTAAATAGTGAGCTTTCTTATTTTACAGAGATTGCCCGGCAAGCGAACCCTTCTCTTTTCACCTGCTACAGGTTTGCACCCACGAGCATCCAACCCATAAGTCAATTGGCCATAGGAGAACGCTTTGACAATAAACAAGATAAATGGGTCAAGGAAGAGTTCCCTATTCCCGAAATTTTATATGACCGTTGTTTTTATTCCGATGACCTTCTTTCCAAACAATCAATGGCTATTGTCAGGTGGCTGAAGAGTCGGTCGGATAAAACCTTCCTCGGAAGCGGCCTTCCAAATAAGTGGGCGATTTATGAGGCATTGTCGACATCCAGCCTCTCTCCGTATATTCCTGAAACCTTTAAAGCGACAGACGGAAAAATGGTGGTCAGCCAGCTGAAAAAATGGAAAAAATCCATTCTTAAGCCCGTATTTGGTTCCGGCGGCTCAGGGATTTACAGCATAAAAAAAGATGGCCGCGAATTCATTGCCGCAGCCGATTTTAGTGGGAAAATGGTACAGAAATATTTTCAAACCGAGAGTGAAACAGAGGATTGGCTGAACCGTCTTTTCAACAAGAAGGAATATCTTATGCAGCCTTATCTTGCATTGACAGATTCGCAAAACTGCCCATTCGACATCAGGATCCTCTTGCAAAAGGATATGACAGGTACATGGACAGTAAGAGGAAAAGGGATTCGCCGTGGAAGCGAAGCCGGCATTATCTCAAACTTGAGCGCTGGCGGTGAGATTTTAGCTTTCGACGACTTTGCAGAATCCCTAAGCATCAAGACAAAAAAATTCATTTTACATGAGCTTGATGACATCCTATCCAAACTTCCCGAAATCCTTGAAGCATCTTTCCCAAAACTTTTTGAGCTTGGAGTAGATATTGGCCTTTCGCAAGATCATGCCCTATGGGTGCTTGATACAAATTCAAAGCCTGGAAGAAAAGTAATAGCAGCAACAAATCCAGACATGAAGGAAATTCTATATAAAGCTCCGTTAGATTATGCCTATTTCCTTAATAAAAATCTGACAGAAAGAGAGGAACAGCACTCATGAGAAAACGATATCCAATCGAGATCATCCATCATTCCAAGCAAATTGTTTTTATCCCGGATGATCTTCCTAACGGTAAAAACATCAGTAAGGTCGCATTCGGAAATAAGGTGCTTGATGTTACGTGCGCTCCTCACCCAAAGGGCCGAAATGTTATCGTACTGAGCAATGATATCCAGAAGGAATTATCCATGCCAGACCTTACTTCTCCCCTGCATGTGTTTATCGACCAGCAAACCCTGTTCATCGGGCCGTTAATCGGAATCCTTACATCGGGTTTCACACCATATCCCTTACGGCCAATTGGTGAAAGATCGATGTTCTTTGCAAAGCTCCTTTCCGTCAACAAAATGGTTGGAGCCCTTCCATTTGTCTTTGGTGAAGAGCATATTGATTGGGATAATGGATTGATTAATGGCTATTTTTTTGTAGATGATGGATGGAAGACAATGAAGATTCCCTTCCCTAACGTTGTATACGACCGTTTGCCAAACCGGAGGACTGAAAGAATGTCTGAGCTTCGCAGCTTGAAGGCGAGAATGCAGACTGATTATTTGATTCCCTGGTATAATCCAGGCTTCTTCAGCAAGCTTGATGTGTTCGAGCGATTGCAGCAGGATGAAAGAGCGGCTGAATATCTGCCTGAAACCCATCAATTCTCTTCTTTTTCTATCATTGAACGCATGCTCTCAAACTATGGCAATGTATATGTGAAACCTGCAAATGGCAGTCTTGGCCTAGGAATCCATCAAATTCTGTTTGATAAACTGACTGGAGACTACTATTGCCGGTATCGCGATCAGGAAGGCACCAACAAATTAACGAAATTTGACAGCCTTGAAAAGTTGATGAAAAAGGTTTTCCATAAACGAAATCTTTCTCACATGATTGTTCAGCAGGGAATAAGCCTGCTCAGATTTGAGAAACGGCTGATTGATTTCCGGGTCCATACTAATAAGGATGAATATGGACAGTGGCAGGTAGCCGCCATCGCCGCAAAAATTGCCGGACAAGGAAGCGTCACTACACATGTAAACAATGGCGGGGTCGTAAAATCTCTTGATGAACTATTTGAGAATAAAGACGAACGAGAGCTATATGAAAAGAGGCTGTCGGATGCTTCCCTGCTTCTTAGTTCGATTTTGGAAAAGAATATGGAAGGAATCATCGGGGAAATCGGCTTTGACCTCGGAATTGATAAATCCGGTAGGGTATGGCTCTTTGAGGCGAATTCAAAGCCTGGCCGATCCATTTTTAAGCATCCAAAGCTAAAGAACTTTGATTTGCTGACACGCAAGCTGTCTCTTTCATTCGGCATTTTCCTGGCTGAAAAAGCAATAACGGCCCCAGAGGAAATTTTCAAATGATTCTCCGCTTTAATTCAGAATCAAAAGAGTGGACACATGAAGCCAGAGCTGAAGAGAATATCAGCTTTGGCTTTAATAAAATCAAGGTTCCTGCTGCATCAGGCACCCTGCCGGAAAATAGCCACCGATTTCTGTTAAATAACTTGAATGGGAGCGCCGGGCCATTAATTGGCATTATGACTGCCATGAGCAAGAAGCTGGCTCTGTCAGGCAATGGCCACTTATTTCACGCCCTCCAGGCTGAAGTTTCAAGAAGGAATGGAATGGTTGTTATCTTTCCTTCTGAAACACTGGCAAAGGATGCAATCACAGGCGTCACTTATTTACCTGATCAGCAGAAGTGGATCCCTATCAAGACTCCCCTGCCCCACCTTGTTTTCAACCGGATCCCTTTCCGTCATGCAGAGCAGCAGCCTGCATTCACTGATGCCGTTAAATATCTTTCAGCCCTGGGAATTCCTTTTTTCAATCCAGCTTTTATTAATAAGAATAAATTGTATTCATTATTTTCAAGGCATTCGCAATTACGCGATTTAATGCCTGAAAGCATCGCTATTAAATCAATGATCCAATTAGCAGCATTTCTTGAAAAGCATCGTGGACTCTATTTGAAGCCAGTCTCATCCTCAAAAGGCATTGGCATCTTTCGTATCCGGGATTGCAGTGGCGGAAAAATTGAATTTTTAAGCCACTCTTTCCAGCATATTTATCCAAGCATGAAGGAATTCTGGAAAGTGAAAGGCCGGCAGCTTATCAAGCATGAATATATCGCCCAAAAGGAAATTTTCCCTGCCGCAATTGATGGCAAAAGGTTTGATTTCAGGGTTCATGCCCATGATGGACCGGATGGCTATGAAGTAACCGGGATTGGAATCCGTCAGTCCCAGAAGCAGGACTTAACGACTCACCTGCCAAATGGAGGAATTATACTGCCCTATGTGAATCTCAGAAATGAAAAACATGATCAATTCTTTTCATGGGCAGTTAAACAAATAGGGCAGCTGCTAACAGATGAACTCGGCTACTTCGGGGAATTCTCCCTTGACGCTGGAATTTCCGAAAATGGTGAATACGTAATCTATGAAGTAAACTCCAAACCGATGAGCTTCGACGAACCCCACATAGAACAAAAACGCATCACCGCACTCGTTAACCTCTTCTTCCGCAAAACAAGCTTCAACTCCCCTCCGCAGTAACGCGGTAAACCAGCGGGGGTCTGACCCCCGGCACTGTAACGCGGTGAATCAGTGGGGTCTGCCCCCCGGTGCGGTGATGCTTTTGTGCGCTATTGTATTGCTGATATTATATAATGGAGCTACAAGGAATTTTTCAGGGGGATTATTTGTGATTACACACTTTCAGTTCAAACCATTGTTTGAGAATAAGGAGATGCCTGGCTGGCATTTTTCATTTTATTTCAAGAAGCAGAAATACACAGGCATTTACCATCCAAATGGTGATATTGAATGGACTTCCAGTATTCCACTGGAGGAGTCTGCGGACGTCTTAAAGGCCCAAATCCATGAGCTTATGCTGTTTCATGTATATGATAAATAAGTTGCTGCAGATGATGTATGTTTATCCTGTCTTTTCGGAATTCTAACCGTAAAAGCTAGAAGGAGGACATTATGAAAGACCCACGTGATAAACAGTTCGCAGATGATTTAAAACATGAAGGACGGGACAAGGCATATGTCGATGTCGACCGGATGATCAATGAAGGGATGGCGGGAGGACACGTTTTCCGTGTGGAGAGTGCGGCGAATATCGAGGAAAGCTGTGACTTGTATCCTGAACACCCTCCAAATGAATAATGTATGCTCTTTTCATTATTCTGGTTTTCCTACCAAAAATAAAAATCGTCTTTACGATCTATATCGTACTTCTTGTTAGATTAGCATTCGAAAATCATCCAAACAAAAAAAGACACCGCATCCTCAGGATGGATGCTGGTGTCTTATCTGCTTTTTACAATCATGTTTACTGCTTCTTTTATAGCTTCATCGGCATCTTTGCCTTCGTTTGCTGCTTCAGTAATACAAGATTCAAGATTCTTTGCAACGATAAATCCAATTGCACGGTCAACTGCAGATCGAACTGCTGACAGTTGAGTTACAACGTCCTTACAATGGTTTTCTTCTTCCATCATTCGGATAACTCCGCGCACCTGGCCTTCTAAACGCTTTAAGCGATTTTTCATTTCTGCTGTGTATTCCATTTTTGTACACCTCTTCCTCTTACGGTACCCCGTATTGTATCTATTATACCAACATTTTTTCCTTTTTTCTACCAGTAACAGCTCTATGGCTATTTAACAATTGATGACTACTCCTGTTATAATAAAAGAAAACTTGTCTTTTATCAATTTAAACATGAGGATAGTTATATGATTAATAAAATATTAGCCTATTTCCCGAATTCTGTCACGCAGGATTTTCCCCCAGCTGATGATTCATCAAATTACTATTGGTTTAAGGAAACTCTGCATGACACACTATGGTTCGGCATCCCTAAAGCAGATTTGTCCGTCAGTCAGCACGAGCTTCTAAGCATTCTTTTTCATTTTGTTGAAGAGAAAAATACATCCGGTCTATCCGGGGCTGCTCGTAATTGGCACCAGTTCCTTTTTCACGAGGGAAATCTCCCTTTAACTAACTCCGATGAAGTAAGGTTCATCCAGTTCCAATTTCACACAAAGGAGATGGACTATGAGGAAATCTCCGAAGCATTGCATGGCTTTTTTCCCGATCATATCATCATCTGGCTGCAGGATTCATATGGATTTCTGGTAGAAGAAAAAAAAGAAGTTTCAGAAACAGCGGATGAGCTTGAATCCATATCTTCCACATTTGAAAGTGACTTTTTTATTAAATTGTCTTTTTATATGGGTAAGTTCAATAAACTCACTGGACAGCTTCGAGAATTTTTCACGATTGAAAAGCAGCTATTCACGCAAGCTATGAATCACAATACCAGGGCTCATGTATATACTTTTGAAAAAATATTCCCTATCTTGCTTGCTTCAACTATGCCGGCAGAGCTTAAAGCAATCCTTGAGACTTCTGTACTTGAAGCCTTTGAAGAAGACAGAGAATTGTTGTCCACCATCAAAGTATTTCTGGAAAGCAATTCAAATGCTTCCCTTGCTGCAAAAAAACTTTATGTCCACCGCAATACATTGCAATATAGGATGGACAAGTTTATGGAAAAAACCGGCGTTCAATTAAAAGATTTCGACACTGCCGTAATGGTCTACCTTGCCTGCCTTTATGAAGAAATGCGGTAGATTATGATTTTAACATAAGATACTTTTCATTTCAGTCTGAAAATGAAACATACCACCATAATATCTGATTTAACAGATTGCCTAATTTGTTTACTTTCCCATTTGAACACATTGCATAAAAGGGCTTACATTATTTTTGTGCACCCTGCCGATGATTGTTTGCATGCCTTTCCGCTAAACTGTGTATTGTAGACAAACACTCAGGGAGGCTTTAAAAAATGGCCGAGTTAAAATTAGATCACATTTATAAAATTTATGATAACAAAGTAACAGCAGTAGAAGATTTCAACCTTCATATCCAGGACAAAGAATTCATCGTTTTCGTTGGACCATCTGGCTGCGGTAAATCCACGACTCTTCGTATGATTGCCGGACTAGAAGAAATTTCTAAAGGCGATTTCTATATTGATGGAAAGCGCGTGAATGACGTTCCTCCTAAAGACCGCGATATCGCGATGGTTTTCCAAAACTATGCGCTTTATCCTCATATGACTGTATATGATAACATGGCTTTCGGATTGAAGCTCCGCAAGTTCCCTAAGGAAGAGATCGAACGCCGAGTTAAAGAGGCAGCTAAAATCCTTGGTCTTGAGCCATACTTAGACCGTAAGCCAAAGGCACTTTCTGGTGGACAGCGCCAGCGTGTTGCTTTGGGCCGCGCTATCGTTCGTGATGCTAAGGTGTTCTTGATGGACGAACCTTTATCAAACCTTGATGCAAAGCTTCGTGTACAAATGCGTGCTGAAATTGCAAAGCTTCACCGCCGTTTGAACACAACTACGATTTATGTTACGCATGACCAGACTGAAGCTATGACAATGGCGACACGTCTAGTGGTCATGAAAGATGGAATAATCCAGCAGGTTGGAGCTCCGAAAGAAGTTTACGAAAACCCAGAAAACGTCTTCGTTGGCGGATTCATCGGATCACCTTCTATGAACTTCTTTACTGGGAAACTTGAAGAAGGCAAATTCACCGTTAATAAATCATCAATCGCAATTCCTGAAGGAAAAATGAAAGTTCTTCGCTCTCAAGGTTATGTCGGAAAAGATATCATCATGGGTGTAAGACCAGAAGACCTTCATGATGAGCCAGTTTTCATTGATGCATCTCAAGGCGCAACTGTAAAAGCAACTGTAGAAGTATCTGAACTTACAGGTGCTGAAACAATGATTTATTCACAATTCGAAGGCCAGGACTTCGTGGCACGTGTTGATTCCCGCACTGATGTTACTCCAGGCCAGGTCATTGAACTAGCATTTGACATGAACAAGGTTCACTTCTTTGATGCAGATACAGAATCTAGAATTCGTCCATAATAGGACATTTATAAAAGCAACCCCAACTTTTGAACTATACCCCGGATAACGGACACTTATAAAAAAGTGCCCCTTATCCGGGGTTTTTTGTGTTTCAATAGAACTAATCAGAATGGACGGAGGATTTACAATGAGTAAGAAGCTTCTTTATAATGAATCTCAAA
>NZ_JBALQL010000034.1:0-26633 GCF_036964885.1 Bacillus sp. JJ1122 | reverse complement strand
GCTGGACATTTCTCGAAGTTAAATATATACTTTCTTATCTTTTAACAAACAATTCATAGACAACGTCTTGAGTATTAGAAAGGGGATTCCCATATGGAGCTATTTATTATTCTCCTCGCTCTTGGATTATTGATGTTCACAGCTTACAAAGGATTTTCCGTCATTCTGTTTGCACCAATAGCAGCGCTTCTTGCAGTAATGCTGACAGATCCGAGCCATGTACTTCCGTTCTTCAGCAATATCTTCATGGAAAAAATGGTCGGTTTTATCAAAAGCTATTTTCCTGTATTCTTGCTTGGTGCTATATTCGGTAAAGTGGTTGAAATGTCCGGAATTGCAGAATCGATCGCTAAATCAATCATTAAACTAGTTGGCGGTACACGGGCAATTCTTGCTATTGTTTTGATGGGCGCAATTTTAACATACAGCGGCGTAAGCCTGTTCGTAGTAGTATTCGCCATTTATCCTTTTGCCAAAAACTTATTCAGGGAAGCAAACATTCCAAAAAGACTCATTCCTGGAACAATTGCGCTTGGTGCCTTCACCTTCACTATGGATGCACTTCCAGGTACACCGCAAATCCAGAACGTTATCCCAACTGGCTTTTTTGGAACAGATATCTATGCAGCACCAACACTGGGTATCATAGGTGCGATTCTCGTTTTCAGCCTTGGTATGATGTACCTTGAAACACTTAGAAAAAGAGCGGCTAAACGCGGCGAAGGTTTTTACGGATTTGATAACGCTGAATCAGCAGCAGCTGCCGAAGCTGATGCATTAGAAGAAGGCGCAGCAAAAATTGATATGACCGCACACGCAAGCACTCTAAAATCAGTACTGGCTTTCGTTCCATTAGTCCTGGTTGGAGTAGCTAACAAATTTTTCACAGTGAATCTTCCTAAGTGGTATCCTAATGGCTTTGACTTCACGAAAATCGGGCTTGAAGCTTACGGAACCATCCAAATTCCAGCAGTAGTCGGGATCTGGTCCGTTGAATTAGCACTGATCCTGGGGATTATCGCTACCTTATTGTATAACTGGAAAGGTGTTACAGGAGGCTTCAAGGTAGGAATTAATACCGCTATCGGAGGAGCATTGCTTGCTTCTATGAACACTGGTGCCGAGTATGGATTTGGCGGAGTCATTTCTTCCCTGCCTGGTTTCTCAGTTGTGAGTAAAGGAATTTCAACCACTTTCTCAGATCCGTTAATCAATGGAGCAGTGACAACAACTACTCTTGCGGGGGTTACAGGTTCCGCTTCCGGCGGTATGGGTATTGCCTTAAGTGCGATGACAGACACTTATATGAAAGCGATCACTCAATTCAACATTCCGCCAGAGGTTATGCACCGTGTCATCTCCATGGCATCAGGCGGTATGGACACGCTTCCACATAACGGAGCTGTTATCACATTGCTTGCAGTAACAGGTTTAACACATAAACAATCCTATAAAGATATTTTCATGATCACAGTAATTAAAACGCTTGCAGTATTCTTCATTATTGCAATCTACAAACTTACTGGACTTGTATAATACCTTGACGTCCAGCTGTGCTGGAAAGTGACATTTTTTACCTGAATCATTATGATTATAGATATAGGGGGATTCAGTCCCCCCTTTAGTATACTTACTTCGAAAGGGGCATGAAAAATGGAAAATACAATTGTAATCGCAAGTGCTGTCAGAACAGCGACCGGTGCCTTTGGCGGCGCATTCTCTGGTGTTTCTGCAGTAGATTTAGGAGCAACAGCGATCAAAGCAGCTTTAGAAAAAGCAAATGTCAGTGCTGATGCGGTTGATGAAGTCATCATGGGAAACGTACTGCAGGCTGGTCTCGGCCAAAACCCTGCACGCCAGGCTGCCATGAGAGCTGGACTTCCAGAAACCTGCCCGTCCATGACAATCAACAAGTTGTGCGGCTCCGGATTGAAAGCAGTCCATCTTGCGTATCAGGCAATTGCAGCCGGAGATGCAGATATCGTCGTTGCAGGCGGCATGGAAAACATGAGTCAGGCTCCATTCGTTCTTAAAGGTGCACGCGAAGGCTTTAAGATGGGAGACCAGAAACTAGTTGATACATTGCTTGGAGATGGACTCGTTTGTGCTTTCAATGACTATCATATGGGTGTCACAGCTGAGAACCTTGCAGATAAATATGAAATCTCCCGTAATGAGCAGGATTCATTTGCAGTAAAAAGCCAAAACAAGGCTGAATCAGCCATCACTTCTGGCCGCTTCAAGGATGAGATCGTTCCTGTCGCGGTAAAACAGCGGAAAGGCGACCCGATCATCGTCGACCAGGATGAGCATCCTAAATTCGGCAGCACACTTGAGAAGGTAGGAAAGTTAAAGCCTGCATTTAAAAAAGACGGTTCGGTAACTGCAGCCAATGCTTCTGGAATCAATGACGGTGCAGCCGCTGTCGTTGTCATGAGCGGCAAAAAAGCAAAAGAACTAGGTGTTACACCGCTTGTAACAATCAAGGCAAATGCTTCTGCTGGTGTTGACCCTTCCATCATGGGTATTGGTCCAGTCGACGCTGTTAAAAAAGCACTTAAAAAAGCGGAAATGGAATTGACTGACATTGATCTGGTTGAAGCAAACGAAGCTTTTGCAGCACAGGCACTCTCCGTAATGAAAGAGCTTGGCATGAGCGAAGACAACGTCAATGTCAATGGAGGAGCAATCGCACTTGGCCATCCAATTGGAGCGAGCGGTGCAAGAATCCTCGTCACATTGATTCATGAATTGAAAAAGAGAGAACAAAAATACGGATTGGCGACTCTCTGCATTGGCGGAGGAATGGGTGTGGCAACCATTATCGAAAATGTAGTTGATTAATAGATAAAAGCCTGTGGCTGCGGCCACAGGCTTTTATAGTTTAATAGATTTTTTATACAACATAATCTTCAGTTAATTTGCTGCAGGCATTTGATAGATTCTGCATGCATTCCATTCGAAGCTTCTCATCACAGATGAAATCGTTAAGCAGTTCTTCCTCCAGTTTCACCTGGATTTGACTGATTTCTTCCTGCAGTCGTTCTCTCTTTTCCACCTCTGCTAAATGAAACTCAATTTCACGTTCAAAATACTCTACAGTCCCAAACAAAACAGTCAATTATTCCTCCACCTTTCTTTTAATCTTTTTCCTGCTGACAAAAACCCGATGCTGAAATGGAACAAATCTGCCAAAAGGAGTATCTTTTATTTATCCTGTCAAGTTACTTAAGTATTATTTAACCTCTCTAACGCGTTGCAAACGTCATTTTCGCTACTTTTTGCATTTTATAAGGTTTTTTCAAGGATTGAGTAAACCAAATATGATGCAATACAGGTACAAATAAAAAATCCTCCAAAAAAGAAGGCGGTTCTTCGGCAAAGTCAAAACAACACCTTTGACCCATCTGGTCATGCATCCGATCCTTTTTTGGCAACCCGACGATCATAGCAAAACGCCTTAGACTCGTGGCTTTGCGTCCCTATCTTTCGATAAGTTTGCCTTTTTCTGTTCTAATTAAAATATAAAACTTACGAACCATCAATTCAACAAAATTCGCCATTTTCTAACAAAAATGAATCTTTATTCCTATATCAAATTGATTATTCTTTTTCTATTAATAGGAACTATCAATTTAGAGAAAAAGCCTTTTGTTTTCACAATGTAATAAAGCCGCAATACCTATGTAAAACTAGATTGATAAAATAAAAGGACGAAGCTTGAATATAGGCGAAATGGCAGGAGGATCCTTATGGAACAGCATGTTAAAATGTCGCTAGATGAATGGAAAGCGGAAATAGAAGAAATTTTGAATGAAATTGATGCGGAATATGAAGAGATAAAAAACGAGTTAAAAGTTTATACATATAAATACAACATCACTAAGCAGGTTGTCCAATCGACCGTTAATCCGGATCTGAACAGAAAGATTCGTGAATTGTACCACCAGCCATTTGAACAAAAATTCAATAACTTGAAGGAATACATCAAGGAGCTTGAAGAGAAAAAGCGAGTTTTTCAAATGTTTACAGACAAAATTGACAAGGTCACTGAAAAAGAAGATCCCAGAAGTTTTGCCATGACAGAACTTGAATAATGGCAATGAATAAGCCTGGCCAATCGGCCAGGCTTTTCTTTATTTTTTCCACCAGGAGTCGAACATTGACGCAGGTACCTGTCTCTTATGTTCTGATACCCTGTATCTGGACTCAATTTTCACAGCATCACCTTCTGCAATCTGCTTTCCTTCCAGATAATCGTCAATTGCCTCATAGCTCACTCCGAGCTCTGTCTCATCAGCCTGAAGCGGCTTGTTATCAAGCAGGTCAGCCGTCGGTTCTTTCAAGTACAATCTTTCCTCAGCATTCAATGCCTTGAGAAGCTCCCTTCCCTGTCTCTTGTTCAGCCCAGTGAGCGGCAGCAAATCGGCTCCGCCATCGCCATACTTTGTGAAAAATCCGGTTACTGCTTCAGCTGCATGGTCTGTGCCGATGACCAGCAAACCTTCCTGGCCGGCAATCGCATACTGTGTAATCATCCTCATCCGGGCCTTAACATTCCCTTTATTAAAATCTGTAAGAGAATCGCCAATCGCTTCTTCAAATTGTGTATTGAATGTATCAACAGCAGGCTGGATATTGAAGGTGACCGTCTTATCGGGTTTAATGAAATCCAGTGCACGCTGCGCATCCTCTTCATCTTTCTGAACCTTGTACGGAAGGCGGACAGCAACGAATTTTGCGTCGACCCCTTCAGAACGCAGCTCTTCAGCCGCTAATTGAGCCAGCCTTCCTGCAAGCGTAGAATCCTGGCCTCCACTGATTCCAAGCACAAATCCTTTTGCTTTCGAAGCTTGTAAATATTCCTTCAGGAAGCCAATCCGCTTCTGGATTTCCTCCTGCGGATTGATTTCCGGACGGACATTCAAAGCTTCAATAATCTGTTTCTGCAAACTCATATTAAACCTCCTTAATCACTGAAAAAGTTATTATTAAAGAGCATATCTCTTATACAGTTTAATGTCTAGATTTACACATCCCAAACTGCAGCTATCTTTAACTATACCGTTATATTGAAAAATTAAACGTCAGGCCGTGAAGATTGTTTTTTTTTCGTTTTACCAGTCCTGTCTTATCACCCGAGTTTGTCCAGAACATTTTGTTCGTGACTGGATTTTTGCTAGACTATAGATGAACTTAAATTAAACGAAAATAAAGCAAAATGATATTGGAGGCTTTGCGAATGACAACTCACGAAAAATTCACAGGCTATATTGGCACCTATACAAAAGGAGACAGCAAAGGGATCTATTCTTTTACCCTTGATGCGGTAAATGGAAAAATTACCGATGTGAAAGCTGTTGCCTCTTTAGAGAATCCCACCTATCTAAATATCAGTAAGGATAATCAGTATCTTTATTCTGTTGCAAAGGAAGGTAATTCAGGAGGTGTTGCAGGCTATAAAATCCTGGAATCCGGGGAGCTTTCCCTAATTAACACTCAGTATTCAGAAGGAGCTTCACCTTGCCATGTCAGCGTAAATAAGGAAAACAGCCTCCTCTTGTCAGCCAACTATCATAAGGGTTCTGCAGATTCATACCGGTTAAATCCTGAAAATGGGGAAATTCAAGCTGTATTATCAAGCATCTTTCATGAAGGTTCAGGTCCTGATGAGAGACAGGAAAAAGCGCATACACATTATAGCGGTTTTACCCCTGATGAGAAATATGCAGCTGTCATTGATTTAGGAATCGATCAGCTGATTACTTATTCTTTGGACAATGGCAAACTGGCGGAGAAGAGTATCTTGAATATCGCACCAGGCAGTGGTCCAAGACATCTTACATTCCATCCAAACGGTGAATATGCCTATTTAATGACTGAATTCAGCTCTGAGGTTATTGTGCTGAAATATCATTTAGAGGATGGAAGCTTCCAACAGCTTCAGGCCGTCTCAACACTTCCTGATGATTTTAAAGAAAATAACCAGGGAAGCGCCATTCACATTTCCTCGGATGGAAAGTTTGTCTATGCTGCCAACCGCGGCCATGACAGCATTGCTGTGTTCGAAGTGAAACCAGGAAGCTTCGAGCTGTCATTTGTGGAGCATACCTCGACCGAAGGCAATTGGCCGAGAGATTTCGTTTTAGACCCAAGTGAAAAGTACTTGATTGCCTCCAACCAGAATTCGAGCAGTGTCGTACTTTATTCTCGAGATAAGGAAACAGGGAGACTTACGTTGCTGGACTCTGAGGTGAAAGTTCCGGACCCTGTGTGCGTTAAGTTTTTGAATTACTAAGGGCTTATTAAAAATGGGCAGGCGCTTTTTGTGCGCCTGCCCATTTTTCATCAGCTTTCCTGGTCACTAGGAAATTTCACTCCCATTTGCCTTCTGGCTTCATCAAGGATGTTCATCGTGATTCTGGAATGTTCCAGTGAATTATTGGCTGATTCCAATTGCCCCTGTTGAATCAAAGTGATAAATTCCTCAGCTTCATAAAACATATTATCTGTGATTTGCTCTCTGGATAAATCCTCTATTCTTCCGTCCCGATAGATGATTTCCACTTTTTCAGGAGAACTGATTTTATCAATTCTGATATTTCCATCCTCACCATGAATTTCAGATGGCAGAGATGAGTTTGTAATCTTGGAGAACATGATCACCGCGTCCATCCCGTCATACTTCAACAAAAGGCTGCCTTCTCCATCTACACCAGAATCCAATACATATCCATTCGCCTGAATGCCCTTAGGTTCTCCGAATAAAGCGACAAGTGGATAGATGCAGTAAATGCCAATATCCATCAATGAACCAGCAGCAAAAGCGGGATTAAAGGCATTTAACACCTTTCCCTCTTTATAGGAATCGTAGCGGGAGGAGTACTGGCAATAGCTTGCAAAATATCTTCTGACTGTACCAACCTTATGCAAATTCTCCTGGACTGCCTTGAAGTTCGGCATCAAAGTTGATTTCAAGGCTTCCATCAATACTACATTATGTTCTCTGGCTATTTGGATCATTTTATCAAATTCCATTCCATTTGAAGCAATCGCTTTTTCACACAGAACATGCTTGCCATTTTTCATGAATGTGATAGCCTGGCTTGCATGCAGTGAATTGGGACTTGCTATATAAACAGCATCAATTACATCGCTTTTCGCCATTTCTTCTAATTCTGTAAAAGTGTGCTCAACCCCGAACTTACCCGCAAACTCAGCAGCTTTATCCTCTGTGCGGGAATAAACCGCTGTCAGCTGGAATGCCTCATGTTGGCTTGCACCTTTTAAAAATGCTTCTGTAATCCAATTCGTACCTACTACTCCGAAACGTACCACATCGTTCACCCTTTCAAAATAACAAAAAGCGTTAGCGCCTTGAATTAAATCGGTTATTTTTATCATTAACCTAATATAAAAGCTGAAGGCCTAGCCTGCAGCTTATCTCTTTCATTTTATCTAAATGGCAGCTCAATCACAAACTTTGTCCCTTTTCCATGTTCGCTTTCTACATGGATCTCGCCTTCATGCATCTGAACAAGCTGCTTAACGATTGATAGTCCAAGACCAAATTCTCCAAAAGGATTGCTCGTTCTCGAAATATCTGCTTTGTAAAAGCGGTGCCAGATCTTTTCAATTTCCTCCGGCTGAATTCCGATGCCTGTATCCTCGATTTCAATATGCGTTCTTTGAACATCCATCCATCCCTTAAGCCGAATTGCGCCATTCTCGGTAAACTGGATGCTGTTTTTCGTTATATTGATCAAAATCTGGACGAGCCGGTCATAATCAGCATGTACCATAACTGAATCTTCCGCTTCAACGATAATAGTATTATTTCGTTCTGCAGCCTGCAGATCTAGCTGATCTTTAATGATTTCGAATACCTCCAGAAGCTCGATATCTTCTTTAATGAGCTGAACCTGATTGGAGCGAATTTTATCATAATCCAGATTTTCATTCACCAGCCTGATCAGGCGCTTCGTCTCCTTGCTCACAAGCTTGATGCCTCTCTCCTTTTCGGCCTCAGGTATCATATCATTCTTCAAGCCTTCAATGACGCCGCTGATCGTGGTCAACGGCGTACGCAATTCATGGGACACATCAGCCATGAATTGGCGGCGGCGATTTTCGAGACTTTCAATCTCCGCTTTTGATTCATCAAGCTTGCTTACCATACGGTTAAAATCCTCTGCCAGTTCGCCGATTTCATCAAAATCAGAGGATGGTACTTTCACAGTGTAATCACCTGCCGAGACGAGAGAGGTTGCTTCCTGCAGCTTTTTGATTCTGTTCACATGGATCCGCGACAGCAGCCAGCTTTGGAGAAAGGCTACTGCAAGGGCAATCAGCACAGTATAAAAAAGGTATTTATTGATTTCAGCAATCATTTCCCTTGCTCCGCTTATTGGAGACGTCAGCAGGATGCCGCCGATGAATTTCCCCTTGTCTATAAAAGGAAGGGCGACAAGGGTTACCGCCTCATCATAGCGCTTGAGGTCATATTTCATGACAATTGGCTGCCCTTCGTTTAACATTCTCCATTCCTTTTCGGTAAACTCAATGGCCGGTCCTCTCCATCTGATCGGATTCAGCAGCTGTACATTCTGGTCAAAAACACTGAATTGTATATCCCTTGAAAATAAGACGCGTGCGTACTGATTGATAATCTGTTCGGGACGTTCACTTCCCCTCTGTAAATCCCGCCAGATATTATCTCCATACGCGATCAGTTCTTCTGTTTTATTTTTATATACTAATGTCTCAACATAATGAGTGAACAGCAAACTAAGGATAAGAAAAGCTACGACGATGATGCTGATATGGCTGATGAATTGCTGGTAAATATATTTAACTTTCATGCCCATCGACCGATTCATCAAATTTATAGCCTACTCCCCAAACCGTATGGAATAATGGCTGTGTTTCGGTCCCAAGTTTCTTTCTCAGCCGCTTGATATGGACATCTACTGTTCGCTCATCACCGTAAAATTGGTAGCCCCACACACGCTCGAGCAGCTGCTCCCTTGTGAAAACCTGGCGAGGATGCTGCACAAAGAATAAGAGTATGTCAAATTCCTTCGGGGTCAAATTGGTGACAGGCTGTCCATACAGCATGACTTCACGAGTTTCTTTATTAATTTTAATGTGCGTGGTGCCAATTAAACCCTTCTCTTCAGGCTGTTGTTTCTGGTACCGACGGGCTACAGCTTTAATCCTTGCCATCAGCGCTAAAGGACTGAACGGTTTGGTCACATAATCATCCGCACCCATTTCTAGTCCAAGGACCTGGTCGCTCTCACTGTCTTTCGCAGTAAGCATGATGATCGGTACCTCGCTGCCTTCCTGCCTGATTTTTCGGCATAGTGTAACACCATCCATTCCAGGAAGCATCCAGTCGACAATCAGTAAATCCCAGCTTCCCTTTTTAAACGATTCATATCCTTTAAGTCCGTCATGAACAAACTCACCTGAAATTCCTTCTTTCAAAAAGAACATATCAATCATTTCGCAGACACTTTCATTATCTTCTATAACTAGAATCTTCATAATATATCTCCTCATATCTCGCTATCTGTTATTAATTAACATAAATCGGAATAGCGTGAGAATCAACAGATTTGGCTATTGTTTCAAATTAATTAATCATTTGGTCATCGTTTTTTCATATTTTAAACGAAAACAAGTCTTCAATAAAGTTATGTTGCTGAATTGAACATTCTTCACGAAGAGTTTTTGTTGCCGGTTTGGAAATCCACGTTGCATTACAGCCACAAATCATTAGGTGGCTGTTCGCGGTAAGCCGCTGAGTCTAATATGGGTGCCTATCAACCTGATTGTTCACTTTAAAAATAAATTAAGCCAGCTCGAATGAGAAGCTGGCTTAAACTATATTAATCTTTCTTCACCGGAAGACCTTCTTTTTCCCAGGCGGAGAACCCGCCTTCCAAATTCAGAACATCCTTGAAGCCATTTTTCAGAAGCAGGCTTGTTCCGATTGCGGAGCGGGCACCTGACTGACAGTGAGCGATGATTTTCTTGTCCTTTGGAACCTCGTCAAGATTGTCGGTCAGCGTTCCAAGCATCAAATGGTGTGCCCCCGGAATGTGGCCGCCGTCCCATTCGCTCTGGTTACGGACGTCAATGACAAAGTAATCTTCATCTTCCATCAGTTCTTTTGCCTTGCTTGCAGGGATATTTTTATATTCCTCAAGATCACTGCTTATTTCTGTTGGAACTACATATCCAGTTACCTGGTCCAGCCCTATCGACTGCAGCGATTTTTTGATATCGGCTAATTGACCCTTTTCGGCAATTAAGACAATAGCTTGATCATAGCTTAACAGCCAGCCTGACCAGTTCGTGAATGATTTGTTATAAGGAATGTTGATGGTGCCCTCCGCATGGCCTCCAGCGAATTCTTTTGCCGGGCGTGTATCGACGACCACCGCATTATCTGTTTCAGATAGAGATACTTTAGGCGCTTCTTCTTTGCGCAACAACTCTGGCCCTGTCTTATTCAGCTTTTTCATCTGGGCAAAATACTTCGGTGGTTCTGGCTGCCCTGCCAGCAGTTCCTCCACAAACTTTTCTTCTTCATTGATTTGGAGCGCCCAGTTAAATTTTTTCTCGTAGCCGAGTGTCGACATCGGAACCGCTCCAAGCGACTTTCCGCATGCACTTCCCGCGCCATGTGCCGGCCAAACCTGCAGGAAGTCGGAAAGCTTCTCTACCTTGCGCAGCGACTCAAACATCTGGCGTGCACCGGATTCAGATGTACCTGTGACACCCGCGGCTTTTTCAAGCAAATCAGGACGTCCGACATCACCTACGAAAAGGAAATCCCCTGTGAAGATTCCCATTGGCTCATTGGCACCGCCACCCTTGTCAGTAAGCAGGAAGGAAATGCTTTCAGGCGTATGTCCCGGTGTATGGATAACATCAAAGTAGACATTTCCAACTTTAAAGATTGAGCCTTCAGTCAGAAATTTATGTTCATATTGATCGACATATTGGTACTTCCAGTCCTTATCCCCTTCATCTGAAACATAGAGCTTTGCTCCATGGTGGTGGGCAAGCTCTCTTGCACCAGATAAATAATCTGCATGGATATGAGTTTCAGTTACAGCCGAAATCGTGAAACCTTCCTTTTTAGCAATTTTAAGATACGGCTGAATGTTCCTGGCCGGGTCAATGACAATGGCCTCTCCAGTGCGCTGGCACCCGATCAAATATGACATATGGGCAAGCTGTTCATCGAAAAATGACTTGAAATACATTTGACTTCCTCCTCAGTATTAAATGCAAATATAGTAATTTAAACTCTGTTAGCCAATAGTCTTTATATACCCCGGACCATATTTTTTAAAAGTTTAATTATCGCATGGGCCATTATTCCAATTATACCTATAAGTGTATTTTACTTAGAAAGGTTCTAACTTACAAATAATTGCATGTAAAAAACCTGCTCCATGTAAATAGAACAGGTTTGCTAGCATTAGTTCACTCTTGTTTTTCTGGTCAAATAAAGATATAACAGAATGGAGAAAAATACGGAAAGTGCTGATGCAATATAAATGCTTCCATAGCCAAGCCAGTGGCCAATCTGGCCGAATGCCATGGCCCCGATTCCTACTCCCAAGTCAAAAAATGAGAAAAAGGTTGCATTGGCCATTCCTTTCCTGTCCTTCGGTGCTTTTTCTACTGACCAGGCCTGGAGTGCTGGCTGCACCGCACCGAATCCAAAGCCATAAAGTCCTGCAGCAATGAACATTACTAAACTATTAGGCAGCCAAGACAGCAATATCATCGCAATCATGATGAATAAGGCCCCAGGAATAAAAACTACACCATGCCCTTTTTGATCATACAGCTTGCCCGCGAAGGTCCTGGACAACAACAGTGTCAAAGCATAGATCAAAAAATACCATTGAATGCCCGATATGTCTTTTTGAGTTGCATAAAGAGGAAGAAAGGAAGCAATTCCACCAAAAGTGACTGTGATAAAAAACAGTAAGAATGATGGGTGGAGCGCTGTCTTTTCATACACATCCCATTTCCTCCCTGCAATTTCTGGTCTGTTATTTCCCACTTTCTTATAAGAAATTCTGGAGGCAAAAAGAAAGGCAGTAAGACCAAGCACCGCGCATATCAGAAATAATTGCTTAAAGGAAATGACATCAGCTAGTGCCAATCCAAGTGTCGGACCTAAAGCCAGAGCCAGATTTCCTGACAAACCAAAATAGCCCATTCCTTCTCCCCTGCGGCGCGGCGGAATTAAATCTGTAGCAATCGTTCCCGATGCTGTCGTCGATAACCCCCATCCTACACCCTGGACAACCCGCATCAGAAATAAAAATACAATCCCTAAGGCGAATCCGAAGGAGCCTACGGATAAGACAAATATCACTAACCCTGTTAAATAAACCAAGCCTCGTCCCTTTGATTCTAGCATCCTGCCGGCATAAGGTCTGATCAGCAAAGCGGAGAATGTGAAAATACCGACAACAAACCCAATTAATTGATCGTTGCCGCCAAGATCCTCAACAAGCAGCGGAATCGTAGGCAATGTCATTTGAAAGCCAAGAAAGATAAAAAAATTGGCGAGAATTATGAACACGAAATCCCTGCTCCATATTTTTTCCCTGTCTTTGATTTGCTCTTGTGCATCAGCATCTGATTGTTTGTCCATGTCTATCGCCAGTCCTTTCTGTGTTTACTCGGGTCGGTTTCTGGTTTCTGTTGTGCCGGGACACCCAGAAAATAAGATTTACCTCCCTATTTATTCTTGTTCAAAGTTCTGTCAATTTGTTGTTTCATTTCTGTGAACTATTTCACAATTGCCTCATTCTAATTCCAAATTCTGATATATTGTTAGTGTAATCAATATTAACTTATTTTTGAAGGGAAGCGATTTATATGTTCGCGAAATGGTTAAGAGAAAACAATGTCGCTGCTGGCCTTTTGACTGTCCTGCGTGTATGGCTCGGATATAACTGGATGCATGCTGGTTGGGGAAAATTAACTGGTGAAGGTTTCGATGCTACTGGATTTTTGAAAAATGCTGTTGCCAATCCGGTAAAAGGCCCGGATGGAAGCATGGTTTACAGCTGGTATGTATCTTTCCTTGATAACTTCGCCATTCCAAATGTTGAACTATTTAACTTCATTGTTCCACTTGGGGAATTCCTGATCGGTCTTGGACTTATTCTTGGATGCTTAACAACTGCAGCAATGTTCTTCGGCCTTGTGATGAACTTCTCTTTCTTCCTTGCCGGAACAGTATCTCACAACCCAACTGACATCTTCTTCGGCTTCATCATCGTGTTTGCTGGTTTCAATGCTGGAAAATACGGTTTAGACCGCTGGGTTGTTCCTTTCATTCGCAAAACTGTCCTTAAGAAAACAAATGAAGCAGTAAATAACGCTGTATAAGAATTCGGCAGAGCCAAACCGAATATATGTTGAAAGAGCCTGTCTTCAGGCTCTTTTCTTTGTCTCAGACTCACCAATGATTATTACCTGCCTTTTACTCTCTCTCCCTTCATCATCACAGGGCTTCTGGTTTACGTTCATAAATCATTCATATTGTTGTTGCTGATTTGTGAACATAGTTCCGTCCCTTTCATCTTTTTAAGGAAATTCAATATATTGTAGTGTAATCAAATTATTACTTATCCTTGAAGGGAAGCGATTTATATGTTTGCAAAATGGTTAAGAGAAAGCAATGTCGCGGCAGGTCTTCTTACAGTGTTGCGCTTATGGCTCGGTTATAATTGGATGCACGCTGGCTGGGGAAAATTAACTGGTGAAGGTTTCGATGCTACAGGATATTTAACAAATGCTATAGCTAATCCTGTTAAGGGTCCTGACGGAAACATGGTGTATGGTTGGTATGTGTCATTCCTAGAAAACTTCGCACTTCCAAATATAGACCTCTTCAATTTCATCGTTCCTGTTGGTGAATTCCTAGTAGGACTCGGTCTCATCCTTGGATGCCTGACAACTGCTGCGATGTTCTTCGGTTTAGTGATGAATTTCTCTTTCTTCCTTGCCGGTACAGTATCACATAATCCTACTGATATCTTCTTCGGATTCATCATACTGTTCGCTGGCTACAATGCAGGAAGATACGGTTTAGATCACTGGGTCATACCATTCATTCGCAAAACAATTTTCAGACAAAGTGCTGAGAAACCCGATAAAATTTCTTAAAGTCCCTTAAGGAAAAAATGCATAACCCATTAAAATAAGGTGTGTTAAAGTACAATGTTGATTTTTTAGCACCTGTTGATTGGAGCGGAAGGCGCGCAGACTCCTCCGAAAATGCTAACGCATTTCCATCGTGCGTGGGCAGGTTCGAGGAAGCTTTTCAAAGTCCTGGGGGATCAGCGGCCAAGGTGAGACCCCGCAGGAGCAAAGCGACGAGGAGGCTCACCTGACGCCCCCCGGAAAGCGAAGCGCCTGGAGCGGAAATCAACAGACAAGTTTTACACAGCCTAAGCTAAAAAAATCCCTGTACCGCGGCTCTTAATAGCTTAGCGCGGTGCAGGGATTTTCTCTGCTATGGTGTTTATTTTACTTGATGAACTCTTTTTCTGATGACAGAATCGATGAAAAATCGAGTGTATACTGTTATTTTACATAATAAGAAATTTAAAGATTGTCAGCCCAATTCCAATCAGGAAGCCGCAAACTGCACCGTTGACCCTGATCCACTGCAGGTCTTTTCCGATATTGTTTTCCATCATGTCGATCAATGTTTCTGTATCGAGTTTGTCGAGATTTTCCCTAACCAGCTTGCCGATCTTTGAATGGTTCCTTTCAATCAGACCAGCAAGTTTTGTATGAAGCCATCTCTCAATACCTGCTACTTTTTCAGGATCATTTTTAATCTCATTTATGAATTTGTTAACAACTGGGATTACGTGGTCATCAACAAAGCTCTCTTTTTCAATAAATGAGATTGCACGTCCCTTGAACTTTAAGAGAACATCTTTGATTTGGTTTGAAATCTCCAACTCTTCCACCAATTTATTTTTCCAGCTTTGGATTTCTAACATCAGCACTTCTCGTTCATCAATGCTCCCAAGCTCTTTTCGAACCTTCTCAAGAATCATGTGCCTGTAACGATTGTCGCTTTGTTTAAGGTTTTTCATTCTTTTTAAAATGAAAGACTGCAGCATATTGCCGATTTTCTCTTCGGTGATCATATTGCTGAAGGATTGAATCGCGAATTTTAGCAATCCGTCTGCCTGGGTAGTCTCAATTGCCTGCTTGCCAAGCTTGCCGAGGACCATTTTCGCTTCCTCTTTGGATGCCCACTTTTCAGTTTCCTCCAAGATATAGTTAAACGCAGCTTCATCGTATTGCTTAGCTAACACATGACTTGAAGCTTTTTGCAAAAGCATTGAGACATTAGCAGTAAGCAGGAAGTCTTTGATCTCCTTTTCAATGGAAGGAGCAAATTTTTCCACATCAATTTTGTTCGCAATCTCAAGGCTGAAGGACTGTATGTTTTTTTTCACAGAATCAGAATGCAGTTCTTTTTCCACCGTCTCAAAAATTTTATCCAGAATGTGAATCTGCTTGAATTTATCCATGATGCTCTCTTTAGTGAGCCAATCATTCTCGAGCATATTGATTAATGCCTGTGTCACCTTTTCACGATTTTTAGGCAGGAGTGCAGTATGTGGAATCGGGATGCCCATTGGGTGCCTGAAGAGCGCAGTAACGGCGAACCAGTCAGCAAGTCCGCCTACAAGGCCAGCTTCAAAACCGCCCATTAATAGTTTTCCAATGATTGATTCCTGAAACGGAATCGTTGCGAGGAAACCTACTCCCATAATTGCCAGCGATATAGCTGCCAAGTGTCTTGATCTCTTATCTTGTCTATTCATAATTCTCCCTCTGTAACCATTTATGTTTTTTCCGTTAGCATAACAAAAAGAAATCTCTGTTAATATATTAACCAATTTATAGGGGAGAACGCTATAAAAATGAACAAGTCCCATGAAACCCTGGTGTATATCAGGTCTCAAGGGACTTGGTCATAGTTGAAAATATCCATATTCAGAATAAGAACCAGCCTATTCCATCCACTCAGGCTTACCAAAGCCTTTAAACTCTTCATCAATTACTTTTTCAAATTCTGCTGACTCTACAACTTCTTTAATATCCTTTGCAAATTGTGCATTCTCGTCTTTTGTATTAATGACAACACGATTTCGATACTGGTCAGGCATTTTTTCCAGCTGCAGAGCATCAAGCAGGTTCATTTTTGCTGCAAGTGCAAAGTTTCCTGGAACGGCTGAAAGATCTACACTCTCTACTGCTCTTGGCAGCTGTGCTGCTTCAATTGGCTTGAACTGCAGGTTCTTGACGTTATCTTTTACATCTTTTTCAGAAACAGTCAGTGGATCAGCGTTCGGATCAAGAGTGATCAAACCAGCGTCTTCAAGAATCAGGAAGGCGCGCGCGGCATTTGTTGGATCATTTGGGATCGCGATGGCTGAACCTTCTGCTACTTCATCAAGTGAATTGAATTTCTTTGAGTAGATTCCCATTGGGGCTGTTGGGACAACAATAACTTCTGATAATTCAAGATCATGCTCTTTTGCAAAATTCTCCATATACACTTTGTGCTGGAAAAGGTTCGCATCCAGGTCCCCTTTTGATAAAGCTAAGTTAGGCTGGATGTAATCACTGAATTCCACAACTTTCACGTCATATCCTTTTTTCTCAAGCAACGGTTTGATTGCCTTGGAAACCATATCACTGTAAGGGCCGGAAGTCGCTCCAAATGTGACTTCCTTCTTGTCTGCCTTCGCATCTCCGTTTGATGCTGAATCGCTGCCGCATGCTGCAAGCAATCCGATTGTTAATAAGAAAATGATAGAATACACAAACTTTTTCATTATAATAACCTCCATTTTTTTATCTTTTATCTACTAATCTTGCTATCCTGTCCCCGCCGAACTGAATCAGCTGGACCAGGCAAATTAGAATAATAACCGTAGTAATCATGATGGTATTGTCATAACGATAATAGCCAAAACGAATCGCAAGGTCGCCAACTCCGCCGCCTCCAACAATCCCGGCCATTGCTGAGTAGGCAACAAGACTGATGATCGTAATCGTCACTCCCTGGACAATTCCCGGACGAGCTTCCGGAATGAGGACATCCTTTATTATCATCCATGGAGTTGCACCTGTTGCAACTGCGGCCTCAATTACCCCTTTATCGATTTCCCGGAAGCTTTGCTCTACTATTCTTGCAAAGAAAGGAATTGCAGCGACCGATAACGAAACCGAAGCTGCTGTTGGTCCGATAGTCGTGCCGGCAATAAGGTTTGCCAATGGCAGCAGGGCTATCAGCAGGATGATAAATGGGACTGAACGAATCATATTTACGGTGAAACCTGCGATATTTTTAAAAATTTGATTTTCCAGAAATAAGCCTTTATCTGTGACAAATAACAGCACCCCCGTTGGCAATCCAATGACGATTGCCACAACGATTGATATTCCGACCATATAAATTGTTTCAAAGAATGCTTTGTTTAATTCCGGCAGCAGGGAAACCAGACTCTCAGGCAGCATCATGAATCACCTCCAGATTTCTTGTTCTTGACGCGATATACTCAATAGCACGTTCAAGCTCATTGTGATCGCCTGTAATCTCCATGATAAAAATTCCAAGCGGGATCTCCTGAATGTATTCAATCTTTCCATGAAGGATATTTCCTCTTACTTTGAATTTTTGGAACACATCAGAAATGACTGATTGCTCAGCAATCGCACCCTGGAAGTAAATTTTAATGATCTTTCCCTGCCGCTCCTCTAGCAGTCTTTCCGGGAGATCAAACTTAAGGATCGAGTTGACAAAATCCTTTGTCAGCGGCTGCTGCGGGTTGGCAAACACATCATACACATTTCCTTCCTCAATGATTTTCCCATCCTGCATGACAGCCATCCTGTCACAAATCGTCTTGACTACTTCCATTTCGTGAGTGATCAGGACGATTGTGATTCCTAATTCAATATTTATCTTTTTTAACAATGCTAAAATCGATCTTGTTGTACTTGGGTCCAATGCTGAAGTAGCCTCATCACACAACAGGACTGAAGGGTTATTTGCAAGTGCCCTCGCAATGCCCACCCGCTGTTTTTGCCCCCCGGACAATTGAGCAGGATACACATCTTTTTTATCTGAAAGTCCAACCATATCCAGAAGGTCCACTACTCTTTCACTTATCTTTCCTTTTGGGATTCCAGCAGCTTTTAAGGCGAAAGCGATATTTTCACTTACGGTTTTGGCACTGACAAGGTGAAAATGCTGAAAAATCATGCCGATTTTCAATCGAGCTTTGCGCAGGTCATTTTTATTTAAAGAAGTAAGCTCCACATCGTCGATGATCACTTCACCCGACGTCGGCTTTTCAAGGAGATTCAAGCATCTGAGCAAGGAACTTTTTCCTGCTCCGCTGTAGCCAACGATTCCATAAATTTCACCCCTGTTTACCCTTAACGAAACATGGTCAACACCTGTTACAGTTCCACTTTTCGTTTCATACACCTTGACTAATTTTTTAACTTCTATCATGCTTTGTCCCCCTATCAAACCGTTCTTCTGTTCTGGAATCTGTTCCTTTCTGCCAGTTAACCAAGAAGCTTTATTGGTATACCGTTATCATATTTCCGATTTCTAATCCCGCAGTAGTCTGCACTTTCCGCTTTAACCACCTGACTGTTTACAATAATCAATTGGATAGAAGTAAACAAAAAAATGCCTCTTTCATTCATAGAAAGAGGCATCGTAAAAATAATCTATACGACTTATCTCTCAGAATGAAATCATTCTGTAGGAAGTGGCACCGTTCCTAAAAGGAGGTTGCCGGACGTCATAGGGCCTAATCCCTCGGTCGCTCTTGATAAGTAACTTATTTAATTGGATAATTGAAATCATAAAACCTTCTGATTTGTTTGTCAATATAATATTTTGACGAACAAATCTATGACATCGCTTTCATCACTGCAGGAGTAAGGTGAAAATTTTTCCGCATTTTTTGGTACAGCTTTTTTTATTGCTTTCAAAATTCATAATTCGTGTCTGGATTTTTCCTTTTTTATCAGCTAAATTCAGGAATGATGCAATGCCAACAAAAAGAAAACCCATGTTTATGATAAAACAAGGGCTCCGTATACAAGCGCACCAGCTATGACATAGGCAGGGTGCACCTTCATTTTTTCCATAAGCAAAAAGCTCAGGCCGCCGATTAGTATTGTCTGCAGCACTCCGACGCCTTCATAGGAAGAAAAAAAGAAATCATATGTCATCACCCCAAGCAAAACGGCAATGACTGGACGGATAACGAGAGTAAGTCGCTTGACTCTTGGGGAATCCTTAAATTTCATCAGCAGTCCGAGCAAGCCGATCATTAAAAACAGGGAAGGAGCAGCTGCAGCAAATACGCCGATAACTGCACCGAGGACTCCTCCCTCAGCAAAGCCGATATAGCCGGCCATTTTCGTCGCGATCGGTCCAGGAAGGGCATTTCCCATGGCGAGAACTTCACTGAATTCATTAACCGTCATCCAGCCGTAGCGATCCACTACTTCATTTTCAATTAACGGAATGGAGGCAGGACCCCCGCCGTAGCCTAAAATCCCCGGGATAAAGAAGGCCCAAAAAATTTTAATATAAATCATCTCTGCTCTCCTCCTGCTTTTTCATTTTTAGAAGGAGAGTCCTTCTTTAGCAAGGCGCCTATTAATAATACAAAAATTAAAATGGCAGGGTGCAGGTGCAGGAATTGAAGAAGCAGCATGCTTCCGCCCAGCGCGAGCAAAGTCCATTTCCATCCAAGCTTGGAGGTTCCGGATTTTTTCACAAAATCCCATGTTAAAACAGCCAGCATTACAGCTACAACAGGAACGACCGCCTGTGACATCCCGCTTACCCATGGTTCATCCTTATAAGCATTAAGGACCGTCAGAAGAAGAATCATCAGAATGATTGTTGGCACAATTGTCGCTGCCAGTGCATTAAGCATCCCTAAAACCCCGCCTACTCGATAGCCAATGTACCCGGCCATCTTCGTCGCAATTGGACCTGGCAAAGCATTTCCTAATGCAAGAATGTCGCTGAATTCATCAGAGTCCATCCATTTATATTTATCAACAACTTCCTTATGTACAAGTGGGATCGAGGATGGTCCACCTCCGTAGCCAAGAATTCCTACCCGAAAAAACGCTAAAAAAATATCCGCCTGTTTCAATCACTCTCACCTTTTCTATTCGTAATCAGCCATGGCTGTAAATTATTTCGTTACCCTTATTAAATAATTATATAGATTAATAGCCATACATGCATGGAAAATTATCACCAGGAAGGAGTTCGGAATTTCTGCGTAAAAAAGCAGGCTGCTCAAAGCACCCTGCCACATGTCTTATTTTACTTTTGAAAACTTGTTTAGATCGCCATTTTCCCCAAGGACAATCAGGATGTCCTCCGCTCTTAACGTTTTCTCGGGATCCGGTGAAATGTCTACCTTAGGACCGGTTTTAACTCCGATAACCGTAATATTGTATTTTGCACGCAGGTTGATTTCAATGAGGTTCTTTCCTGCCATGCTCATCGGGAGCTTGATTTCTTCAATACTGTAATCATCTGAAAGCTCGATGAAATTGAGCACATTTGGGGATGCCATCAGCTGATGGGCTACCCTTTCCCCCATATCTCTTTCAGGGAAAATGACTTTATCCGCACCAACCTTGAACAACACCTGTGCATGGTGCTTGTTAAGGGCTTTTGCAACGACATTGGCTACTCCCATTTCTTTTAGGATAAGGACTGTCAGAATACTCGCCTGGATATCATCACCTATCGCCACGATGACTGTATCAAAGTTTCTGATTCCTACTGCCTTGAGAGTTTGTTCATCTGTTGAATCGCCGATTACCGCATGGGTGACATTCTCTTTATATTCCTCAATATATTGCTCTTTTTTATCAATGGCCAGTACTTCGTTTCCTTCATTGTACAGGGAGGTCGCTACACTTGAACCAAAGCGTCCCATCCCAATTACTGCATATTGCTTTGCCATAAAAATATCCTCCTACCCAATCATCACTTTTCCAGCAGGATAACGGTAATGATCTTCTTTTCTTTTTTTCGCTACTGCAAAAGCAAGTGTCATCGGTCCAATCCGGCCCGCGAACATCGTAAATGTAATCAATATTTTTCCCAATGGTGACAGTTCGGGAGTCAATCCCATTGAAAGACCAACTGTTGCAAAGGCGGATACTGTCTCGAAAAATAACATCAGAAAATCTTTTCCCGGTTCTGTAATGGTCAACACCATTGTTACGAAAATAATTAAGAATAGTGCGATGAGTGTTACTGTAATTGATTTATAAATGATGCTGTAGTCCATTCTTCTGCCGAAGAACGTGACATCCTCCCTGCCGCGGATTTGCGCTTTTACGGCGCCCATCAGAATGGCAAATGTAGTGGTCTTGATACCGCCGCCAGTTGACCCTGGGGATGCCCCGATAAACATCAGGAAGATAATCATGAACAATGTCGTTTGTGTTAAGTCACCAATATTCAAAGTATTGGAGCCGGCAGTCCTAGGCGTCACAGATTGATAAAAGGAACCTAATATTTTTCCGGCCATCGATAGTGGTTTCAAAGTGGCTGGATTGTTATATTCAAGGATAAAGATCAGGAGCGCTCCGCCAAGTACAAGAATCCCGGAAACGGACAGTACCATTTTCGAATGAAGTGATATCCTTTTTGTGCTTTTGTATTCAAAAAGCTCATTCATTACAATGAATCCTATACCGCCTAAACTGATCAGTGAAATTAGGGTGATGTTAATAACAGGATCATCAGCGTATGAGGTAAAACCGCGAAACTCTCCCATTATGTCAAAACCAGCATTATTGAAGTTCGAAATCGCATGGAAAAACCCAAAATAGATCGCCTTACCAGCGGCCATGTCCTGTGCAAATCTGAGAGATAACAGGATTCCTCCTGCAATTTCGATAACAGCTGTAAAAATGAGAATCCGCTTCACAAGCCGGACCACACCCTCCACCGTGGCATTGTTCAATGATTCTTGAATGATCAGCCTCTCTTTTAACGAGATTCTTTTCCCAAGGATGAATGCCAGCAGTGTCGCAAAACTCATAAACCCTAGCCCGCCGATCTGAATCATCGAAAGGATGACCATTTCACCGAACTGTGTGAAGGTATCACCTGTATCCACAACTACGAGCCCCGTTACGCAGGTTGCTGATGTGGCTGTGAACAAAGCATCCAGCCAGGAAAGCCCTTTGCCGTCAGTCGTAGCGGCAGGCAGTGAAAGCAGCAGCGAGCCCAATAGGATAATCGTCCCAAAACCTAGGACAAGTATCTTCGGAGGCTCAAGCTTAAAAAGCATTTTCCTGCGCATGTTGTTTTCTCCTTCTCCCCTTAGTATGAGGAATTTTGTTAGTAATATTTCTTTGGCAGGGACTTAATGATTTTAACGGATCATAAACGACATCGTTAATTACGCCAAAACAAAAAAGCCCCCAGAGGCTAAAAGATAATAGCCTTGTGGACTTTTGAACAGACTCGTCTCACAAGCTCCATCTTCCTCTTCTGCAACGCTTGCGGAGTTAGCTGTCGGATTAGGGCTCAGAATAGCCCTGCCTTTTATTCAAAGGCTTCACCCCTAGTGGATTATCATCCACGGAAGTTGGTTCCCCCGCTCCAATTGGATTCAGCGATTTAGAAATTTGAAACTTAATTTAATTTTGGATTCAGTATAAAATCTGAAACTGTTGTAATCATACTCCTGTGCGATTCAAGTTGTAAAGTATGAAAAATACGCTAAAAATCCCTCTTTTGACTCAAATAGAACGAAAACTTCCAGCATATCCTTGCTTATCTCACTGAATCGCTGTTTTTCTTGAGTATTTATCCCTTTTTCAAGTTTTCATCAGACTCTTTGATTGTATTTTATCCTATGAGGAAATTGTTCTCTAAAACTTTTCATCCATGCGTGATGATTTTTTTGATTGGTTCTCTTGGGCATTTAACCATACCAAATAATACACAAAGCAGTCCTGATTTCACTCAGGACTGCTTTGCAAAAATTTATTTAAGAGCTGTTGTCTGGATAAATTCCTTTGTACGGTCTTCTTGTGGATTGGTGAAGAACTCTTCTGGTTTAGCTTTCTCGACAATGATTCCTTCATCCATGTAAATGATCCAGTCTGCAACCTCACGGGCAAAACCCATTTCGTGGGTAACGACTACCATGGTCATTCCGTCCTCTGCTAATTCTTTCATGGTAGCGAGTACTTCGCCTACCAGTTCGGGGTCAAGAGCTGAAGTTGGTTCATCAAAAAGCATGATATCCGGATTCATTGCCAGTGCACGGGCAATGGCTACCCTTTGTTTCTGGCCGCCTGACAATTTGCTAGGATAAACATCTGCTTTATCCTCAAGACCAACCTTCACAAGAAGTTCCTTCGCTTCCCTGATGGCTTCATTTTTTGGAATTTTTTTCACATGAACAGGTGCCTCAATGATATTTTCCAGAACGGTCATATGTGGAAAAAGATTAAAATGCTGGAACACCATTCCTACCTTTTGGCGTACTTCATTTATATCATGAGTATCCCTTGAAACCTCTTCTCCTTCGATAATGATTCTGCCATTGTCCTTTTTTTCAAGGAAATTAATGCATCGAAGCAAGGTACTTTTACCTGAACCACTGGCTCCGACAAGACATACGACATCGCTTTCCTTAACCGTTATATTGATATCCTTCAGGACATGAAGGTCGCCAAAGGATTTATTTAAGTTTTCAACATGAATCATTTCTTTTGTATACACTTCATTTCCTCCTTACCTGTCACTAACAGCTAATTTCTTTTCGATTGCCCTTACGACCAATGTCAGGATCGCAACTAGAACTAGATAATAGAAAGCTACGATTAACAGGTACGTCATTTCGTCAAAGTTGTTTGAACCAAGCGTCGTTGCTACGTTGAACAGCTCGTTCATCGAGATGAACGCCGCGAGCGAGGAATCCTTAAGGCCGATGATAAATTGGTTGCCAAGCGGCGGAAGAGAACGGCGGAACGCTTGCGGCAAAATGATTCTTCTCATGGTTAAAGCCTTTGACATACCCAATGACCGGCCAGCTTCCATTTGGCCTTTATCAACCGATTGGATGGTTCCGCGGAAGATTTCCGCGATATACGCACCGTTATGGAACGCTAGCGCCAATGCCGCCGCCCAGAAATCAGGAATCAGAAAGATTCCGCTAATTCCGAAGTATAAAATAAAGATTTGTACAATCAGTGGGGTTCCCCTGATTAGATAAACATACGTGTCGGAAATCCATTCTAAAGGCTTGATGTTAGAAATTTTTAAAAGTGCAAAGAATAAACCAATTACAATTCCTACTAAAATTGATACTACTGTAAGCTGCAGCGTAAGCAGCATTGCATCGATAAAAAGGTCACTGCTGTCAATCAATGTTTGTAAAACATGTCCTATACTTGGCAAAGCTCCTACATCCCTTCTCTATTAATTATCTATCTGTCTACTCCGGCTTCGTTGTGATATCCTCACCGAAATATTTTTGGCTGATTTTCGAGAGTGTTCCATCTTTGCGCAGATTCTCCAGCGCTTCATTCACCCTTTTTAACAGCTGCGGATTATCCTTTGGAACAACAACAGCCTGCTCACTTCTTTCAATGAGCTGTCTTCCTTCTATCTTAAAGCCTTCCTTCGCTGCACTCTTACCTGTAACGAAGTCGGTAATAACCGCATCATGGCGGCCGGTGCTTAAGGCTTTTAATGCTGTGATATCACTATCGTACATTTTAATATTAGAAGTGTATTTAGAGGCAGTATCCGCGTACGTGGATCCTTTTGCGACAGCAACTTCCTTCCCCTTTAAATCATCAACAGTCTGGATGCTGCTATCGGGTCTTACGAAAATTTGCGGACCTGAATAATAGTATGGAGTCGAAAATAGTACATGTTTGCTCCGCTGAGGATTAATCGTATGGCTGGCTACGGCGACATCAGCACGGCCAGTTTTTACCCCTTCAACAATCCCCTTGAATTTCATTCTTTTCTGTACAGGCTTCAGCCCCATCTCTTTGGCTAACGCTTCTCCCACTTCAATGTCAAAGCCCGTCATTGACAAATCATCTTTAAGATAACTGAACGGCTTAAACTCTCCGGAAGCTGTGAAGATTAATTCATCCTTGTCTACCAGCTCAGTTCCATCGTCTAGCTTTTCCTTTTCTGCACATGCAGTTAAAGACAATAGCGAGAGAACCAAAGCTGCAAATAGTATCCATTTTTTTGACATTCCCCTATGATCTCCTCTCTCTTTTTTCCTGCTTGCTAACTAAGTACCCTTTTTACAAAGGGGATAATCATAAAATTAAAGGGGGTTATTGTAATAGGGGGAGAAATATGGGAAAACCACAACGAATCTAAAAGCAAAGCAGCCCCATTTCATGGTTTATAGCAAAGGGATTATAGGTAAATAATAGGGTTGAGGTTAGACATTCGATCGATGAATTGAATATTGGAGGTAGATGGAGATGAAAGCTATGATCATTATGAATCCATCATCAGGAAAAGAAAAAGCAAACGAATATGTTCAAAAAATAAAAGAAACGTTGCAAGGAAGATTTAGTGATATAGATATTAGAAAGACCGAGAAGGAAGGAGATGCTGCCTCATTCGCAACAGAAGCTTGCGTTGCTTTATATGACGCAGTCATCTCAATGGGCGGGGACGGAACAATCAATGAAACAATTAATGGGATAGCAGAACAAGACTACCGTCCCGCTCTAGGTATTATTCCTTTAGGCACCATCAATGATTTTGCCCGGGCACTAGATATCCCCCTTGAACCATATGAGGCTATTTCAATCTTAGAAGGTCAGGAAACCATGGCAGTGGATGTCGGAAAGATTGATGAAGCTTATTTTGCAAATGTACTGGCAGTAGGATCTATTGCAGAAGCTTCTTATAATGTTACAGCAGAGCAAAAGACACGTTTAGGCTCCCTTGCTTATTTTATGGAAGGAGCGAAATCGTTTTTGAATGGCGAAGCAATCGATTTAACCGTGGAACACGAAAACGGCAGATGGGAAGGTAAGTCTTTCCTTTTACTTGCAGCCCTTACAAATTCGGTAGGAGGATTCGAATCTCTCGCACCGGAAGCGAGTGTGAACGATGGGAAGTTCCATGTTTTCATTATAAAAAAAATGTCGTTCCCGAAGATTGCAGCGATCATTCCTTCGCTTTTGAAGGGGGAACTTAAAGAAAGCGATGAAGTCGAATATATTTCAACCTCTTTTCTTAATGTCTCCTCTTCAAAGGAGCATGTGGTGAATATTGATGGTGAAGAGGGCCAGACATTGCCGTTCCACGCCAAAGTGCTTCCAGGACATATACGTGTATTTGTTCCAGCTAAAAAAGCTATGTAAATAAGAAAAGCGCAAGCGCCTTGGTCAGCCCCGACAAGCGCTGGCCGACTAAAACCGCCACGTCCTGTGGCAACGTCGGCACTAGGACATCATATCCGTCGAAGGGCCGACCG
>NZ_JBALQL010000033.1:13055-16849 GCF_036964885.1 Bacillus sp. JJ1122 | reverse complement strand
AAATATCAATAGTGTTATATTATTATATATTTAAAGAGGTTAAAGCGCTTTCAAAACAATACGAAAAGGGGTTTGAAAAGATGGGTACAATCGTTTGTCAAACTTGCAATTCTACAATTGACCATTTCGAAGATGAAAAAGTTTCTGTACTTTATTCAAAAAAATGCGACTGCTGTGACCATGAGGGTGCAGAAGAAAGATAAGAATATATAAAAGGGCATGCGCAGCATGCCCTTCTTTTTTTATCGAATTGCTTTATGTTCTTTGATTACCCTGAAATATTTCAATTCATCATCTTCTGGTCCTTGAACGGGCAGGCCAGCTTCCATATTTGTTTTGATATATACAAGGTTTTCTTCGGTAATAATTTCTCCAGGAATGAATATTGGTATTCCAGGCGGATAAACCATAACGAATTCTGCGATGATCCTTCCTTCTGATTCTTCAAATGGAACAACCTCTGTATCCGCGTAAAAAGCATCTCGAGGTGTTAGCGCCAATAACGGTATATCTGGCAGCATGACTTCAGCATGAACTTTTTCTGCTAGATGGTGAAACTCCTTAGAAAGTTCACGCAATGCTTCAACAAGAATTTTCGCTTCCTTTTCTGTGTCTCCGGGAGTTATGATGCACAAAATATTGTACAAGTCGGATAACTCAACTTCGATATTGTATTTTTCACGAAGCCATTTTTCAACCTCATAGCCTGTGATGTTCAGATCTTTTATGCTGATCAGCACTTTTGTTGGATCAAAATCGAATGTAGCATTCGTTCCAAGCAAGTCTTCTCCTGGACAATAAAGATGTTCAATTTCATTCACCTGTCCGCGGATCCATTGAGCCAATTTTATAGTGCGATCAATAATCTCTCTTCCTTTCGTTGCAAGCCTTCTCCTTGCAGTATCCAGTGAGGCAAGCAAGAGGTAAGAAGTAGATGTAGTCGTAAGCATGCTGATGATTGATTGTACACGCTTTGAAGAAACCAGTCCTTCTTTCACGTTCAAGATTGAACTCTGGGTCATCGAGCCACCTAGCTTATGGACACTGGTAGCGGCCATGTCAGCACCAGCTTGCATAGCTGATAATGGAAGATCTTCATGGAAGTGGATATGGACTCCGTGAGCCTCGTCAACCAAGACAGGCACTTTGTAGGAATGAGCAATGTCGACAATCTTCTTTAAATCAGCAGCAAAACCGAAATAAGTTGGATTAATGACAAGCAATCCTTTTGCATCTGGATGCTGTTCCAAGGCTCTCTCAACAGAATCTGTTGTGATTCCGTGGGATATACCAAGGTTTTTATCAATTTCTGGATGGATGAAGATTGGAATTGCACCTGAAAATACAATGGCAGACATAATAGATTTGTGCACGTTCCTTGGGACAATAATTTTATCGCCAGGTCCACATACAGTCATAATCATGGTCATGATTGCACCGCTGGTACCTTGTACGGAGAAGAATGTATGATCCGCTCCAAAAGCTTCAGCAGCCAGTTCCTGTGCTTGCTTGATGATTCCCTTTGGTGAATGGAGGTCATCAAGAGGTCCAATGTTAATCAAATCAATTGATAATGCGTTATCTCCAATAAAATTCCTGAATTCAGGGTCAATTCCGCTCCCTTTTTTATGGCCTGGAATGTGAAACTGAATTGGGTTGTTTCCTGCATGTTTTAATAGGCTTGTAAATAACGGTGTTTCGTATTGTGACAATTGATAATCACACCTCTTTATTTTAATTAGATTTTATCGTTCAAATGGAAGTTATTTTTGTTTTGATTTAAAAAAATAAAACACATGCATTATAGCACTAATAATACCCTTTGCAAAGAAATATTGCAGGAATGCTTTTTGTACATACGTAACAAAGGGTGTGCAAGGAGTGTAAAAGAAAAGGCTCTGTTAAAGCTGAATGTTGATTTTTAAATCCTGTTGATTGTAGTGGAAGGTGCGTAGACTCCTCCGAAAATGCTAACGCATTTTCATCATGCGTGGGCAGATTCGAGGAAGCTTATCAGTGTCCTGCGGGCTCAGCGCCAGCCCCTCGGAAAGCGAAGCGCCTGGAACGAAAATCAACAGCCGTATTTAACATAGCCAAAGAAAAAAAGGATTAGCAGCAATAAGATAGAAGTAATTATAAAACGGATAAATTGAGGGAGAGAGCATATGAACTGGAAAACAGAAGTGACTGAACTATTGGGAATTAAATATCCAATCATTCAGGGGGGGCTTGCTTATTTAGCTTATTCCGATTTGGCGGCGGCTGTTTCGAACGCCGGCGGGCTAGGACAGATAACTGCTATGTCATTGCCAAACCCTGAGGCACTCCGCAATGAAATTCAAAAAGTAAGGCGGTTGACTGACCAGCCATTTGGAGTAAATTTCGCGGTTGGCCAGCATGGAAGACCATTCTCTCATTATCTGGATGTTGCTATTGAGGAAAAAGTGCCAGTTATTTCGATGACAGGAGGAAATCCTTCCCCGATTTTTGAACAGCTGAAGGGAACAACTATAAAAAAATTGGTTCTTGTAGCGGCAAAAAGGCAGGCTCAGAAAGCAGAAGAGCTGGGGGCAGATGCTGTCATGGTTGTAGGTCAAGAGGGCGGAGGTCACCTCGGTAAAAGTGATATCGGTACGATGGTATTGATTCCGGCTGTTGTGGATGCAGTCGATATACCTGTCATTGCTTCAGGGGGGATAGGCGATGGCAGAGGCCTGATGGCAGCGTTAAGCCTTGGGGCACACGGGATTGAAATGGGAACCAGGTTCATAGCAACGAAGGAATGTGTCCATGCAAATGAAGTGTATAAACGCAGATTGGTTGAAGGAACTGAAAACGATACAACAGTGATTAAAAGAACACTAGGGATGCCAGCAAGGGCAATTACAAATCCTCTGACAACACGGATCATTGAAATCGAAAAAAATGATGGTGGCAATTATGAAGCAGTGAAAGATTTAATAAGCGGCGCTGCCAATAGGAAGTATATATATGATGGTGATGAAGAGAATGGATTCGGCTGGGCAGGACAGGTGATGGGTCTTATCAAGGATTCGCCGCCAGTGGGTGAATTGTTTGAGAGGATCATAAAAGAAGCTGAAGAGATAAGAAGTACCTGGGGGAAATAGGGTATTTGTTGCACTGTAGATTAATTAACTGTAAAATCTACTAAGATTAATCATTAATATTGTACTCATTGTTGTTTTTTTCTGAGCGATCATTTACTTTTATGTTAAATTCCCGTAATTATTGACACTAAAGTAGATAATTGTTCATTTGGCAAAATATTGATTGGATTGGAATCAACAGGCAATTTCAACAGCGCCAAGCTATATGAAAAGCAGCAATTACATACGCAAGTCTAAAAAGCAGGTGAAATAATGGATTATCAATATCCGATTGACTACACATGGTCGACAGATGAGATTGTCGATGCAATACATTTCTTTGAATGTATCGAAAAGGCTTATGAAAATGGAATCGACCGGGACTTATTGCTGCATGCATATCGCAGGTTCAAGGAAATCGTACCGGGAAAGGCACAAGAAAAGACACTCTTCAATGAATTTGAAGAGGTGAGCGGCTACGCCTCCTATCAGGCTGTAAAATCGATAAAAGAAATTAGCTCAGGAAAAAAGATAAAAATATCTCAACAAAAACGAAAGCATTGATCAATCAATACGAAAGGAGCCCATTTTTGAAATGGGCTCCTTATTTTGTTAGATAAGAAAGTATAAAAATCACTTCGAGAAATGTCTAGCTCCAGCGCCTAGCCCCTCGAGTCGCTTCGGTCC
>NZ_JBALQL010000033.1:0-13032 GCF_036964885.1 Bacillus sp. JJ1122 | reverse complement strand
GACTTCACTGTCAGGACCTCCAGCGCTTGTCGGGGCTGACCGAGGCGCTTGCGCTTTTCTTATTAGAAGAGCTTCCAATTGCCTACCTATAAGGGCAAACTACTTTACTAGGGGGGCTAAAACGGCTCTGCTGTTGTGTACAAGTGCAGACTACAGGTTTTGGACAGGTAACGCTTGTTGGAGTTGAGAAGTTGCCTCTGTTTTTCTATGTTTATGCCAATTTATATAGGGGTAATATCTCTTTAAATACAAACTCAATTTTGGAAAGCATTTCTTCACCGCTAATGTTGACGGCTTGCTCGCGTGGAATGTTCATTCCGCATAAGATTTCAGCCTTTTTCACAGTCTGAAGGCGAGTGAACATTGTAAGGAGTTCTTCCTTGGTTAATTCGCTGTGCAAGGTGGCATCTGGCTTCATATGATCGCCAGACCAATAGAAATCCTTCGGAATCTGCTTGTAGATGGAATGAATGTTTTTTTCTAGCTTCTTCCCGAATTCTTCCTTATCAGGTGCTTCGTAAATTACGGCAAACCAGATAAAAACATGGGTTTCCCATAGTCCGATTTGAAAATGAGGGAGCATTTTATAACCCCTTGGATTACTTGCAAAAGCAACCCATGTATCCTTTGGAGGATTCTTTGTTCTTCGTGCATGTTTTGCAACATGATAATGCATTTCATTACCTGCGAGGCTCGATAAAGTTGGAGCAAAGTGATGACCGAGCGCTTCCAGCTTGGGCCGGATTTGAGATTTCAAGGCCTCCATTCGTTCGTCGAGACCGTCAATATTAAAAACATTAAAATCAGCTTGTGTGAATCCTGAAAATGACAATATGATAACCTCCTACTGCTTTGTCAAATATTGTAGCAAAAGCTTATCGAAATTTGAAGCAACAGGCATTTTCGAAAACTAGGTATACGCACATATTTGTACCACAGCAACTTAAAAGTTCATACAATAAATAAAAATCCAGAAAATAAATAGAGGAGTGTAGAATAATGAAACAACTAATAAATTCGACAAGAAAAAAAAATGGTGAAATGCAGCGGACAGCAGTCCTGAGATTAGAAATGGATTATGAATTGGCTACACTTTTTGACGCTATGAATGACTCTGATAAGCCTAAAATGAAAGAATGCAAACAAAGATTAGAAAGAATCAGACAGGAATTATTGCGGTTAAAAGCATTGTAATCTTGATAAAATGAATCAGAAAGAAAAAGGAAAAGAGCTAATGAAGAAATTAGTTATAGAAAACTGCATCAACATCCGCCTTTAACGAACTCCTGTATTGATGACGGAGTTCGTTTCTTATGTTTTTGGCTCTGATTCCTAAATGACTCCTTCGGTAAACCTAACATATTTTCATTGTGCGTGAGCAGGTTCAAGGAAGCTGTTTATAGTCCTGGAGGCTTAGCGCCAGCCTCTTGAAGAATTTGTTTATGTAAAAGTCGGCATTCGGGCTTTTACATAATTCTTCCGCCGAAAGCGAAGCGCCTCGAACGAAAATCAACAGCCTTATTTAGCAGAGCCATTTTTTAGATAAGATTAATCACTCTTTGCATGTAAGATCACCGTAAGGGGGAATCCTAAAACTTGATGTGAAGGAAATAAATCCGCTAAGCTAAGATATACTCCATACTTATGTCGGGGGTTTATAAGTGAATTAAAAACATTAACCTATATTGTTAATCAAGGCCATAAAATTTAAGTAATGATCTTATTAAAGTAAAGGATCGGGGGACAGCTGAATGGATTACAATTTGAAAGAGATTGATACATATGCAAAAAAATGGGTTAAAGAGGCTGGAGAAAATATAAGGGCTTCTTTTCCAAAAACATTGAATGTCACGTCAAAATCTAATCCAAATGACTTGGTTACAGATATAGACAAAGGGACAGAAAAATATTTCATCGAGAAAATCAAAGGAACTTTCCCAGACCACCGAATTTTGGGAGAGGAAGGCTACGGGGATAAGGTAACCGCCCTTTCAGGGGTAGTCTGGATTATTGACCCGATCGATGGAACAATGAATTTTGTCCATCAGCAGCGTAACTTTGCGATTTCAATCGGGATTTATATAGACGGAGAAGGAATGATCGGTTTGATTTATGATGTGGTTCATGATGAACTGTACCATTGCATCAAAGGAAATGGTGTTTATTTGAATGAGAATTCAATCCCAAATCTTGAGCCATCTAAAGTGAATGAATCCATCATTGCCCTGAATGCAACATGGGTAGCACCTAATAAGCGAATTAACCATGAATTACTTATTCCCCTTGTCAAAGATGTACGCGGGACCCGCTCATATGGTTCAGCAGCCATGGAAATGGTATATGTAGCGACAGGAAGAATAGATGCATACATCACTCCGAGACTGGCACCGTGGGATATTGCCGCAGGCATCATCATGATTAAAGAGCTTGGCGGAGAAGCTACTACTCTCAGGGGAGAAGAATTCGATATGCTTCAGGAAAATTCTTTGTTCGTTTCAAAACCGGGACTTCATGGAGATATATTAAAAAATTATCTTAAGGATGGAAAATGGTAAAATTGATGTGGAGGGCATTCCAGAATACAGATCTCCTTTTTTTTCAAGAAGTAATTTCAGCAAGTGGTAAATGGCGGAAAAATGAATTGCATGGTGCTGAGCTAAGTCATTATATGAATCAATATGAAGAATTAGCTGGTGAATGGCGAATTTGGGAAAGGGAAGGCTCACCAGCTGCAATCACATACCACCTGGAGGCAGCTCCATCAAACCGTAAAGCCTGGATTGGAACTGTACTGGTCAAAGCCTCGGAAAGACGAAAAGGCATTGCAGCGTCGATCTTGAATCAGCTTGCTGCAGATTTGAAAGAGAAAGACCATAGGGCGATATTCGCGGGGGTACCGATAGATGAATATGAGTGGTCTAACTTCCTGAGTGATTGTGGATTCGAACAATTTAAATCAGAAAAAAATAAAGGCGAAACCTTTTTGATCATGGTTCGCCCGCTTGTTTAGCCGGCTAGGGTTACAGCCGGCTTTTATAATGAAATTTTATCAGAGGATCAAAGCTCTCCGGCTTCCCTCATTTTCTTTTTCTTTTTAAAACCGAACCCCATTACGAAAATAAGAGCGACAATACAAGCGATTACACCAAGTATGCTCCGTTCCCCAATGGCAATTCCTATCCCAATCATGCATGAAGCGGCTGCAAAAGCGAAAAATAATAATGGCCATTTTATTTGCTTCAAGGTAGTTCCCCCATTCGACTTTTGGTTGCAAATAATAATATATTTAATTGTACATTAAAATGCTTTTAGGTTTCTACTCAAATTATGTTATAATATGTAGGTTGTGAAAAAAGCCAATAGATAAATTACGATATTAAAGGCAGGGTGACTTTTTTGAAATTAAGAGAAGATATTAGAAATATAGCAATTATTGCCCACGTTGACCATGGTAAAACAACGTTGGTTGACCAGCTTCTGAAGCAATCAGGTACATTCCGTACCAATGAGCATGTTGAAGAACGTGCAATGGATTCAAATGATTTAGAAAGAGAACGCGGTATTACCATTCTGGCGAAAAATACAGCGATTCAATATAAGGATAACCGCATCAACATCCTTGATACTCCTGGCCACGCCGACTTCGGCGGTGAGGTTGAGCGTATCATGAAGATGGTTGATGGCGTATTATTGGTAGTCGATGCATATGAAGGTTGTATGCCACAGACTCGCTTTGTTTTGAAAAAAGCGCTTGAACAGCATTTGACTCCAATTGTTGTTGTTAACAAGATCGACCGTGATTTTGCTCGTCCGCAAGAAGTTGTGGATGAAGTAATTGATTTGTTCATTGAACTTGGAGCAGATGAAGATCAGCTTGAATTCCCGGTTGTCTATGCGTCAGCGATCAATGGTACTGCAAGCTTAAATCCGGAAAAGCAGGATGAAAACATGCAGTCACTTTATGATTCAATCATTGAACATATTCCGGCGCCAGTTGATAATCGCGAAGAGCCACTTCAATTCCAGGTTGCGCTTCTTGATTATAATGACTATGTTGGCAGAATCGGTATTGGACGTGTATTCCGCGGTACAATGAAGGTAGGCCAGCAGGTTGCACTTATGAAATTGGACGGATCAGTTAAGCAATTCCGTGTTACAAAAATCTTTGGATTCTTTGGTCTGAAGCGTCAGGAAGTACAGGAAGCCTATGCTGGAGATTTGATTGCTTTATCTGGAATGGAAGATATCAACGTTGGTGAAACAGTTTGTCCGTTTGACCAGCAGGATGCACTTCCAGTATTACGAATCGATGAGCCAACACTTCAAATGACGTTCCTTGTTAACAACAGTCCATTTGCCGGCAGAGAAGGTAAATATTTAACATCAAGGAAAATTGAAGAAAGACTTCGTGCTCAGCTTCAAACGGATGTAAGCTTAAGGGTTGAAAACACAGATTCTCCAGATGCATGGATCGTTTCTGGTCGTGGTGAGCTTCACTTATCGATCTTAATTGAAAATATGCGTCGTGAAGGATATGAGCTTCAGGTTTCTAAACCAGAAGTTATCGTTAGGGAAATTGATGGCGTGAGATGTGAACCGGTAGAACGCGTTCAAATTGATGTGCCAGAAGAAAACACTGGAGCGGTTATGGAGTCAATTGGTGCCCGTAAAGGTGAAATGCTCGACATGATCAATAATGGAAGCGGCCAAGTTCGTTTGATCTTCAATGTACCTGCACGTGGACTTATTGGATATACAACTGAATTTTTAACTTTGACTCGGGGATATGGTATCATTAACCACACATTCGATAGCTACCAGCCGATGCTTCAAGGACAGGTAGGCGGACGCCGCCAGGGTGTTCTTGTATCAATGGAGTCTGGAAAAGCTTCTACTTATGGAATCATGCAGGTAGAAGACCGTGGTACAATTTTCGTTGAGCCAGGTACAGAAATTTATGAAGGTATGATCGTGGGCGAACACACTCGCGAAAACGATATTACTGTAAATGTAACGAAGGTAAAGGCAGCAACAAATATTCGTTCTGCAAACAAGGATCAAACTTCTGTCATCAAGAAGCCAAGAATCATGACTCTTGAAGAGTCATTAGAGTACTTGAACGATGATGAGTATTGTGAAGTAACACCTGAGTCTATTCGCCTTCGTAAAAAGATTCTTGATAAAAATGAACGTGAAAGACAAGCGAAGAAGAAAAAGTTTGCTGAGATTTAAGCTTAAGTAGGGGGAAGAGGTATGGACGTAAGCCAGAGATTATCATTTTTTGCAGCACTTTTTAAAGTCGATGAGAACCCGACCGTTGGCATGTGGCTGCTGTATCTTACAATTGTAGCGTTAAGCATTGTCGTTTATAAACTTGGCTTTGCTCAAAAACTGCCATTGTTCAAAAATATTTTAATTTATGCATTCTTGTCACTTGGCTCTACTGTCCTTACCTTCCTTGCTATATTTCTTCCAATTGCTGAGGGACTGGTCGCTGCAGCGTTAATCCTGATCATTTATAAAATGAGGCTGCGCCAGCATAAAAAAGAAGAAATGAATGCGAAATAGGAGTTGGCAATATGAAATCACTCCAGGATGCTATCTATAATTGGCTGACAATTAAAATTGTCAGTGATGCCCGGCCGGACGACACTGCAGCGGTTGAAACTACTCAGCTGTTCGAACAAATCCTTGCTGAAGAGCACAAAGTCGAGTCTCATGAGATGAAACGCGATGCTATCATGTACTATGTAACAGTGGTACAAGAAGGCCAATCTAAAGAATACAGGTTTCCGCGAGATCTGATTGAAGTGATGCTAGACCAAATCAGGCAGGAGCCTGACAAATATGTAAATTACCCTGAAGAAGACTAAAAAAAATCCGCCCCTTATAAGGCGGATTTTTCATTTTAATCACACAGTTAAGGAGAGGCAAGGTTTTACCAGTCGTCTTTTTCGACCCGTGAACGGTAGAGACGGAAATTGCCTGTAGCCAGTCTAAGCTTTGTTTTTTCGGCAATCCTTTCATCACAGGAATTGCACATATATGTATGGATCGGACGATTCCGAAGCCGTTTTGCCTGAAGGGTATCGCTATTGATTGTTTCAATTTTATCGCACAGCACACATTTTACTCTCATTACCACACCTCTTATCATTAATAATCATACATAGCATGTTTAGGATTGGATTATATTATAGTATATCATTGTTTTTAGTCTAAAAAGTGAAAAATCGTTTGATTTGCCCTGGGTAAAGGGTTCGTAGTACTATTATGATAGTTTAAGGAGGGTGTATATGGCAAATCAAGTTGAACCTAAACTGATAAAAGCTTTATTTGATGAACTGCAAAAAGAACGTTTTGTTACATTGGCGACAGTTGACCATGAAACAGGCGGTCCGAATGTAAGTGCTATTTCATGGGTGCTGGCAAAGGATGAGCAAACCATTTATTTTGCGGTAGATAACCGTTCCCGAATCATAGAGAATATTAAGAGCAATGATAAAGCGGTGATCAATTTAATCGCAAATGAATCTACATACTCAATCAGCGGGGAAGCAAGTGTAAAGCAAGAGAAGCTAGAGGATGTTCCGTTGAAGCTTGCTCTCGTAGAAATTTATATCCGTGAAGTAAGGGATGTAATGTTCTACGGATCAAAAATTGTCGCAGAACCACAATATGACAAAACATATGATAAAGATGCAGCCGCCCGCTTGGATAAGCAGGTTATGGATGCAATGAGAAAAGCTTAGTCGTAAATGACTAAGCTTTTTTTGTTGACCCGCCGCACCTTTTATTCCAAGAAATCATAAGGTATAATCATGAACAAATCAATTATTCTTAGGAGCCGTCAAAAATACGTTGGAATGCTATATCTAAGTGCTGCAGATATACCATTCGCTGTCCAGGGATCATAAGTCCTTCTCTTTCAAAATAGAGAATCTACTCCCAAAGAACACTATTTATGGTAATTTGATTCTTGCTCTTGATTCTTTTCGAGTTTATTCTTTTCTTTGTCGCTCAGCTTATTTTTAGGTTCTTCGGTTGGACTCTTTGTTTGGGGCTCAATCATGTCAGCCGGTACCTCTGGCATTACTCTGCCAGTTATGTCCGAAAGTTCATTCATGATGCCCTGGATTGGTTTTCCGTCTTTGATATCTGCAGAAATTTCTTTTAGTCGTGCCGTAACGTCTGGGTCAGCTACCACAACCGCACGTGCTCCATGTGGATCTTTTTTCAAGGTTTCAGCAACGGTGTATTTAACAGTGTCAACCTCTGATCTTTCCATTTTGTCATTGACATCAATTCCCACGATTGCATACCTTCCAATCACGACTGCTGTTGCATCATCTACATTGGGCACACGAGTCGTCAGTCCCACCAGATGCTTTGAAATCTGCTGACCTGACTTACGGTCTACCTGTTGAATGGCAGTATTTTGGACTTTTACTTTATGGTTATTATTTCCTTCGCTTGCATTATTCAGTGCATTACAGGCGCTCATAAATAATAATAAGGACAAAACGGCAAGTAATCTAATCATCTTAACCCCTCCGGTTATAAATTTTTTGCTGAAAGGTTGATTGGAACTTTTGGAAAGTTACTTCAATCTAAAATTCATCTTTCAAGTGAACAGATGAAAAGCATCGGCGGCTCATTGCATTGTTAATTGGATAAAATCCGCGGAAGTATGTTTGATAAAAGAAATCCTCAGTGGTTATTGTGCAAAATATCTTCTATCTTTATACAAGAAGTCATATATTTTACAAAAGTCACGGCCAAGGCTGCCAAGTCGGTCGGAGTCGAGATTAAGAAGGCGGGAGGCATCAATTTGAGTAAAATATACGTACTGGATACAAACGTTTTATTACAGGATCCGCATGCTATTTTCTCCTTTCAAGATAATGAAGTTGTCATACCTGCTGTAGTGCTGGAGGAAGTTGATTCGAAGAAAAGATATATGGATGAGATCGGGCGTAATGCTCGCCAGGTTTCAAGGCTTATAGATGGGATGAGGGACACAGGAAAACTGCATGAAAAGATTAACCTTGAAGGAGGGGGCACTCTCCGGATAGAGCTTAATCACCGCTCATTCCATCAGCTGCAGGAAATATTTGTAGAAAAGACAAATGATAACCGAATACTGGCTGTAGCGAAGAACTTAAGCCTTGAAGAGCAAACAAAGGAAGACGGCCGTCAGGTAATCCTTGTCAGCAAGGATGCTCTGGTGAGAGTAAAAGCAGATGCGATTGGGCTCCTCGCAGAAGACTTTCTGAGCGACCGGGTAGTGGAAGTAAATCATCAGTACTCGGGTTACGCAGAGGTATATCTGGATATTTCGGTTCTCAATCGTTTTTATGAAAAGGGAGAGCTTGATATATCAGATCTGAATGGTCAAAATTTTGTTTTTCCCAATCAATTTTTAATCATGAAGGATCTTCTCGGGAGTTCAGCATCCGCAATTGGCATGGTTGACAGCAAGAAGAAAAAAGTAAAGAAACTGGTTTTTGAACATGAAGGGAAGCATATTTGGGGAATCAGACCAAGAAACGTACAGCAAATAATGGCTTTAGAGTTACTATTACGTAAAGACCTGCCTCTTATAACGCTCATTGGACGCGCGGGGACAGGTAAAACGTTGCTTGCACTGGCATCCGGCCTTATGCAGACGGAAGATCTCGGTATCTTTAAAAAACTGCTTGTGGCCCGGCCTATAGTTCCTGTTGGGAAGGACTTAGGTTTCCTTCCTGGTGAGAAAGAGGAAAAGCTAAGACCGTGGATGCAGCCGATTTATGATAATCTTGAGTATTTATTCAATACAAAAAAACCAGGAGAACTAGATGCCATCCTTGCTGGAATGGGGTCTATCGAAGTGGAAGCATTAACCTACATCAGGGGCAGGAGTATTCCAGATCAATTCATTATTATAGACGAAGCGCAGAATCTGACTAAACATGAAGTGAAAACAATTCTTACAAGGGTAGGGGAAAGAAGCAAAATTGTATTGATGGGAGATCCAGAACAAATCGACCATCCATACCTTGATGCTTACAATAATGGCCTTACTTATGTGGTTGAAAAATTTAAAGACCAGCAGATTGCTGGTCATGTGAAGCTCGTGAAAGGTGAGAGATCCGCTCTCGCACAGCTTGCTGCAGAATTGCTTAAATAAAAATCTGGAATTGAAAACATTACTATTTCCTTAGTTATTAGTAATCCATCAATAAACAGAGCCTTTTGCAAAAGAGCTTTAATAAAAAACGGGCATCGATAAAGATGCCCGTTCGGTTAACCCATACATATTATTCAACTGTAAATCCAGTCACTTTTTTGATTGGATTTTCCGAATTAGAGCCGTCATGATAGTAAACATGTAATGGGCCATCTTCCGTTAAGGGCTTACCGTCTTTTGAAAACCCCAAAACAAGCCTAGAAGCTTCTGATAAAGTAAGTTTAACCTCTTCCTCCATGCCACATTCAATAAGAACATACTTCGCATCGGATTCAGGCTCAGCATTCTCAAGAAATGGCTTGAATGGGATGCCAAAGGTACCTGTCAGCACCTTTTCCTTTTGGAACTTAACTTCTGTCTTTAATGTTGGGGGATATACAGCACCTTCCATAATTTCACGGTCCCAATGTTTAGAGATGGACTTGGTGTATTCTTCAAGATCACTGATTTGTGATTGTTCTTGCTGGAAATATGTATTCAAATCAACTTTTCGGTCGTCAAATATCCAGACTCCTGGATCTAATGTGATCTTGTATTTTACTTTGCCTTTAATAGGGATAATAGTTTCCATGATGTTCCTCCTGCTATTAGACATCTTCTTTCCTAAGTATATCGATAAATTGAAAAAATGTCATTCTGACTGGTGTTTCAGCTTGTATCCAATAATTTCTGAATCCTTAATATTCTTGCATTTTTGGTGGCTTAAGGGTAAAATTTAAAGATAGGATCGGGTAATCGCTCGGAAACGGGGGGATCAAGTTGGCGTCTGATATGATAATAAACCATCAGGAAAAAGCCCATGCCTTACTAAAGGCTGACGCTGATAAAATTTTAAAGCTGATCAAGGTGCAAATGGATAACCTGACAATGCCTCAATGTCCTCTTTATGAAGAGGTTTTGGATACGCAAATGTTCGGCTTATCAAGAGAAATAGATTTTGCAGTCAGACTCGGCTTAATCGAAGAATCGGACGGTAAAGTTATTCTTGGCCAATTGGAAAGAGAACTTTCTGCACTGCATGAGGCTTCGTTAAGAAAATAAATTCATAAAAACTCAAACAGTCCGAAATGATTGTTTGAGTTTTTTTGTGATTATGTATTCATGAAATGAAAGATCCGCTTATTTTAATTACTCCCATATGACATAGTTTAAAGATGTTTTAAGTTTTCACGAACTTTTACTTAAACTAAGGCAGGATATTTCAACTTATAGTAGAATAGATAAAACAACTTAGAAGATGGGGAAGAGACGATGTTAAAAAAAATACTGAAATCATATGACTATTCATTGATCATTGTAATTACGCTCCTATGTTTGTTCGGACTTGTCATGGTTTACAGTGCCAGCATGGTCACTGCCATCCAACGATATGATTATCCCAGCGACTTCTTTTATCAAAAACAGAAATTAAATCTAACTCTATCAGCTATTCTGTTTGTGTTTACTGCTTTCTTTCCTTATAAAGCAATAAAAAGCACAAAAATTCTCTTGCCGATGGTCGGCTTGATTTTAGGCGGGCTTGCTGCTCTATTCCTATTTGGGAAGGTAACGAATAATGCCCTCAGCTGGTTCGAAATTGGTGCGAGAAGTGTCCAGCCTTCGGAATTTGCTAAGCTGAGCGTAATCATTTATCTGTCTGCTGTTTATGCAAAAAAGCAATCGTACATAAATGAATTTAATAGAGGCGTTGTGCCTCCTCTAGTGTATCTGGTATTGGTGTGCATCCTTGTAGCGATTCAGCCGGACTTTGGTACAGCCGCCATCATTTTTGCGATTGCGGCAACGATTATTTTTTCTTCAGGAATGAACCTGAAAAATATTTCTAAGCTGATCCTTATCGGGTTGGTCTTTCTTATCCCATTAGTTCTTTTGCTTCAGGATGAAATTTTCTCGAAAACGAGAATCGAGCGTTTTACTGCGTACAGCAATCCTTTTACAGATGAAAAGGATTCCGGATACCATCTCGCGAACTCTTATTATGCGATCGGTTCAGGTGGTCTGAAGGGGCTTGGACTTGGGGAAAGTGTCCAAAAGCTAGGCTATCTGCCAGAACCGCATACAGATTTTATCATTGCGGTTATTTCCGAGGAACTTGGTATATTTGGAGTAGGGTTTGTATTAGTGAGTCTCGCTTTTATTGTCTTAAAAGGAATATTTATAGGTTTGAGGTGCAAGGACCCATTTGGCAGCCTGCTGGCAATTGGAATTTCCAGCATGATAGGCATTCAGTCTTTCATAAACTTAGGGGGAGCTTCCGGTGTTATACCGTTAACTGGAGTACCGCTGCCGTTTGTAAGCTATGGAGGATCTTCGCTGCTGCAGTTGGCGATAGCTACTGGAATTCTCGTGAACATTTCGATGTTTGTTAATTACGAAGAGAAGTACAAGAAGGATAAAACTGCCGAGCCAAATCCTAAGCCTTCAATCGTAACTCAGAACACATTTAAATTTAGATCATAAAAATTAAAAAAAAGCTGCAGCAATAGCTGCAGCTTTTTATTTTGCTGTGGCAGGCGGTAGATCCACCGGGTTATCCTTTTGGATATTTGCCGCGTTTTTCTTGCTTCTGGAAACAAGTAGAATAAAGTAGCTAAATACACCAAACAGGACAGAAATAAAGAATGCGTGTGCTAATGCAACATATAGATTAAGTCTTGTAAATATGATCATTGAGCCTGCAGTTACCTGAAGGGATACAAGAATGAAAGAAATAATCCAGCCCCAATACAATACTTTCTGATCCTTGTAATTTTTAATTGCCAGGTAGGTGACATAGGCAATCCATATAAAAATGAATCCGGCTGCCGCCCTGTGGCCCATCTGGACCCATTCGTAAATATTAGTCGGAAGCAGAGGACCTTCATTGGTGCATAATGGCCAGTCTTTGCAAACCAGGCTGGCGTTCATATGTCTTACTAGTGCACCTGTATATACGACCATATAGCTGTATACAGAAAGCCCGATGATATGAAATTTCATTCTCTTATCAATCACAAGCTTTTCGGCCTGGAATTTTTTATCGACTTCAAAAATAAGCATGGTCAATAAAAGAACAGCAGCAAATGAAATGAGGGAAATGCCGAAATGGAGCGCCAATACAAAATCAGATTGACCCCATTTCACGGCTGCTGCGCCAATCAATGCCTGAAGCATCAAAAAGAAAAACGATAATACCGATAAAAACTTTGTTTCACGAATATGGCCGATTGTCCTCCATGTCCATATTGACAGAGCCAGGACCATAATACCGACGCTTCCGGAAACAAGCCTGTGTGCAAGTTCAATGATTAATTCCGGTGTAATATCAGTCGGAACAAATTCTCCATTACATAGCGGCCAGGATCGGCCGCATCCCATGCCTGAATCTGTCTTAGTTACAAGTGCTCCTCCGAGCAAAACAAAAAGCATTCCAATCGTGGTCAATACAGCAAGCCACTTAAGGGAACGTTTCATAAATCATCACCTGCTTATTTAAAGTTCGATAAGTTGTCAAATAATAATCTTGACATGTATAATAAAAGAATCTTGTAGAAAAGTAGAAATTCTATCCATATAATAACGAATTTTGACGAAAAAGGATACAAAGCAATACTTAAGATACTACACAATTAAAGATAAATATTCAATACTTCTTGTCCTTAATGGACATTCAGGATTTTTATAGGTAAAATGTGCAGTGCAAGGCATGTACTTGTCATGCAAAAAAGAATACATACAAGCTTTATGGCTATCATGAAAATATTATCCAAAAATATATATATTAAGATGAAAGACAGTGGAATCATCTTGTCATGATTTTA